>JAADGN010000099.1 GCA_013152325.1 Chloroflexota bacterium
ACCGAAGCTCCGGCGATGACGGAGGCCCCTGCGCCCGCGTTGACCGGTGATGCTGTTCGCGGCGCGCAGTTGTACGATAAGTGGTGGCAGGTGCTGGGGGTAGACACTCCTGCTGATACCCACGTATTGTATCCCGCCGACGGGCAGAAGAGCGGCGACACCACCTGGCGCTGCAAGGAATGTCACGGCTGGGACTACAAGGGCGCGGACGGCGCTTATGGTTCTGGTTCGCATTATACTGGCATTAAGGGCGTGTTCGATATGGCCGGCCAGCCGCTTGAGGATATCGTCGTCTGGCTGGATGGCACCGAGAACCCCGACCACAACTTCGTTCAGTATTTCAATGACGATGCCGCCGCCGCCGACCTGGCCGCCTTCATCAGCGCCGGTTTGGTGGATGACGCGCAGGCCATTGATTACGAGACCAAAGCCGCCAAAGGCGATGCCGTACGCGGGCAGGAACTCTTTGGCAGCATTTGCCAGCTTTGTCACGGGCTGACTGGTCAGGCTATCAACTTTGGCGGCGATGATGAGCCGGAATATATCGGCACGATTGCTGCCGACAACCCGTGGGAATTGATGCACAAGATCCGCGCCGGGCAGCCCACCGAGGACATGCCTGCAACATTGGATGCCGCCTCCCTGACGGGTTCCTGGACAATACAGGATATTGCAGACGTGATCGCTTATACCCAGACACTGCCCGTCGAGAAGCCGGCCGGCGACGTCGCTCGCGGCGGTCAACTGTACGACAAGTGGTGGAAAGTGCTGGACGTGGACGCGCCCACCGATACCCACGTATTGTATCCCGCCGACGGACAGAAGAGCGGCGACGCCACCTGGCGCTGCAAGGAATGCCATGGCTGGGACTACAAGGGCGTGGACGGCGCTTATGGCTCTGGTTCGCATTTCACCGGCATCACGGGCGTGATTGAGATGGCTGGTCAGCCGGTCGAGAATACCGTTGCCTGGCTGGACGGCACCAACAATCCTGACCACAACTTTGCCCAGTACTTTGATGAGACAGCCATGGCCGATATGGCAGCCTTCCTCAGCAGTGGTTTGTTGGATGACTCCGTCTTTATCGACTACGAAACCAAAGCTTCCAAGGGTGAGGCCGACGAGGGCGAGGAGTTGTACAACAGCATCTGTTTCGCCTGCCACGGTCAAGATGGCCTGGCGATTAACTTTGCCGATGAAGACGCACCGGAATTTGTTGGCACCATCGCGAATGACAATCCGTGGGAGTTCATGCACAAAGTTCACTTCGGCCAGCCCGGTTCCAACCCGCCGATGCCTTCGGCCGTTGGCAATGGCTGGGACCCCGATGAGATCGCGGCTGTCCTGGCTTATGCGCAGACGCTTCCTGTCTCGAAGTAGCCATTTGACGCACGATTAACGACAGTCTCCCGAAAGGTTACCTTTCGGGAGACTGTTTGTTTTTGTGGAGGCTCACGATTCGGGCAGGCCGGACCACTGTCTTTTTTACTCTCTCTGGAGGCGCGCCGTCAGGTCGCGCAATTGGGTGAACGAGATGGGTTTTATGAGCACGAAATCGGCTGTGTCGTGGTACATCTCGCCCATGCGTGCATCGGCTGTGGCGATGACCACGATCACGTCTTTGAGGCGATCGTCGGCGCGGATCTGTGACAGGATGTCCCCGCCGGCGACGCGGGGCAGGTGCATGTCCAGAATGACCAGAGACGGGGTCAGTTCGGCGAGTTGTTCCTGGGCGCTTTGTCCGTCGCGGATGATTTTTGTCTTGAAGCCAGCCGCTTGCAGGGCCTCCGAAAAAATGATACTCAAATCTTCGTCGTCTTCGATGACCAGGGCAAATTGGTTCATTTTGACTTGTCCTCCTGGGATACGGGCACGAGGGGCAGTATGATGGTGAAAGTGCTGCCGACGCCCACTTTGCTTTTGACGGTGATCGTCCCCCCCATGAGATCGACCAGATTTTTCACGATGGACAATCCGAGCCCGAACCCGCCATGCTCCCGGATGATGGCGCTTTCAGCCTGCCGGAAGGCATCAAAAATGTGGGGCAGTTCTTCTTCCGTGATGCCCTGTCCGTTATCAAGGACTTCCAGCCCCCAGTAGTTCTCCTTTGGACGGAACAGACGCACGTTGACTGTTCCCTGGTCCGTGAATTTGACCGCGTTGTTGACAAGGTTGACCAGGATTTGTTGCAGGCGGGCGGGGTCGCCGTTGATTTCTTCCGGCAGCCGCGGCGCGATCTCGCTGGCGAGTATCACACCTTTGCTGGCGGCGATCTTGTCCATTACGGCGTGGACGTTTTCGAGCAATTCGGCGGGACGGAAGGGGCGCATCTGGATCGTCAATTTTCCGGCCTCGATTTGGCTCTGATCCAACAGGTCGCTGACGATGCTCAACAACCGCTGTGTGTTGGTCATAATGCGAACCGAGACCGAAGCCTGCTTCTCGTTAATCGGGCCGTAGATGGCCTCTTTGAGCATTTCCGCATACCCCAGGATGGCGTTGAGAGGGGTGCGCAGCTCATGAGAGACAATGGCCAGGAAGGTGCTTTTCATTTTCTCGACCTGGGCTTCTCGGGTGAAGTCCCGGAAGACGGCCACAGTGCCGAGCAGATTTCCCTCAGCGTCGTGGACTTGCGCCGAACTTACTGACAGGGTCTTCTTGTCCCAAATTATGCGTTGACTGGTTAACTGCTGTCCCGGCTTTGTGAGCAGACCGGCCAGGATACCGCGGTTTTTGGCATCGAGGTGTTCCGAGCGGGCGAAGTCTTCGATGGTCGCGCCAATCAGTTTTTCGTTGGGCATTTCCAGCAGTTGTACGATGGCTGGATTTGTCTGAACAAGGATGTGCCGATTGTCGAATACAGCGACGCCATCGGCAATGCCTTCCAGGATGGCCTGGTTGCGTCCGGCCTCGATGCGTTCGCGGGTCAAGGATTCTGCCAGGGCTTGCGTCCGTTCTTTGGCGACTTTGTCAAGATCGGCGTTGATCGTACGCAATTCTCTCAGCGCCTGCTCCAGACTGCGGGAGGAGAGCCAGGAGACGAAGGCGAGCACGAAAAAGCCGATGATGGCAGGGAAGTTCGGGATGATATTGTTGGAAAAAGAGAGCCATGAAATAAGCCCCCCGGTGATGAGCGCAAAAATGAAACTGGATGCAGGCCTGAGGAGCAAACTTGCTATGGTTATTGGAATGGCAAAAGCGAACAGGCTGCGACCGTTGGCTACCTCTTTTGGTGTGTCACTGAAGGCCAGAGCAATTGTAAACATGGACAGAAAGATCGATGCCGCTACGGACACTGATCGCTGGTTAATGAAGTAGATAATAGCACTTACTACCAAAAAGCTCAGACTGCTAAAAAAAAGCCACTTATTTTCTTGAGCAGGTCCCCACTTAAACGTAAATGACAAGGATGTGTATATCAGCCCCAAAATGGCTGCGGCGGCAATCCCAACGAGGAGGGTGTTCAAAAGCTTCCCGCGACGGGCTTCGTCCGGGTCGCTGGTTTGAATGTTGGGCAATTGTTTAAAAAAGGTCATATCAGCCTCTATGTATTTGTTTCGACCAGTTGTAGTGCGCTTAATATTGCTGAACGCACTACGAAATCTGCGCTATACAGTCCTTTGCCTATCCATAAAGGGTAGTAGGGCGGGCCACTGTGCTTATACAGCCAACTTGCACCTTGTTCCAGAACATGCTTTGGGACTTTTCCTGTGTGCTGGTTCCAAATACATAACGCTTGCAGGCAGTAAGCTGTCTCTTCTGCTGTGGGCATGAAAAAGCCCCATGAGCCGTCATCGTTCTGCATGGACAATATCCAGTCGATGGATTTCTCTGCGAGACCGTCAAGGTAATCCGTGCAGGCGATAGCCATGTGTGCCGTAGTGTAGCAAGGCGATAGGTGCCATTTATCGCGCCAACAATCTTGTGCGTCGTGCAAGTTGCTCAGAAAATGCAGGATCTTTTGTATGGTGGGGTGGTTTCTTTCGTATCCGGCTCGTCGCAAAGTTAGCAGCGCGTGGATATTCATACTGGGGGATATGCCAACTTCGAGATCGTAGCAACGAAAGAACTCTTTGTCTTCAAAGGATAGTACACTTTCCAGGTCTACTTCATAACCATATCGTTTTAAAACATCGTACGTTATGATGGTATCGTCGCCATCTGGGATAGAGTAACCTTGTGAAAAACCAACGCCCATCCCGGGCTGCCAAGCGTCTTTCAGGTAATTGAGATGAGGCTTAAGGTGGGGGAGAACGGTGTTGTCCACCTTGTGAGGCAAGGAGAGATTCCATGCCACCCACGCTCTTTCGTAGATGTCAAAGGGGGCCAGGTTTGGCGCACCGCCATCTGGCGCGGCAGCTTGTTGTAAGTATCTGAGCGCATTGGGGTCTCCTGGCTTGACGTACAGAGCGAAATAAGCCGTGGCCGATGGACTGTGTCCTACCGATCCATTCCCTTCTTGCAGATTGTCCACATCCAGCATATGTTGACCATCGATGCCGGCCATCTCTGCCGAAAACGCAACAGTGACGTTCCGGTTGATCATCTTCCCCTGGATTAGGGATAACTTGGCGCTTCTCTGTTGGGAGAGATGTCCTAAAACGCGTTCCCCCTGTTGTTTGATCAGCCCCAGTTTCTCGGCTTCAGCGACCAGCGTCGGGACGATCATCTCGAAGCCGACGGTTGCGCCGTTGGGATGGGCAGCCAGGCCTCCTTTGTCCACGCCGGAGGTGATTTTTTCCAGGGCCAGCAGCCCTTTTTCGATTTGGTTCTTGTCCTGGATGCGGCGCCCGCGGCGGGTCAGGGCGATCATCGCGGCCAGGGTGGAGATAACGCGGTCGTGATAGTAAAAAGGCTGGGCCGCGCCCCAACTGCCGTCCGGGAGCTGATTCTCGCACAGCCATTCGAGGGCATGGTTGCTTAATTCAGCGTCTATGTCGCCGAGCCGCGCGACCCAGGCGGTATCATAGGCAGTGCTGCTCATTTTTCCGGGACCAATGCTTTGTAGGAGGGTGCTGATCTCTTGTTGGATGTTCACTGCGATGCTCCTGTTTCGGGCCAGGTAATGTCGCCAAGCGGGAACCATAACCCGGCGCGGCGTTGACCGATGCCCAGCGTAACGTGGCGGTTATGACGGTAAAACGATTGCATCCATTGCCGGTCCTCGGGTGGGAGCGTGGCGTAATCCGGTTCCCGACCACGACGCGTATACAGGTGGTCGTACAGGATCTGCCGCAATTGCGTCTGATCAAGATAGGGCGAGGGGGCGGCCGTGAAGTACAGGTCTTCCTCGCCGCTTGCCAGCAGCGGATAGTCGAAGATGCTGAATTTGTCGAACCCGATGAAAATATCTGCCGGATGGACGTATTCGCCGTAGTACATTTCGATGATAGTCTGGCGGTCGGGGATTTTTCCGTGTTCTTGGTGGTATTTCACCGAAAACTCGGCCACCGTTGCCGTGGCGTCATTGGCAAACACGCCAAAGAACAAGCGATGATGGTTGTAATGCCGCGTGTGCTCGGTGATGGCATCGAAGGTATTGCTTAGTCCGGCATAGGGGGTGTCTTTTAGGCGCGTTCTGTAATCCCCATAAAAGCGAACGCGTACCTGGTGTTCATCGTAGAAATCGACGAAGTCGGGGTGGGTTGCCAGACGCGACAACCCCTCCATGCCGATACGCTGCACGTATTCGTCGCCGCGATTGAAAAGCTCTGTTCCAAAGACCGGCGTGATCAGGGTGTCGACTCCGTGCTCGAAGAACAGGCGATAGAGGCCGATGTGGTTTTTCCCGGCAATGTCCATATAGGTCGCAACCGGGTCGTCTCCGGCCGTGTGGGCGTGTTCGAGCATGAACCAGCGCCGGGTTCCGTTGATGGGGAACACACACACGATTGACCCGTCAGCGCGCACCAGTTGGGCCAGTTCTCCAAGTGGAAGTTGCAGGAAAGCATCCGGGGTGATCATTTTGTCTTCCCCAAACGCGGCAAAAAGCGCGGCACACGTTGCATATAGTCTGCGTACCCGGCCAGATTCTCCTTGAGCAATTCTTCCTCTTGGCGGGCGGCGCGGGTGAAATCCCAAATTGCGTAGATGAGGGCAAGGATGGTTGTCAACGCCGGATTGAGCAGCAGTAGACCGGCTGCCAGCCCGAAAAAGGAGCTGATGACCGGATGCCGAACGTACGCGTAGGGTCCGGTTTGAACGACCTGGTGATCGGGCTGCACCTCGACGCGTTCCGCGTAGAATTTTTGGAGATGCTGCCGCGCCCAGACGTGCAGCCCAAGCGAAGCGGCGACCGTGAACAGGCCGATCCCTTGAAGCGCCAGTCCCGCCTTGTGGGACGTTGTCCACCCCAGACGGGGGAAGAGTATGGGCTGCAGGACGATTGCCAATCCCATCAAAATCGTCAATAGCGTGTAATCCCAGCTCCACCCTTTGCCGGATTGGCGCTGCCGGTCGTAGTGCAGCATGAAATAAAAATCGATCACATAGAAAACAAGGATGATGACGAAGAGAATGATGGATAGTAAATAGTCTTGGATCATGGCTTTTCCTTATTTTGCCAGGCGAAGCATGAAACGCAACAGCGGATGTGCCGCGCTGAAAACGGCGTTGTTGTTTCGTTCGAGCGTGAACCCCAACCGTCGCTTGGTTTCGTATGCGCCGCTCCCCCAGCGCAGCATTTTTATCCCTTTTTCCATGGCGTCTTGCAACGCGCCATAAAGCAGCACGAAATAGGCAAATGGCACATCGTCGGTCAGGCCGGGCAGCGCGGCAATTTGCGCGCCATTATCATCGAGCAACAACATGCACCCAACCAGGCGTTCACCAATCCGCGCCTCGAGCCAGGTCCCATCTACCATGTGCATGTTTTCCAGCATGCCGCGCGCCCATGGATTTGGCGCGGCATGATGGCGTCGCTCCACGTTATGGATAAGCGCCAGGGCTGCGTTAATATCCTGCACTGATTTGTGCCGTGTGACCTTTATGCCCAGATTGGACGCCTCACGGCTGCTGTGTTTGTAATGTTGTCGAATTCTCCGTTTGCTGGCGGTCAGAAAATCTTCGAAACTGTCCCATTCGATGGACATGGCTGTGCCGGGATCGCCGCCCTCGGTCTTTGCAAATGGTTTTTCCCAGTTTTGGGCTTCTTCGGTCTTCAGATAATCGAAAATCAGGAACGATCCACGATACTTTTTTAGAAGATCAAGACCCGTCTGTGATATCGTGATCAGGGCGTTTTTGTGCAGGGATGGCTTGTCCGGCAGGATCAACCCGCTGGCGTTGGAAAGCGGCGAGCGGCAAATGAGCAGCGGCCAGCGGCGCAAAATGGCGTTGACCGGCCTTCTGAACCGTGCCGGGATTGGCAGCGGCTCGTTCTGGATCAAATAGAAAGTTCCGCGGGCGATTGGTTGATTTTTTTGCCACAGAATGACATAGCCAGGTGTGCAGTCAGACATGACTTGCTCACCAAAGGCGTACCATTGATAACTTTGAAACGGTTGTTCGGAGCCCAGCTCATTCCAGAGCGCTGCATCTATGTTTGCGATACGATGCTCGATTTGAATGTCAAAAGCCATCCTGAAGGTGCTCCAGCGCGGTAAGTATATTGTATTGTACATGTACCAGACTCGATTGACCATGCGCCGCAAGTACACCTTACAAAAATGTAAGGTGCGATGCCTGCCATTCCCCCGCAAATGAAAACAAAAAAGCCGCCTTCACAGGCGACTTTCAGGTAGTGCCCCCAGGGGGACTCGAACCCCCGTTTTGGCCTTGAGAGGGCCACGTCCTGGGCCGCTAGACGATGGGGGCGTGCGGGCGTGATTTTATCATACCGGGGCTTTAATCGTCAACTAAAAAGACGTGCAATTCCTTCGGCCCGTGTACGCCGATGGTCAGCGTCATCTCGATATCGGCGGTGCGGGATGGGCCGCTGATGAGGGCGGCGGAGGAGGCTTCGGCAACTTCGCGCAGGTTTAATACCTTCGACAGGTCAGGATGGATGTCACGGATGTGCAAAATGGCGAGATGGATCTCCGGAAGCAAGGACGCGGTCAGTGGACGCCCCTCGCCGCCAGTGACCAGGATCGTGCCTGTCTCGGCGATCCCTGCCGCTGCCAGCGTGACCCCGGCTCGGATTTCGGGATTCGGTTCGCGCTGGACGAGCAGGCCGGATTCCTTTAAATCGGCCAAGATCGCCGCCGAAGGTTCGTCCGCCTGCACCTGCCGGATGCCGCGTACCTTGATGATGGAGACCAGTTGACCCGCCAGATCACTTTTCTTGGCAAGGTATACCTGTCCGCCGAGCGCGCGTAACTCCTCGCAGAATTGCTCGACCAATGCTTTTTGCGGGAGGGTGTTTTCTGTTTTCCCAACAACTTTTGCCGTTTCCTTTTTTGCCGTTATCGTCTGCCCTGCGTCCCGGCGCTGGAATCGTTCCCGGAAGGGACGCCCTGCGGGTCGCGGAAAATCCTTGCTGTAGCCCCAGCCGGTGATCGCGGGCAGGTGTATCCATTTGTCCGCAGGGGCCATGCTCCCGCCCAAAACGGCGGACATCTTTTGCATAACGGCGAACAGGCGCGGGCGGGTGGCGATCCGCCGGTAGGCGGTTAATCCGAATTTCACCCACAGCGGCAGACCGGCTCCCCCTGCGCGCGATTGTCCGCTGTTCACCGGCAGTTGGCCGCTTCGTACCCGCAACAGCAGTTTTGGCAGGTCGATATCCACCGGGCAGGCTTCCTTGCACGCGCCGCACAGGGAGCAGGCTTGCGCCAGGTGAGCGAAGTTGGGTCCGAACAGCCCCGGCGAGATGACGGAGCCGATCGGGCCAGGGTAGGTGGCTGCCCGTCCGTCCGCTCCGACGTAGGCGTGTCCGCCAATTTCCCGGAAGACGGGACAGGCGTTCAGGCACGCGCCGCAGCGGATGCAGTAGAGCGCCTCCTCGAGGGGCGAGGTGCGCAGGCGAGCGCGCCCGTTATCGAGCAGGATGAGATGGCGTTCGCGCGGCCCGTCGGGGTCGTTGACGCGGCGCGGCGCGTGGATAAGTTGGGTGTAGACGCTGATCTTCTGGCCGGTGGCCGAGCGCGGCAGCAGCGAGAGCATCAGGGCCAGATCGTCTGTGGAGCGGACCAGGCGTTCCATGCCCATCAGGGCGATGTGGATTGGCGGCAGGGTGGTCACCATGCGTCCGTTGCCCTCGTTGGTGACGATGCACAGCGAGCCGGTCTCCGCCACGCCGAAATTGACGCCGGAGATGCCCACATTGGCGGAGAGAAAGACCTCGCGCAGCGTTTGGCGGGCGGTTTCGGTCAGCACCGGGATGTCTTCGGTGTAGGGGATGTTCAGTTTCTCGTGAAAGAGTTGGGCCACTTCCTGGCGGCGCAGGTGCACGGCGGGCGTGATGATGTGGCTGGGCTTTTCGCCGCGCAACTGGACGATGTACTCGCCCAGATCGGTCTCCACCACGCGCTGCCCGGCGGCTTCCAGCGCTTCGTTCAGGCCGATCTCCTCCGAGACCATGGATTTGGATTTGGCGATCAATTTGGGCCGGGGCGACTGGCCAATCGCCCCGATGATGTTTTGGACGATCCGGATGGCCTCATTCGCATCGCGCGCGCGGTGGACGACGATGCCGTTGGCCTCGGTTTTGGCGATGAACTGCCCGAGCACCTCGTCCAGGTTTGCGATGACCTCTGCCCGCACGGCGCGGGCGCGCTGGCGGCGCGCCGCGTGGTCGGGCAGGGAGGCGAACGCGCGGATGCGCCCGGCAACGCGGCGTTCGGCGTTGGCGTCGAGGGCCGCCTGCAAAACAGGGTTGGCAATGGCAGCGCGGATGTGTTCCCTAAACTGTGACACTGGCTGCGGCTTCGCTTTCAGCTCGTTTTTTGACCTTTTTGTAGGCCAGCCAGAGCAGGAACAGGAAAATGGGGTTGCTGAAAAACATGACCGGATACTGCCCGCCCGTGGTCAGCGGGCCAAAAATCAGGAAGAAGCTCATCGCCCCGTTGACCAGCGCCATGCGGTGACGGTCGTCCCAGGCTGCTCCGTTCCCATTCCAGCGAAGGACCAGCCACAGGACAAACAAATCGAACAGCGCCAACAGGAGCATGGCGACGGGGAAGGGATAGGCTCCCTCATCGGCGCCGTTGTAGATCAGGATGAACTGGATCAACACCCCGATCAGGCCGGTCAGGAAGAAACGGCGGGGACGAGGCGCCTGACGCTCGCGTGGAGCCAGGATCCGGGCCGGGATGATGCGAGCAAGGCGAATATGGACAGCCATGAGAGCAGGATCCAGCCATTGGGGGCGTCGTAAGGCGTCATCAATTGGCCCAAGCCCAACACGACCAGAAATCCGGCCCAATTTGCGAACCGCCATTTTTTACTGGCGACCCAGGATTCGGACCGGCGCTCCGGATAGAGCATTTCGACAAAGACGATGCTGGCGGCGATGCTGATCAGGGCGTGGTAGATGGTCAGGTGTTCGGCCCACACCCAGTTGACGCCGGCCAGGCGGCCGTACACGCCCAGCCTGCCCAAATCCATCCAGTTGGGGTCGAAAAAGGAGCGCACCACCAGCCCTTCCTCGTAGATGCCGTAGGCAAAGCCGAGCAGCAGCAAGCTGGGCCAGCCCTTGTTCCAGCGGATGACCAGTTCACGGATGATGATCGCCCCGCAGCCGTACAGCAGTGACAGGATGACAAAGGTGATTGGGTTGATGTATTCGTTCAGCGGCGCTGAGCCGGAGAACAGTTCGCCAAATGCCGGCGCGATCAGGAATAGCGCTAACGCAGGGGGGAGTCGTTTTTTAAACATGGTTGAGTACCTCTGCTATATGTACCACCCGTTGCGGCTTTTTGTTGCGTTTCAGCCCTCCCTGAATGTGCATCAGGCAGCCGGTGTCACAGGTGACGACGGTCGGCGCGGCGCTGTTCTCGATGTTGCTGATCTTGCGTCGAAGCATCTCGGCTGAGATTTCGGGATGCTCCACCGAAAAAACGCCGCCGAACCCGCAGCACTCTTCGGCGCTCGGCAGTTCGACGACCTCCGCCCCGTGGACGTTTGCCAGCAGGGCGCGCGGCTGACGGTCTACGCCCAGGGCGCGCAGCAAATGGCAGGAGGGATGGTAGGTCAGCGCGCCGTCCCATCGCACATCGGTGACGCCGAGCACGTCCACCAGATATTCGCTGAATTCGTAGGCGCGCGCGGCCAGGGATCGGGCGCGCGCCAGCCAGTCGGGGTCGTCTGCGAACAGTTCCGCGTAGCCGTGGCGGACCATCGCGGCGCACGACCCGGAGGGGATGATCACGTCGCCGTGGGCGGATTCGAAGACCCGGATGGTATGTTTTGCCATTGGGCGGGCATCCTGCCATCGTCCGGCGTTGAACGCTGGCTGCCCGCAGCAAGTCTGGTCGGCGGGAAAGTCCACGCCTGCGCCGGCGCGCGCCAATACGTCTGCCATTGCTTCGCCCACGCGGGGGAAGAAGGTGTCCACCAGGCAAGTGACAAAAAGTTGGACAGTTTTCTGCATCGTGGTGTAAATTGTACACCGGAACTTCTCGAAAGTTGCAAGCCGCATAAGGTGGGCGTTGTGGTATGATTCCCCAATCCTTCCAACCTAAAGAGTGAACAATGCAAATATTCCGCACGCGTATCCCCAATCATTTTGACCTGCCGCGCCGCATCGATCGGCTGGGTGAACTGGCCTACAATCTGTGGTGGACCTGGCAGCCCAACGCACAGCGTCTGTTCTCGCGCATCGATCATGCCCTGTGGGAGCGGCTGGCGCACAACCCGATCCGTTTTTTGCGACAGGTTGAGCGTGCCTGCCTGAACGAGGCTGCACAAGACAGCGCTTATCTGGAAAATTATGACAGCGTCTTCCAGTTTTTTGATACGTATTTGGCGAGCCAGGATACCTGGTGCAGTCAGCAGCAGCCTGATTTTTGCAAAAAGCCGGTGGCTTACTTTTCCATGGAGTACGGCCTGCACGAGACGTTGCCAATTTACTCCGGCGGTCTGGGCGTGCTGGCCGGCGACCATCTGAAAGAGGCCTCCGACCTGGGCCTGCCGCTGGTCGGCATTGGTTTCTTGTACGCCGAAGGCTATTTTTCCCAGCGTATCTCCGAAGACGGCTGGCAGGAGGCCCGCAACAATCCGTTGGATTTTGACAAGTTGCCGTTCTTGCCAGTGATGAATGAGGAAGGCCAGCCTTTTACGATCAGTGTGGAATTCCCGGATCGTTCGGTGGCGCTGCGTTTGTGGGAAGTGCGCGTTGGGCGCGTGCCGCTGTACCTGATGGATTCTGACGTCGAACCGAACAACGAGGCGGATCGCAAGTTGACCTCCCGTTTGTATTGGAGCGACCTGAATTTCCGCATCTCCCAGGAGGTGCTGTTGGGTGTGGGCGGCGTGCGCGCGCTGCGGGCGTTGGGCTACAATCCCGGCGTCTGGCACATGAACGAAGGCCACGCGGCTTTCCTGATCTTGGAGCGCGCCCGCGAGATGGTGGCTTCCGGTTATCCCTTCGAGGAGGCAATCGCCAAAACGCGCGTCAACAATGTCTTTACCACGCATACGCCTGTCTCGGCGGGGAATGACGAATTTCCGCTCTGGCTGATCGACAAATACCTGTCGGCGTTGTGGCCCGAACTTGGCCTTAGCCGCGACCAGTTTGTTGACCTGGCCCGCAACCAGCAATCCTGGGGCGAGACTTTTAGTATGGGTGTGCTGGCGCTGCGTTTCTCCGACAGGCGTAACGGCGTATCCGAACTTCATGGACGCGTGGCGCGGCGCATGTGGAATTTCCTTTGGCCCGAGGCCGACGAGGACGATGTCCCCATCACCTATGTGACCAACGGCGTGCACACGTCCACCTGGATGGCGCGTCGTCTGGGGGTGCTGTACGATCACTATCTGGGCGGAGACTGGCTTGATCGCCTGGACGACCCCGAACTGTGGAACCGGGTGGATGAAATCCCTCCCGCGGAATTGTGGGCTGTGCGGATCCATCTCAAACGCAAATTGGTCTTCTACATGCTGGAACGGACGCGCCGGCGTTGGATGCAGGGTGGATTCCATCCCATACAGGTGATCGCTTCGGGCGCGCTGCTCGACCCGTACGTGCTGACGATTGGGTTTGCCCGCCGTTTCGCGACCTACAAGCGCGCCGGGCTGGTTTTGAGCGACCTGGATCGTGTGCTGGAGTTGATCAATCGTCCCAACCGCCCGGTGCAGATTGTCTTTGCCGGGAAGGCGCATCCGGCCGACGAACCGGGCAAGCACTTGATCCAGGAAGTCTATCGCGCCGTCAAGAAAGCCGAGAACGGGGGGCGGCTGGTTTTCCTCGAAGACTACGACATGAATCTGGCGCGTTACCTTGTCCAGGGTGTGGACGTGTGGCTCAACACACCGCGTCGTCCCAACGAGGCTTCCGGGACTTCGGGTATGAAGGCCGCCTTGAACGGCGCGCTCAACTTCTCCGTGATGGATGGCTGGTGGCGCGAGGCCTACAACGGTCACAACGGCTGGGTCATTGGCGATGACAATGGTCTCCAGTCAGATGCGCAGGATCAGGCCGATGCCCAGAGTTTGTACGCCACGCTGGAGAATGAGATCATCCCGCTGTATTACGACCGTGACGCCAACGACCTGCCCCTGAAGTGGATCGAGCGGGTCAAGCAGTCGTTGCGTACGGTTACGCCGCAGTTCAGCACGCGTCGCATGGTCAAAGAATATGTAGAACGGCTGTATCTTCTGGCGGTGAAATAATGCCTGATATTCTTCTCTCCTCCTCGGCCTGGCTGGGCGCGCTGACGATTTTTGCGCTGCGCGTTGCTGACGTGAGCGTCGGTACGCTGCGCCTGTTGTTCATCTTGCGCGGACGCAAGGCGGCTTCGTGGGTGCTGGGATTTTTCCAATCGCTGATCTTTGTAATAGCCATCACTTCCGTTCTGAGCAACTTGGATAATGTGCTAAATATTGTCGGTTATGCGGCTGGTTTCGCGACGGGTGGTGTGGTTGGCATGTGGATTGAAGAACGTCTGGCGATTGGCTATACCCATTTGCAGATCATCAGTTCGCGGCGCGGCGCGGCATTGGCCGAGGAACTGCGCACCGCAGGCTTTGCGGTGACCGAAGTCTCCGCTCGCGGCCGGGATGGCATGGTGAGCATGTTGAGTTGCAACGTCCGGCGCAAGGAAGCCAAAGTGGTGGAAAAGATCGTTCGCGACGCGGATGAAGACGCCTTCGTCACGTCGGAAGAAGTGCGTCCGGTTCGGCGCGGCTTCTGGCGGGCGTAGATGCGATTGCCCAAAAAAGCCCCCCGTTTTCTCAAAGAAAACGGGGGGCTTGATTTTAGATCGACTTTTTAGAACGCGAATTCCCCGTTCTTGTAATAGACTTCCCCGTCCACCAAAATTTCTGCATCTTCGCGCATGTCGCAGATCATGTCCCAGTGGATCGCGCTCTTGTTTTTCGCGCCAGTTTCGGGGTAGCCCGCGCCGAGCGCCATGTGGAAGGAGCCGCCGATCTTCTCGTCGAAGAGAATCTGGCCGGTGAAGCGGTCGATTTCGAAATTCGTCCCGATGGCAAACTCGCCCAGATAACGGGAGCCGGCGTCGGTTTCCAGCATCTTGAGCAGATAATCCTGATTCTTTTCAGCCTTGGCTTGTGTGACTTTGCCATTGCTGAAAGTCAGTTCGACGCCCTCGACGACCACGCCGCCGTATACGGCGGGATAGGTGAAGCGCACCCAGCCATTGGCCGAATCTTCGACCGGGCCGGTGTAGATTTCGCCATCTGGCATGTTGTAAACGCCGCAGGAGTTCAGGAATTTACGTCCCTTGATGGACAGGGCCAGGTCCACGTTCGGGCCGCGCAAGATGACTTGTTTGTGGCCCTCGATCCGTTTAACTGACTTGCGCTGTTTTTTCTCCACGCTTTTCCAAAAAGCGATTGGGTCGTCCTCGTTGACGTGGCAGGCGCGGTAGACAAAATCGGAATACTCATCCAGGCTCATCTCGGCGTCTTGGGCATAGGCCTGGGTAGGGAAGAGGGTGGTTACCCATTTGAAAGCGCCCTTGGCGCCGCGCTGCATCTGCGTTGCCGTGATTTGCCCCAGCGCTTTGCCGCGGCGCTGCAAACGATTGGTGTCCACGTTGGTCAAGGCGCGGGTATTGCTCAGTGAGTGAATACGGATGCGCGACTCGAATTGCTCGTAGGCGAGTTTTTGGAAGGTTGGGATGAAATCCAGCTGTTCATCCGAGGCATGTTCGAAGAAGAGCGTGTCGTGACTGGCAAAATCCCAAATGAGTGGGTGGGGGTATCCGCCCTTTTTCAAAATTTGGATATACAGCTCACGCACCAGTGGTTCGGCAGCCTGTGTTGCCTCGATCAGCACCCGGTCACCTTTTTCGATGCGGGCCGAATGTTCCACCAGAACAAGAGCCAGTTTTTCAACGCGAGGATCGGTCAAGATGGGTTTCTCCTAAATAATTTTATGGCGCAAAAAATTATATCATCATAATTTGTTTGCACATGGTTCCCAAAAAGGGGAGCGGCCAAAGACAACACTATCATTGCACTTCTGGCCGCTCTTTAAAAGCTCATTTCTTTTGGTACAACTGGGTTTTCATTCCGGCATTATGGTGCGGTGGCCTTTATTGCTTCAATGCCATAATAGTTGCTGGCGCAGTTCGTCACCCATTTTTCAAGGCTTTTCGATCACCATATCCCTTGTTTTTATTTCATAGGTGTCAATGGCTTTTACTTCGACGTACCCTATGCCTCGCTCCTGAGCATTCCGGATGAACGCATCACGTTCGTCCCAAAGATGTGCACGCTTTACGAAACCGGGCAGTTCTGTGGATACAATTACTATGCTCCGGGCGGTGTAGGCATATCCAAGGAAAAGGAGAACGATGGACAGGACCGCAATCCAGTCGTTTGTCAATCGATCTGCGATAACATTTCCAATGGTCCATGCAATGACGGCTATGCCCGCCAATAATGAAAATCGTGAGAGCGATTGTCCTCGCGGGGCAATAGGTGTACTGTAAAAGTAAGTGCTTGGCGCTTGGACTGCCACAACTAAAAAGAAAGTGATTATGGCCGTGAAGGCAACAATGCCAGTGGTTTGCTTGATGGTAAACGTTTGTTTGTTCTTCATAAACACACGTGAAACGCCGGGAAGCAGCAAAAAGCAGAGCAAGAAAATAAAATGGGGGATGGGGAGACTTTTGAACGAATCTTTTATAAAGTCAAACGCATAGGTTATTGAGAGAAAAGGCACCAGGATTGGGTTGTTGGCGCGGGTGCCCATGTTGTCGTAGCGCGCATTAGATGGAGAGATAATCAAAACGATCATTGCCAGTACGAGGAAAGAAAGTGCTGTCGCGGCGGACGGAAAGGCTTTTTTTGCCCACGTTTGCTGTTTTTCTTTTCCCCACCAGGTTGCCCCAAAGAGTAATATGGCTCCACTAACCAGGTAAGCACAACTGGTTTCGGAGAAACCACCGGCCAGGAAAGACAGTGGCGCCACAAGAAAAACGGATGTTTTTGTTTTTAATGTGTTTTCTTCCGTCATCTGGTCGGTAATTATTCCTAAGATATAAAGGCCAAAAATGATTGCGGTGCTGTAAGGCAGTATGCCCGAACGCCAGTACAAGATTTGAAAGCGCTGAGGTGAGATATAGAGATTGTAGTATAGCAAGAGCGCTGAAGCCAGGAAAAGAACGCTTGTGGGGATGCGTTGCCCCAAACGGGACAGGTTGTATAAAACCCAAAAAATCCCACCCAACCAGAAGAGAATGGTCAGCATGGGCAAAATTTGGATTCCAGGTATGCCTAACGAATACAGGAGACCAGAGAAAAGAGTTAGTGAATAGCGATTGGTGGAATATCCTCTGGTGGCATCTGTACTCATATACCCGTTTAGTGTTTTCCAGAATCCGAGATTGTGGAAGTCGTTGTTGTAGCACCAGTCATCGGCCCAGTAGCGATTGTAGAATCCCATGTAAGCAAACAGTATGAGTCCAGCCACGACGATGCAGCAACCTAAAATGATCGCAAATAGTCTCGGTTTTCTTGACATTGAGTGGTCGTTCCTTGTACGAAAATGTGATGGGTGCAATTCTATCATGGCAATATCCTGATGGTTGCCCGGCGTTTTACGGCATTACAATGTGGTTTGCGGTATACTCGTGCCAGCGACCAGTGATCGATGACTGGCAACCTATCTATCCAACCAACCAACCCAACTGATTATGAAACAACTCATCCAGAATATGAAAACCGGTGTTGCCGCCGTAGAAGAAGTTCCCATCCCCACCCCTCGTGCGGGCATGGCGCTTGTGCGTACTGCCGCCTCGCTCGTCTCGGCGGGTACGGAGCGCATGGTAGTCGAATTTGCCGAAAAATCCCTGCTCGGCAAGGCCCGTTCTCGTCCCGACCTCGTCCGGCAGGTGCTGGACAAAGCCCGCCGCGAGGGGCTGATCTCCACTGTGCAAGCGGCCTTCAACCGCCTCGACCAGCCGATGGCGCTTGGGTATTCCTCGGCGGGCGTTATCGAGGCCCTCGGCGAGGGAATGGACGGTTTCCACGTCGGCCAGCGGGTGGCCTGCGCGGGCGGCGGCTATGCCGTCCACGCCGAATATGGCGTCGTGCCGCGCAACCTGCTCGTCCCCATCCCCGACGATCTTGATTTTGAATCCGCCGCCTTTGCCACCCTCGGCGCGATTGCTTTGCACGGCTTCCGCCTGGCCGAGCCGCAGCTTGGTGAGAATGTGGTTGTCATCGGGCTGGGCCTTTTGGGATTATTGACGATCCAAATCGCTGCCGCGGCGGGATGCCGCGTCTTGGGCGTGGACATCGACCCTCAGCGGGTGGCCTTGGCGACCCAACTCGGAGTCGAGGCCTGCTCCCGCGACCAGGCCGAATCTGCCACGCAGGCGATTACCGCCAACCGCGGCGCGGACGTGGTGCTGATCTGCGCCGACACGTCCTCCAACGACCCGGTCGAACTGGCCGGGGTCATCGCCCGCGACCGGGGGCGTGTGGTTGCGACGGGCGCGGTGGGGCTGCACATCCCGCGCAAAATCTACTACGAAAAAGAAATTTCGTTTATCAACTCACGCTCCTACGGGCCGGGGCGTTACGACGCCTCCTACGAGGAGAGCGGCCGGGACTATCCCATCGGCTACGTCCGCTGGACGGAGGGGCGCAATATCGAGGCCGTCGTCGAGTTGATGGCCGCCGGCAAACTGGACGTGAAACCGCTGATCACGCATCGTTTCCCCATCGAGCGAGCGGCGGAGGCGTATGACATAATCACCGGCAAAAAGGAGGAGCCATTTGTCGGGGTGCTGCTTGCCTACCCTGGGACGGTTGAAAAGTCGGCAGGTTCGAGGGTTGTCAGGTTCAGCCCTCCAGCCTCCAAACCTGCAAGCTGTAAACTCGGCGTCATCGGCGCCGGCAATTTCGCGAACGCGGTGCTGTTGCCTGCCATCAAAAAAGTGGACGGCATCGAATTGGTCGGTATCGCCTCGGCGGGCGGTCTGCATGCGGCATACTCGGCCAAAAAGTTTGGCTTTGCCTACGCGGCTGGCAGCGAAGAGGAGATCCTCAACGACCCGAACATCAATACGATAGCCATTCTGACCCGCCACGACTCTCACGCGGATTTGGCGGTGCGGGCGCTGCAGGCGGGCAAGCACGTCTTTGTGGAGAAGCCGTTGGCGATTACCAGCGATCAGTTGTCGGTCATTAGCGACCAGTTACTGAATACGGACCACTGTCTACTGACCACGGGTTTCAACCGCCGCTTTGCCCCGCTGGCGCGGAAACTGCGGGCCTTCCTCGCCGACCGGCGCGAACCGCTGTACGCCCATTACCGCGTCAACGCCGGCTACATCCCGTTGAATCATTGGCTGCACGACCCCGATCAGGGCGGTGGACGCATTGTCGGCGAGGGCTGCCACTTTATCGACTTCGTGACTTACCTTGTCGGGAGTGCTCCGGTCAGTGTGGCGGCGCGCGCCCTGCCCGACAACGGCAAATACCGCGACGACAACGTCACCATGACCTTCACCTTCCCGGATGGCTCCATTGGTGTGGTGGACTATCTTGCCAACGGCGACAAGGCCTTCCCCAAGGAACGCGTCGAAGTCTTTTGCGGCGGGCGGGTGGCCGCGCTGGACGATTATCGCTCGCTGGAGATGGTACACGATGGTCGGCGCAAGGTCGTACGCTCACGGCTGAAGCAGGATAAGGGCTGGTTCAACGAGTGGCAGGCCTTCGTCCGGGCAATTGCCGCGGGCGGCGAGCCGCCGATCCCGTATGAGCAGTTGATTGGCGTGGCCAAGGCGAGTTTTGCCGTGGTCGAGTCGGTCCGGCGATCTGGCGAAACCATTATCTTCTAGGCATGGGGCTGTAGTGGAATACATCCAGCGACTTCGCCAATACATCGGTCATGCTCCCATCCTGATGGTCGGCGCGACGGTATTCGCCCTCGATGAGCAGGAGCGCCTGCTGCTCCTGATGCGGACCGACAACCGGATGTGGGGCGTCCCCGGCGGGGCGCTGGAGCTGGGTGAGACCGTCGAAGAAGCTGCCCGCCGCGAGACCCGCGAAGAGACCGGCCTGGAGATCGGCGGGATGACCCTCTTTGGCGTTTTCTCCGGTTCGGAGTTGTACTACAAATACCCCAACGGCGACGAGACTTACAACGTCTCGATTGTCTACCTGACCCGTGACCTGCGCGGCACGCTGGAGCTCGACCCCGCCGAGCACAGCGGCTATCGATACTTCCCGCTGAATGCCCTGCCGGAAAATATCAGCCCGCCGCTGATGCCTGCCATCCGGCAACTGGTTTCAACCGTTCGTCCGTGATACCCAAGAATGGAGGCTGATGGCTTTCCGGATCACCATTCTTTTGAAAGCGATACGCCAATTGGGATTTTCCCAGATGGCGCTGTATGGGCTGTACAAGATGGGGTTGAGAACGGGCTATTTTCGTCGGGCGGATGACAGGCGACGGACGATAGCCCACGGTCAACCGCCCACCGTCCACGGTCTTTTCACGCTTCCACCTTCTTCTAAACTCAGGGAGATACTTGGCTCCGATGGCTTGAATTCCCTCCTCTCCGAAGCCAACCAAATCGCGGGCGGGCGTTTCCGCATCTTCGGCGGCGAGCTGGTGGAGATCGAACTTGGTTTTGAGCAGCCCCTCTCCCATTGGACCGCCTACGAAACCCGCGAAGCCCTGCTTCCCGATTCCAAACTCCCGATTTCCGACATTAAATTCCTCTGGGAACCGGCCCGCTTCGGCTGGGCCTTCACACTTGGACGCGCTTATCGCGTCAGCGGTGACGATAAATACGCTGAGGCCTTCTGGCGCTGCTTCGAGACCTTTGATGCTGGCAATCCGCCGTATCTTGGCCCGCACTGGATGTCGGGGCAGGAAGTTGCTTTGCGGCTGATGGCTTTCGTCTGGTCGGCGCAGGTTTTTGGGGATTCGCCGGAATCAACACGTCAGCGGAAGGAGCGGTTGGCGCAGTCGGTGGCGGAGCACGCCGCGCGCATTCCGCCCACGCTGCTATACGCGCGGGCGCAGAACAACAATCACCTGCTGAGCGAGGCCGCCGGTCTGTTCACGGCGGCGCTGGCCTTGCCCGACCATCCGCAGGCCGGGAAGTGGCGGCGTTTGGGCGAAAAGTGGATGGCCTGGTGTTTCGAGAATCAGATTGATGGAACGGGTGAGTACATCCAGCACAGCGTGACTTACCAGCGCTTGATGCTGCAATTGGCGTTGTGGGTGCGTTCTTTAAATACGAAGGTCACAAAGGGACATAAAGGAAAAGAAGAAATAGGAGGAAAACATGGCGCTTCTTCGTGCGCCTTGTGTTTGACCGAAGAAGCACGACAAAACCTCGCTGCTGCGACGCGTTGGCTGGCCGAACTGACCGATCCCGTCAGTGGACGAGCTGTCAACCTCGGCGCGGATGATGGCGCGTATATCTTTCCCCTCGCCAATGGCGATTTTCGTGATATTCGTCCCGTTGCAGCGGCGGCCGCGCGCGTATTTCTTGATGAACAACCCTTTGGCGTTGGCGTCTGGGACGAAATGTCGCTTTGGTTTGAAGGTTTGCAAGTTGGGAATTTTGCGAGCTCCCAACTTTCCAATCTTCCAATCTTAAAATCCGCGAGCAATAGCTGGGCTTATCTCCGCGTCGCGGACGGGAACCTGCGTCTTGCCCATGCCGACCAGCTTCATCTCGATCTCTGGTGGCGGGGGGAGAATGTTGCCCTCGACCCCGGAACTTATCTCTACAATGCCGCGCCGCCCTGGGACAATCCCTGGCCTGCAACACAATTTCACAACACCGTCACTGTCAACGGTCTCGACCAGATGACTCGCGCCGGCCGCTTCATGTACCTCGATTGGGCGCGCGGATGCGTCCTCGAGCA
>JAADGN010000133.1 GCA_013152325.1 Chloroflexota bacterium
CAAACGGGTTCCCTGGGCACGGCTTGCAAGTCGATACCGATGGCTGCCAACAATATCTGAACACCGAGCATCACCGACAGCACAGGAATCATGATCGTGCCGGTCGGGGCAGGGATGCCCAGGCGCGCATATTTGATCCACTTGATAACGCCAAAAATCAAGCCGAACAACAGCATGGGGATTCCGGTCAACAAATAGATCGATTCCATACTGAAATCCAACAGGAAATTTTTGACCACCATCCTGCGCAAGAGCAGGTAGGCAAGCTTCGGCGGGAATTCCCACAGCGTCTTTCCCACAGACAGATTGGAGTTCTCATCGCCGTAAACCGCAGGGTAGGGGACGTCCCGGATCACTGCCCCCAGGAGATACAACTCACCCAGCATGGAGGTCTCAAAGAAGTAGGAGCGGTCGATCCGTTCCAGCGGGAGCATGGACAAGACCTCCCCCCGAATGGCAAGGTATCCGTTGGTTGGGTCAAAACAATCCCAATACCCCGTCGCGGCTTTGACCAGGAAGCCCAGCGCCATATTCCCGATTTGGCGGATCCGGGGCATGGCCTTCAGGGCGCTGAAATCGCGGAAGCGATTCCCCTTGACGTAATCCGCCTCTCCGGCAACAAGCGGCGCCAGCAGGCTGCGAGGATCGTAATCGCTCATCTGCCCGTCGCCATCGATCTTGATGACAATTTGCGCATTTAACGCCAGCGCTTTGGCAAACCCGGACGCCATCGCCCCCCCCACGCCCTGATTCTTCCCGTGCCGCACCAACAGGATGCGCGAGTCCCGCGCCTGCATTGCAGAAACAACCTCGCCCGTTCGGTCAGGGGAGGCATCATCCACGACAATGATGTGACGTATGTAGCTGGGGATACGCGCCAGCGTATCCTCGATCTGCTTTTCCACCTTATAAGCAGGGACCACTGCCGCAATATTGTATCGAGCCAGGATTTCAACCGGAGGGATTTTTTCGGTAGGCATTGTATCTTTTTCACTCGTCCGCCAGCAGACAGACCTCATATGGCATCAATTCTAAACCATTACCGGAAAAAACGGACTTATCCTGGTGACCCGTGGAAAGCAATACCCGCCAGTCTTTCCCCGGCAAAAGCATCTGCTTCCGCCTGTCCGTAAAGTTCAACGCCACCAGCACAGTTTGGGACTCCATTTGGCGCAGGTAGGCCATCACGCCGCGCGGACTGGTCGTCAGCGGAACGAAGTCGCCGCGGCGCAGGGCAGGGTTTTCCCTGCGCAGGGCGATCAGTTTGCGGGTGAAGTTGAGCAGCGAGGCCGGGTCATCCAACTGGGCAGCGACGTTGCGGCGCACGTAATCGGGATGCACCGGCAACCAGGGGTCGCCGGTCGTGAACCCGGCATTGAGGGAGTCGTCCCATTGCATTGGGGAGCGGCAGCCATCGCGACCTTTATAGAACGGCCAGTATTTTTTGCCGGGCGGATCCACGATCTGGTCGCGCCGCAGAGGAACATCACGCATGCCGATCTCCTCGCCATAATACAGGAAGGGCGTGCCGCGCAAGGTCAGCAGCATGGCCATGGCGACGATGGCGCGTGCATCATCTTCCCCCCGTGCGTAACGGGTGGCCGTGCGCGGAATATCGTGGTTGCTCAAAACGTAATTGGGCCAGGCCACGTCCCCGGTGGCCCGTTCCCATCGCTGAACGGCCTCCAAGAACTGGGCTGGGGAGAAACGACAGTCTTTGAAATCAAAGTTGAAGGCAGCATGCAGGCGGTCCGGGCCACAGTAGCGGGCGGCCTTTTCCGGCGTGGCGAGGAAAGTCTCTCCGACGGCATAACGCTGCGGGTACGAGTCCAAAATCCCGCGCAGTTCGTTCAACAGCGGGATCATCTCCGGCCGGTCACAGTCGTAGAGATGATGCTGGCGGTCGAAAGCGCGCAGCCCGAACTTGGGCGGGTTGTCGCGGAAATCAACATCCTTGAAATACGCGTTGAACACGTCCAGGCGGAAGCCGTCCACGCCGCGCTCCAGCCAGAAGCGCACCACGTCCAGCTGCGCCCGACGGACATCGGGGTTGCGCCAATTAACGTCCGGCTGCTCCTTAAGGAACATGTGATAGTAATACTGGCCGCGTTCAGGGACGTATGTCCAGGCCTGGCCGCCAAAGACAGATTGCCAATTGTTCGGGCGGTCGCGCCAGATGTACCAGTCATGCTTTGGGTTGTCGCGATCGGCACGCGATTCCAAAAACCAGGGATGCTGATCAGATGTGTGATTCAGGACAAGGTCGAGGACGATGCGGATGCCGCGTTTGTGGGCCTCGTCCAGCAGGGCGTCGAAATCCGCCAACGCGCCGAAACGCGGATCCACATCCGTATGGTCACTGACGTCGTAACCAAAGTCCGCATCCGGGGTCGGATAAAAGGGGGAAAGCCAGACAGCATCGATACCCAAATCAGCCAGATAGTCGAGATGGGCCGTAATGCCAGGCAGGTCGCCCAAACCGTTGCCATCACTGTCCGCAAAAGAGCGCGGGTAAATCTGATAGATGATGCCATCACGCCACCATAAATAGTTGTCCATAAAGAACGACCCTCGCGATGTTTACATAGGTTTTGTGAAGTATAACACCCTCTCTTTTTTCGCGTTAAAAGAGTGTTACAATCCGCTGAAAGGAAAACTTTTCTGCTATCATAGGTATATATGGCTGTTCCCGGAGAACGTATCCTACTCGTCGAAAGCGACCCAGACATCAGCGACGTGATCGCGCGGCAGGCGCTTCAGCCGCTGGGGTATCAGGTTAAGGTTGTCGGCGATGCCAACACTGCCATCAAACACGCGGTGAAAGCTTCTCCCGATATGGTCATCACCAACCTGAATCTGCCCGGGCTGAGCGGCAAAGATTTGCTGGTCGCGCTGAATTCGCAGGACATCGACATCCCGATCGTCATCCTGGCCGAGAAAGGGCAGGAGCATGATGTCATTCAGGCCTTCCGGCTGGGGGCCACGGATTATCTGCTCTGGCCGGCCCGCGAGGCCGAGGTCGTCTCATCGGTCGAACGCGCATTGAAGCAGGTACGGGCAGCCCGCGCCCGGCAGCAACTGGATCGGCGCCTGCAAGAGGCCAACCAGGAGCTGCAGCGCAAGGTGAGCGAACTGACCACCATGTTGGGCATCGGCAAAGCGGTCGTCTCGATCACCGACCAGCGCGTCCTGTTCGACAAGATCGTCGAAGGCGCGGTGGGCGTTGTCCGGGCGGATATGGGCTGGTTATTGCTGCGTGACGAGAACAAGAAAACCTTCCTTCTGACAGCACAGCGCAATTTGCCAGACGCCTGGGCCAAAAAGATGCATCAACCCCTCGATGACGGGATCAGTTCGCTGGTTGCGCTTTCCGGCGAAACCCTGGTCATCCATGGCGCCCCGCTCAGGCGGTTCAAGATTTCCGGGTTGGGAAAATCGGCCGCCGTGGTACCGATCAAAGCCCGCCAGGAAGTTATCGGCCTGTTGGTGGTCGTACGCAAGGCGGAAAAACCTTTCGAACAGATCGCCCAAACGCTGCTTGAAGCCGTAGGCGATTACGCTTCGATCTCACTGGTCAACGCCCAGCTCTTCCGCGCCCTGAAACAGACTGCCGACGCTGCCCGCGCCGGCGAAGAACGTCAGAATGCCACTCTACGAGCACTGCGGGAGGCCCTGCAGGAAGAGGTAAAAGCAGCATCCTTCTCAATGGATCTTTTGCTGCACGGAAAAGTAGGTTCACTGGACGCCGAGCAAAAACAAGCTTTGCAGACCGCCCAGGCCGCGCTGCAGCGCCTTTCCCTGGCGGCAGAGCAGGCGATCTCGCCGATTACTCTGAGCGCCAAATCCGAGTAACAAACTGGAATAATTTGCCAACGTAATGTCAAAACCTGATTTGATTCTTCTCGCCCTCGACGAATCCCCCACGTTACACCTGATGGAACGTGCACTGCACGCTGCAGGGTATTTAACGGCCATCGCGCGTGAGCGCACAGCCCTTGACAAGGCCCTGCAAGAGAACACGCCCGCGCTGGTTTTGTTGAGCGAAACGCTCGATGGGGAAAAGGGCGCACAACTTGTCGAGGAAATCCTCGGCCGTTTTCCCACGCTTCCGATCTTGTTTCTCGCGGCGCAAAATTCGGCTGTGCTCATGCAGGAAGCATTGCAAGCCGGCATCAGCGGCTACCTCCAGCCTCCCCTGCACACACAAGACATCGTCGACGCGGTGGAAAGCAGCCTGAAACGCGCGCACTATATGGGAGACTGGGTCCGCCGCGAGGTCAAGCGAACGACCGCCTCCCTCGAGAAACGCGTCAACGAGTTGGAAACACTCGTCAAGCTTGGACGCGACATCACGGGGACGCTCGACCTGGATACCGTGTTGAACAACGTGGTCACTGCGGCGGTCAAATTGACCAACGCGGAGGAAGGCAGCCTGCTCCTGCTCGACGAGAAGAGCGGCGAACTGTACATGCGCTCCGGACACAACTTCGAGGAGGGATTCGCCAAATCATTCCGCCTGCCTGTCAAGGACACGCTTGCCGGCCAGGTCATCCAAACCGGCAAACCGGTGATGCTCAGCGAGACTGCGCTCCACAAAATCAAGACGGCTTACCTGGTGCAATCACTGATCTACGTTCCCCTGCGACAGAAAGAGCGCGTCATTGGCGTGCTGGGCGTGGACAACCGCCAGCACAAAATCCCTTTCAGTAATCGCGACGCCCTGCTCATGTCGATCCTGGCCGACTACGCCGCCGTGGCCATCGAAAATGCGCGGCTCTACCAGATCTCGGAAAACGAACGCACCAAGTTCGAGACCATTTTCTCCAACATGGAAGATGGTCTCATGATTCTGGATGCCGACCAACGCATCCTGCTGGTCAACAACATGATCTGTGCGGCCTTTGGGCTGAACGCATCTGCACTGCAAGACAAGCTTGTTACGGAAGCCATCACGCATGCCGACCTGCTCAATTTGCTGCAACGCAGCAACAAAGACCCCCTGCGGTATCACGAGATCAATTTCGATGACGGGCGCGTCTTCAACGCCCAGTACACCCCGATCCCCGGCGTGGGATCGGCCATCACCATGCAGGACATCACCTACCTGAAAGAACTCGACCGGCTGAAAGATGACTTTGTCCACACCGTCTCACACGATCTGCGCTCCCCGCTGACGGCGGTCCTGGGGTACGCCGAGCTGCTTGAGCGCATCGGGGAACTCAACGACCAGCAACGTGAATTCGTGAGACGCATCCAAAGCAGCGTCCAGGACATTACCGCACTGGTCAACGACCTGCTCGACTTGGGACGCATCGAGGCCGGCTTCGATACGCATCGCGAAATCATCAAGTTGGACGGCATCCTGCAATACACGCTTGCCAACCTGGAACATCGGGTCAAAAAGAAGAAGCAAACCCTGAATGTTGAGATCGCCCCACAACTTCCACCCCTGCGCGGCAATCCCATCCGCTTGCGCCAGATGCTGGACAACCTGATCGGCAACGCGATCAAGTACACGCCAGCCGGAAATGACGTCCAGATCAAACTACGTTCCGAAGGCAACCAGATCATCCTGCAGGTTTCAGATAATGGGCCGGGAATTCCCGCCGACGATCAGCCGCACATCTTTGACAAATTCTACCGCGCCAGCAACGTTCCTTCCGGCTCATCCGGCTCCGGGCTGGGGCTGGCCATTGTCAAAACAATTGTCGAGGGCCATCAGGGGCGAATTTGGGTTGAATCCACGCTGAACAAAGGCACAACGTTCTTTGTGGTTTTACCCGCCTACAAACCCGAACAGTAACCATCCGGAGAAAACCCTCCTTAAAGCATGCCTCCGCTCGGGCACATGACCCGGCGGAGGCTTTCGCCAAAGGAGGAGACAGTGAGGAGCATCTTAGGGAGGTATATTGTTCCGTCTCCACATTAATCATAACGCATGGCAGTTGATAAAACAAAGTCGAAAGTCACAGATTGTTCGTGACTTTATTCACAAAGTCGCGTGCGGACAAAACGGCCCCTTGGGGATCCTGATACGGCTGTACCCGCAGGGACGAATGCGGGTTGCCGGTGATCATTTTCGAGACGGGACGCCCTTCCTGGTATAGGCACAGCACCGGCTTTCCCAGGTTGAGCGCAAAACCGATCTCATATCCCACCCCGTGCGAGGGGATGCTGACCTCAGCGATCAAGGCATCGCAAGCACGGATCCAGTCCACGTCGCGGAGGTAAACATCGCGCGGCGAAACGACCTTCTCCAGGTCTACGACGCCCGCTTCGGCCAAATGCGCGGTCGGGATCTCATGGCCGTCTTCCAGCAAGGCATGCGTGATCTCCTGATAGACCGTCTCATACTCTCTGCCCCCGGTGATTGAGCAGGCAAAATAGATGTTCATGTCAATTCAAGCGAAAGCCTTCGTTGCAGGAAATTCCCCACCCAATGGCCGAGTGGTTGCCACGTCAGGAACGAGGCAGCCGCGAGAAAAGCGAGTCGCCGCCTGTTTTTTTCTTCGGCTGGGCAAGTTCCCCGCCGGTGCGCAGCGACTCAAGCTCGGCGCTGAATCGCATCCAATCTTTGACCAGGATAACGATATGGGGCGTCTTGTCCTTAAAGAAGAACGGCGAGAGGAAAAAGCGCAAGATGGCCTGCGGCATGGGATACCCGTTCAGGTCGATCACGATAGCCGTCTTCGACATCAGCGGGGCCATCACGTCACGCGTCCAGCCGGAAAGCTTGGAAGGCGGAAACAGGGCATGCATCTCCGAGGCCGTTGTTTTGTGAAACCGCCTGTAGGAGATGTTCAGGCGCAAAAAGGGCGTCACGAGCCGCAAATGATCCGCATACGGGCGCACGTAGGCCGCTTTTCGAACGAGAAAAAGGAAAAGCGTCATGAGCAGGACAAGCCCGCCCATCGCCAGCAGTCCTATACCGCGCCAGGGTTCATCCCGCACAACCTGAAGACGCGAAACCGGCCACCACAGGCCGATCAATGCCAGTCCCAGCGCCAGCGTAGCCGGCCACCAGCGATTGAGCATATATTCATAAATCACGAGGGGATAACGACGTCCAGCTCGAGCCATGGCAACTTAAGATTCCTTTTTTGTTTCTTCGTCATTAAGTTGAGCGCTCAACCGCGAGATGGACCGCTCGAGAAACTCACCCCGCAGACTGAAAGTGACATCGCCGCGCGTGCGCTCGATGATGCTGCGCGCGATGTCGGTCTGACGACGGAGGCCGTGGGTAATGGCGTCCGGGTAATCCATCGTCACCAGAACGGCGTAAATCTCATCCATGTATCCCAACAAGCGTTCCGTCTCTTCAGAGTAGCCGTGACGGAGAATATCCAAGATACGCCGCCGCAGCTCGCCGACAACTTCAGACAATCCCTTCAGGTAAGTCGCTTCGGGGACATCCAACTCTTCCGGCAGCACCAACGGCCGGTCGTTGATCAGCGCACACGTCACGTTGGCCTCAACGAATTCTTTTAAAGCATCCTGGGTGTAGCCTGCATAATACAGATCAGGATACGCCGCCAAATCGTTTCTCAGGGCGTCGGCCAATTTGCTTGCATCTGCCAGGTGTTGATTCATCACGTCCGTGTCGCCGCGATGGACAGCACGGATCGCCAGGGCGCAGTGACGGGTCAGGGAGCGCGCCTGGGTCAACGCCTGGTCGCGGGCCACCGTGCGCGCGTCAAATTTCTGCCGTATCTGTTCGGCAATCGTTTCGAGTCTATGCATGAAGGTTCACTTTTCCGAAGGTTTGTCGGGCGGCAAGAAAGGCTTGAAGAGATGCTCCGCCAGCGAGGAGTTTTTGGGGATGGTAATTTCGCCAAAGGCCGCCTCGTAGCGGGCCAGGTTCTCGCCCAACGCCCGATACAGTAATTTGGCACTTAACGGCGTCATCAAAACACGGGCGCGGACCTTGGCCGTTTTCTCCCCAGGCAAGAGGTGTGCGAAGTCGAGTACGAGATCCGCCGGGGAATGGGCGATGCGCACCAGGTTGGCGTAGGTCGTCTCGATATCCGGCGGGACGACCATCGTCACGGTTGGGCGCTGGGAAGCGGGCTTGTTAGGCATATTCGATTTCCAAATTCTCTAAAAGGGGATGTCATCTTCCGGCGCGCTTGGCCCGGCGGTTCCCGGAGCATTCGTCGCGGTCTCAGCCTCGCTGCGAGTCGAGAGGAAACGCACTGTCTGCGCGGTGACTTCAAAGGACGCGCGCGGCGAACCGTCCTGCGCCGTCCAGATGCGGGGGCCGCCGGTGGCGGGGTCGGCGGTCAGACGGCCTTCGATCAGCACCTTCGAGCCTCTGCGCAGATACTGGTTGCAGGTCTCAGCCAATCTGCCCCAGGCCGAGATGCGGAACCAGGTGGTCTCTTTCACCTTCTCGCCGCTGTTGGACGTGTACTGGCGATTGGTGGCAACCGAGAAACTGGTCACGGCCTGACCGGAAGGTGTGTAGCGCATTTCCGGGTCCTTGCCCAGATTGCCGACAATGATGAGTGTTTGATACATGGGGAAATCTCCTCTACGTATTGGTGAACGCCGCGCCGCGGCGTTGACAGTGTATGGATTCTATTTTACTCTACTTCGGGAAACTAAAGGTCACACATCGCTAACGGAATTTCCATTTCCTGCCGTGTCAGCCCGCCGTGATGACCATAATAGTTTTGCTCAAAGCGGTCTTTCTCATACCACCAGACCGACTCATAGCGATAGGGCAGGACGACCAAATTCCCGACCCGCGCCAGGAATGTGTCGGAAATCGTCGGACCAAAATAACCCTGTTCGATCAGGTCTTGAGTTTTGACCACCGCGGCCTTGCCTTCCAGCCGCGCTTGCAAGAAACTCTGCGCATCGTCGAGCAGGCCGTCTTCGACATACAAGAACATATCGCGGCACGACCCCGCCGGGACGAGCAGATTCCCGCGGCGGTCGGTCTTGAAAAAGCGTTCCACACCCGCGAAAGCCGGGTCTCGGTTGAGATAGATCGTCGTCTGCGGGTCGACCTCGACCTGGCCGTGGTCGGCCGTCAGGATGAAGCGCGTCCGTTTTTGCTGACCTGCCAGCGGTTCCAGAAAGTGACGCTGCAAAACGTGCAGCATCGATTCGATCTCCGCCTCGGCCTGAGGGGAATTTGGCCCGTATTCGTGCAGGATACTGTCCACATCGCCAAAATAGAAACCGACATACAGCGGCGACTCTTCCTGTTCCAGCAGCGCCCGCAAATTGACCATGGCTTCGGCCAGCGTTTTATATGGATGCCTCGTCGCGCCGGTCATGACCACGTCGGAGTAGGGCGAGGGCGTGAACTCCTTGTGCTGGAAGATGTGCGGCGACACACCAAGACGACGCAGGCCGGGATAGACCGTCTGGTTGGGATAAAGACGGCGCGGGTCGATGCCGGTCGGCAAAAGCGTATCACGATCCTTCGTGCCCGCAAAAGAGTAGAGCAGCGGCGCGATGATGGCGTCCAGTTGCGGCTCGTAGTACTGCCACTCGAAGACGCCGCTCTGCCCGACCGGCTGTCCCGTGTGCCATGTCGTGACGTGCGCCGCCGTCGTGGACGGGAACTGGGCGGTGATCTTCTCCACCGTCCCGTGCCGGCTCAGGTATTGAAGAAACGGGGCATCCTGGTGTTTTTCGAAGAAGCGCCAGCCAAAGGCGTCAATCAGGAAAAGAATGACAACTTCGTATTCCTGCCTCTCGAAAACTGTTTTGATTCTGTCGGGAATGCCCGCAAAGCCGTCCGCGCCGTAGCGGGGTTTGACGAAATCGGGGTGCATATTGTCTCCACGAAAAAGCTTTGCGAAGGTGTAGCCCCTTCGCAAAGTTCCCTACACTTTTCCCATCATCAGCCGCGCCGCGCGCCGCCCGATCTCCACCGCGAAATTCGTCCCCCGGTCCCAGGGATAGACCTGGCTCATGCTCGCAAAATACAGCCCTTCGACAGGCGTCTCGATCGTTGGAATGTGCTGAGACTGATTCAACAATGGCACCGGTTGGGCATACGCGGATTTGAAAACCCAGACCTTCTTCACCCAATCCCGCTCGAACTTCGGATTGATGCGCTTAAAACTGGGCAAAAACCGTTCCAGCAATTCATCTTTGCCCAGGCGAAAATACTCGTGCTCCGGATCCAGGTAATCCCCGGCATACACGATATGGTCGCCGCCGAAATGCTCCCGCGAAACGTAGTTGGTATGCTCGACCAGCGCCAAAAACGGGAAGCCCGCCGACTTCGGCAAATTGAACCAGTAGTAGCCTTCCTCCGAGAGCTGCCGCCTGAGCGACATGACCATTACGAGCGCGCCCATGTGTTTGAGTTGGCGCAGCCCGGCAAGGTAATCATTCGGCAGGGATGGGGACAAGCGCGCCATTCCCTGCGGCGAGGCGGTGACCAGTATCCGGTCGAACGCCTCGTCCCCGGCCTCAGTCTCCACGATCAGACTCCCTTTGGCCTGCTCCCGTTCAATTTTCGTCACCGCCGTCGAGAGCTTAATCTCCACGTCCATGCCGCGCAGCTTCTCAGCGAAGGCGTCCGCGAAAGCTTGGAATCCGCCTTCAAACGTGCCCAGCCGCGTCGTCCGGGCGTGCAGCCGCGCCCAGAACCAGGACATGGGCACATCCCTGTAATGCGCGCCGAATTTGCCGATCAGCAGCGGCTCCCACATCTTCTCGTAGACGCGCCGCCCGGCCCACTTCCGCATCCACGCGTCGGCGGTGACTTTCTCCAGCGCGCGCCAGTTGCTCGTCAGCCGCAAATAGACGCCCACCAGCCCAAAGCGGATCTTGTCCAATCCCCAACCCAGGCCGGGAAAGAGCAGGGCCTGGACAATCGAGTCAAAGGGGTACCACTTGTCGTTGTGCAGCAGCACGGTGTACGGGCGCGGGAAAAGCACCTTGTCGCTCAGGCCAAGTTCTTCGATCAGGCCGAGCATGTGCACGTCGCTGGCAAACCAGTGATGGTAGAACCTCTCCACCGACCAGTCCCAATGCGGCTCTTTGAATCCGCTCGCCAGCCCGCCGACGTGATCGGCTGCCTCGTAGACGGTAATTCCGTGCCCGGCCTTTGCCAGGTCGTACGCGGCAGCCATGCCGCTGAACCCGGCGCCGACAATTGCTATTTTCATTCTTTTTTCCATATCGTTTCACCGCGCAGGCGAAGAACCCAAAGTTTTTTGTGTTCCTCCGTGTTCTTCGCGGTTAATCCCTCGTCTCTGCCCGCAAAGAATCACTCCACTTGATGCCCTCGCGGGCCATGTAATACAGCCCCAAGGCTGTGATGGGCAGCCACAACGCGGCGTGCAATACGAGCGTATATCCCACCGCGGTGGCTTGTTCCACGCCGTAGGCCGTCAACACGGCGATACCCGGCGCGTCGAAGGTGCCGATGTACCCCGGCGCAGAGGGGATGGTCGTCGCCAGGTTAACAATGCCGTTCATCAGCATCAGCGCGAAAAAACTGACCTGGAACGAGAAGGCGTGCATCACAAACCAGTATTTGCCTGTCTCCAGCAGCCAGATGATCACCGAGGTCAGAAAGACCATCAGCGCGTTGAATGGAGAACGCAGCGAGGCCAATCCGTCGAGAAACTTGTTCATGATGCCGATGGTTCTCTCATGCAACCGGCGGGGCAGCAGGCGATAGACCAGCCGCAAACCAACCCTGGCCGTCACCCGCGGGAACATGGCCGCCAACAGAAAGGCAGCCAGCGCCCCCACAAAAGCACCCGCGCCCCACATCGCCAGCGTCTGGATATCGCCAACGAAACCCGAATCGGACGAAGCCAGTTTCGCCAATTCGGGCAGGTTGAGAAAGACAAAGGCCAGCATAACCACGCCATCGAAGATACGCTCGACGATGACGGTCGCCAACGAAGCCGAGACGGAGACTCCCTCGCGGCGTTTGAGCACCACCGCGCGCAGCACTTCCCCGGCGCGGGCCGGGAAGATATTGTTGCCCGCGTAGCCGATCGCCACGATGGGAAACATCGTCCGCGTCGGAACCTGCTTCACCGGGCGCAGCAAATAGTGCCATCGCCAGGCGCGCACCCACACGGCAATAAAATAGACCGCGATCCCCGGCAGCAGCCAGATGTAATCGGCATGGATGAGTGTTTCCCAAAACGCGTCCAGTTTCAGGCCGCGCAACGCCAGCCAAATAAAGAGGGCGCTGATGACGACGCCCAACCAAAGGTGCCATCGTTTCATGGGCGTGATTGTACTCGATGCGTTCAGCCTTGCGAAGGCCGGTTATAATTTCGACATGCTCAATCAACCTGTTCCCGACTTTACCCTGCCCGACCTGGAGGGCAGCCCTCACCGCCTGGGCGACTACCGCGGGCGGATCGTCATCCTGAACTTCTGGTCAGCGGAGTGCCCGCACGCCGAACGCACGGACCGGGCGCTGAAGCCCTGGCTGGCAGCCTGGGGCGAAGAGGTGGCGCTGCTCCCGATCGCGGCCAACGCCAACGAGCCGCCAGAGATGCTGGCCGAGGCCGCACGTCGACGCGGGCTGCCCATCGTCCTGCACGATGCCGATCAAGCGGTAGCAGATATGTTCGGAGCGCAGACCACGCCGCACGTCTTTGTCGTCGATGCGGAGGGAATTCTGCGCTATCGGGGCGCGTTCGACGACGTCACCTTCCGTCAGCGGGTGGCCACGCGGAACTACGTCGAGGAGGCGGTGGAGGCTTTGTTGAACGGGAGCAATCCCGAGGTCGCGGAGGTCCCGCCGTTTGGGTGTACCATCGTCCGGTACTGATTTGCATTTCCATTTTCGTGCAAGAAGCAGTAGAATAAAACCGTGGTCGATATTTCAAAACGAGCCGAGTTTCTCAAAAAAATCCACCTCTTTCAAGGACTGGACGATGACCAGTTGACCGCCATCGCGCGGGAACTGCAAGAGGTGTCTTACGACGCGGAAGCGACGATCATCGAACAGGGCGCTCCGGCGGACAGCTTTTTCCTGATCTACAGCGGGAAAGTGCGCATCACGCGCAAGGAAAGCAAACAGGAACGCCAACTCGCGGTGCTGGTCAGGGGCGACTATTTTGGCGAGGAGGCCCTGCTGACGCGCCGCCGCCGCACCGCAACGGTCAGGGCGGAAGGCGATGTAATTCTGTTTGCCCTGTCACGCAAAGACCTTGGCGCCCTGCTGAAGACATCGCCGCAACTTAAACCCAATTTGGAAGTCTCTATCAAGAGCCGCAAATTGGCCCGCAAGTTACATTTCTCCTGGGTGCGCCCCGACGAAGTGATTTATTTCCTGGCGCGCAAACATCCCATTTTGCTCTGGCGCGCGCTGGCTGCGCCCGCGCTGGCCCTGACAATCCCCTTTATTTTCCTGATCCTGACCGGGATGACAAACTCGCTCTCCACAAAGATATTGGCGCTTGCCTTTTTGGCAGCCATCGTTCTGTGGGCGCTTTGGCGCTGGGTAGACTGGGGCAATGACTATTACATCGTGACCAACCAGCGCGTCGTTTGGCTGGAAAAGGTGATCGGCCTCTACGACAGCCGCCAGGAAGCTCCCTTGAGCACAATCCTTTCCGTAGGCGTCGAGACGGATATGCTCGGCCGCGTAATGGATTTCGGGAACGTGATCGTGCGCACGTTCGTAGGACGCATCCCGTTCAATCACGTCCATCATCCCTACCAGGCGGCGCACATGATCGAAGAACAGTGGCAGCGCACGAAAGAGGTCTCACTCGAAGCCGAGAAAGAGGCCATGAAAGCCGCCATCCGTGAACGCCTGGGATTACCAACAACCAGCAAACCTGTTCAAGATGCGCGACCAGAAGCCAAAGTTCCCGGCATGTACAAACCCGGCATCCTGCAAATCCTGGGGACAAATATTTTCAAACTGCGCTACGAAGACAGCGGCACGATCACCTACCGCAAGCATTGGGTTGTTTTGCTCCAGAAAATCGGAACTCCCAGCATGCTGACACTGTTCATGCTCATTCTAATCGGGTTGCAAACATATCGCCTGTTTTTTCCCGCCGGGGGAGCCAGCGACGCCAGCAGCACGTTTTTAATCACCCTTTTGATCCTGATTTTGATACCCATCGGCTGGATGATCTACGAATACATCGACTGGAGCAACGACATCTTCCAGGTCACCGCGGATCAAATCTTCGACATTGACCGCAAACCGCTCGGGACCGAGGAACGTCGCGCCGCGCCGCTGGAAAATATCCTGAGCACGGAATACAAACGGCTCGGGCTGTGGGGATACCTTTTCAACTATGGCACGGTTTATATTACCGTGGGCGGCGCGCAGCTCGCTTTTGAAGACGTCTGGGACCCGGCCGCCGTCCAGCAGGATATTGACCGCCGCCGCATGGCGCGTATCGCCAAGAAGAAGGCCATCGAGAAAAAAGCGGAACGCGAACGCATGGCTGAGTGGCTGGCAACATATCATACGAGCGCGGATGAATTCAAGCACGAGGAAAATGATGATGAATATGGGGAAAATCCAGAGTAAAATCAGGGTATCTTGAGACACAACCGTAGAGGTAAGTATGTCCGTGCGAACTATTGTCACCGTACCAAACGATGTCCTGCGCCGCAAAGCCCGGCCAGTGACAAAGTTTGACGATAAACTGAAAACACTGATCGATGACATGATCGAGACCATGCGCGAGGCGCCCGGCGTCGGGCTGGCTGCGCCGCAGGTAGCTGTCCCGGAACGCGTTATCGTGGTCGAATTCGGCGACGAGGAAGACGAAGAGGTCCCGCCCAAGCTGTACGTGATGGTCAACCCCGAGGTCACGCGCTCGTCCAACGACACGGAAATCGGCGTGGAGGGCTGTCTCTCCGTGCCCGGCCTGGTTGGAGAAGTGGAGCGCTCCGTTTCCGTCACGATCAAGGGCAAGAACCGCCACGGCCAGCCCATGCGTCTCAAAGCAAAAGGCTGGCTGGCGCGCATCTTCCTGCACGAGATCGACCACCTGGACGGCATCCTGTTCACCGACCTGGCGACCAGCATCTGGCAGCCGGAAGAGCCGATAGAAGACCGCGTGTAGTCTCGATGCACTTAACCCATCTCTCCCTGACCAACTTCCGCAATTTTGCCCGCCTGGATATCGATATACCCCGGCGGGCTGTTTTGCTGGCCGGGAACAATGCACAGGGAAAAACCAGCCTGCTGGAGGCAATTTACTTCCTGGCTGCCTTCACGTCCTTCCAGACACACGCAGACCGGCAACTGGTCAATTTCATCGCTGCGCGTGAGAGTCTGGCGGTGGGGCGCATCGTGGCCGATTATCAGCGCGGCGCGTCCAGCCATCGCCTGGAAGTGCGCCTGATCCTGGAGCCAACCGGCATCAACGGCAAACGTCTGCGCAAGGAAATCCTGCTGGACGGCGTCAAGCGCCCGATCGGTGAGGCCATCGGCCAATTCAACGCGGTGCTTTTCGTGCCGCAGATGTCGCAAATCATCGAGGGCGGCCCGGATGAGCGCCGCCGCTATCTCAACCTGACCCTGGCGCAGACCATCCCGGCCTATGCCCGCACGCTGAGCGACTACGCCCAGGCACTCTCCCAGCGCAACGCGCTGCTCAAACAACTGAGCGAACGCGGCGGAGACCCGCAGCAACTGTCCTTTTGGGACGAAACCCTGGCCGATAAGGGCGCGCGGCTGATCCTGTGGCGGATTCAGGCCGTTCAGGAGTTGGAAACGCTGGCCGCCCGCGTGCATCACAACCTGACGCACAGCGCAGAAGTCCTGCGGCTGGCCTATCAACCGGCCTACGATCCGCTGCCGCGTCCGCAGGGACAACCTGCCCTGCCGCTCGACACGCCCGTAGACCGTTCCGCCCTCGCCCTGGAGACGATCCACGCCGGATTCATCCAACGCCTGGAAGGACTGCGCGGCGAGGAAATCGCTCGCGGCGTGACCACCATCGGGCCGCACCGCGACGAATTGCGTTTTCTCGCCAACGGCATCGACCTGGGCAATTACGGCTCGCGCGGCCAGATCCGCACCGCGTTGCTGTCGCTCAAGCTGGCCGAGGTGGACTGGATGAAAGCCCGCACCGGCGAGTGGCCGGTCATCCTGCTCGACGAGGTGATGGCCGAACTGGACATCCAGCGCCGCGCCGACCTGCTCGATTACCTGGACAAGAGCGAGCAAACCCTGATAACCACCACGGATCTGCAATTCTTCACGCCAGCGTTCGTGGAGCGTGCAGCTGTCTGGGAGGTAAAGAGCGGGACGATGAAAGCACGCGAGCATTAACTGCCAAGCCGCCAGCCTACAAATCACGTTTGACGAAAGGAATCCCCATGCCTGTCAAAAAAATCAGCGCCGTTCAACCCCAAGTCGTCAAAGCCGGAACCAAGACCACCATTCAGGTTCTGATCTCCCCCGAAGAAGGCCCCAACTTCGCCATGCGCCGGTTCGTGATGCAGCCCGGCGGCAGTATGCCCAAACACACCAACCTCGTCGAGCATGAACAACTGGTGCTCAACGGACGAGCGCGGATCGGCATCGGCGACGAGGTCTATGAAGTGGAGAAGGACAACGTGGTCTTCATTCCAGCCGGTGTGCCGCACTGGTACCAGACCATCGGCGACGAGCCTTTCGAATTCCTGTGCATGGTTCCCAACAAACCGGACGAGGTCGTAATCCTGGAGTGAAACAAAAACCCCGAAGTTTTGAAAACTTCGGGGTCTGCTACGGCGTATTCGTCGGCCAGGGGGTATACGTCGGGCCGTAGGTCGGCGGCGGAACGGGCGTTGAGTTTGGGGGTTGTCGGGATAAGCGGCTCCGGCGTCACTTCGACCACCGGCGGATTGGCTCCCAACGTCGGTTCCGGCGTGACCCTGCTGGTCGGCTGCAACAGATACCAAAGCAACCCGGCAAGAGCGGACGCGATAACCAGGAAGGCCACCACGCCGCCAACGATCCAAGGCAGGGGATTGCTGCCGCCCAGCTTCTTTTTTGCTCCTCCCCCATTCAGCGCTGACAACAATATCACCGTGATGTTATCGTGCCCGCCGCGCTCATTGGCCAGATCGATCAAGGCCTGTGCAGCCGATTGCAGATCTTTGGCTGCGCGAATCGTTTCAAGAATTTCGTCATTCCAGACCAGGTCGGTCAATCCATCGCTGCACAGGAGCAAAGTATCGCCCGGCTGAAGACGCATACCCTGGTTGGCCCTTGCGCGCGCATCGCTTTCCTTGGGCTGCAGACGCATACGAAAATCCACTTCGGGGATATCCGCCGAGCCCAGAAAACGGCGGATGACGTGTACGTTGGGATGTTCGCGCGCCTGTTCGGGCGTTAAAATCCCCTTCTCCATCGCTTCCTGGATCCAAGTATGGTCCGTGGTCAACTGCTGGATTGTCGCCCCCCGCAACAGATAAATCCGCGAATCGCCCACGCTCGCGGTAAAGAGCCTGTCGCCGATCACCCAGGCGCAGGCGCAGGTCGCGCCCATACCCTGGTGGTCATTGTCCGATTCGGCCTGCGAGACAATCGCCCGATTCGCCCCCTCCACAGCCTGCTTGATGACCTGGAGCGGGTTTTTGGCGTCGCTCTCGGCGACGGCCTGGCTGACGTAATCCACAACCATCTCCGCCGCCACCTCGCCAGCGCGATGACCGCCGATACCATCCGCGACGAGGGCAAAGAGCGCCGGCGTCGCATCCTTCTCGCTGAGAACGTACGAAGTGACGGCGAAACGATCTTCGTTGTTTTTGCCCTTCATGCCGGGATGGCTGAGGGCGGCCACGTGCAGGTGGGCGCGTTTGGATGGGATCACCGCGCAGGCTCCTCCGTATCGACTTGCGGTTTGGCCGGTTCGGGCGGCGTGCGCAGCGTGAAACGATAGTGCAGCCGCCCAAAATGGATCACGTCGCCGTGCACCAGGCGACGCCCTTCGCGTCCGACCGGCTGGAGGTTGACCCATGTCCCGGCCACCGAGTCCTGGTCAGACAGCGTGAAAACGCCATCCTCCGACTGACGCAAACGGGCATGCAGCGGCGAGACAGATGGATCGTCGAGAACGTGCGTGGCCCGCACGGGATCGGTGCCAAACGTCATCTCGGAACTGGCCAGCGGGATGGGCTTGCCCGGCGCGGGTTCGTTGTCCGAAGTCAGGCGCACCAGATAGGCCGGCGCGGTGACCGCTTTTTGACGCCGCGTCCAACGCGGCTGGGTCGAACGTTTGACGCCGGCCGCGCGCTCGGAACGGATCGAAACGGGCTGCGTAACGGGGTCCTCGTACAATTGACGTGCTCGCCGCCGCGTTGCAAAGATGGAACCGCGCGCACGTCCGCCCCTGAGCAGGATCAACACCAGCAGAACCCCGGCCAGCACGACCGCGCCGATAGTCAGCGCCTGGCTATTGCGCGCCAGCAACGCCTGCACGCCGGTCGGCGGCCTGACGATGGTGACCGTGACCGGCACGCCCAGGCTCGTCTTGCGCAAGCCGAGAGAATCTTCGGCTTCAACCTGCAGGGAATGTTCGCCGTTGAGCGTGTATCCGCTCACATCCCAGACAAACAACTCGAACGGCTCGGATACGTTTTCGGCGACCATCTGCCCATCCACGAAAAGGGCTGTGCGCGCCAGCGGGCGCGGGTGGCCGTCAGGAAATTCAACAAGGATTTCGATTTCCTGTTGCGTGGGGGTCAGGACTTCAAGGTCGTAAGGGCTTTCCGGCAGCGGCTGACGGAGGACTTGCTGCGGCGGCGAGACCAGCATCGGGTTCGGCGGCTGGACGTCCACGGCAAAGGTTTGTTCCAGCGAGACGACCTGCGTCTCGCCAATCTGTACCTGCACAGCCAGCGTGTGGTCTCCGGCAGTCGTCACCCGGGAATCATATTTGAGCGCGTATACGTGCCGCAAGGGGGCGAAATAGGTTTCCGGATCGGGGAACGGCTCCACGCCGGAGAAAGCAAAATATTGCCCGCCGGTCTGCAGCGCCAGCGACTTGAGCGCCGTGGCGCTGAAGTGGAAGAAATATGTCTCCGCATCGATCAGCCAGACGTTGATCCGTACCCCGGACTGTATCGCACGCGCCGTGAGATTCTCCAGTTCGTCCACCGCGACCTGGTCGGAAAGATGCGGCGTCAGGAACAGGATGCTGCGCTTCATCCCCGGCTGTGGCGTTGGAGACTCAACGGTATCCAGCGCAAAAGCCAGGGATTGCAAGCTGGGGGTCGCCGTCCGCGCCTCCGGCTGGAAAGATACAAAACTGCCGACCCATTCCCCGGTCGCGGCATGGGTCAGCAGCGGGCCGCCCGTCGTCACCAAACTCAGGTCATCCGGGCTGTCGGCAGGACGCGCTTCCGCCCAGCCGCGCAATGCTTCGACGACTTTCTCATAGCGCGAGACGCCCAAATTGTCACGCTTTGTCATCGGCGGGCCGGGATTGACAGCCACCACCAGCTGGACGCCGGGCTGCTGCTCGGTCAATTCTGCGAGCGGACGCGGCTGGCCGTCCTCGATGGCATTCACGCTCGCCGCGTCCAGGCCGGTGACGAAGGTACCCTGCGCATCATAGACATCCAGCAAAGCGCTAATCGACGGAAAAGCCTCGCTGTGAACAGCCGACAACTCAGCGCGCGCCGCCCCCTGCGCGCGGACGACAAATCCACCCGCCAGGAACAGGCACGCGATGAGAAGCGCGAACAAAACCTTACGCATATTCGACGGGTTCGTCCTTCAACTCTGGCTCTTGCGCCGTCAGCCGCAGGTAAGTCAGCGTCCAGGCCGATTGAATATAGGCGATCAGGACGCCGTTCGCTATGATGGAAACAGGGGCATAGGCAACCAGGCATAAACCCGCAAAGATCAACGGAGTCATGGAGGCGTTGCTCCCGCCCAAAATGAAGGTAACCATCGCGGGGAAAACAACCAGCATGACAGGCAAGGCAAGTAGAACTCCCGCCACCGCGCCAATGATAAACAGGAGAAGCGTCATCAACAAAATCGGACCCAGGTTATCTTTGACGACAAACCAGCCCCGCTTCAGGGCAGGGAAGATGCCCAACGCCTCGATGACCAGCGCATTCTGTGCCTGCTGCACAATTACGCCGACCACAAGACTCACAATGAGGATTGCCAGGAACAGCACACAGATGACAGGGATCAAAGCCATCAGCGCGGCCTCGCTTGCCGTGCCGCCCGAATCAGCGGCTATGGCCGCAAAAATGATCCCGGCAAACAGCACAGCGAAAATTATCAGGAAAGGCAGCCCAACAACGACAGACATGCCAAAGAGTTTCCAGAAATATTGCATGCTGCCGCTGAACAATTCGCCAAAGCCCAATTGCTCAACGCCCGCTTCGGCCTGAACCGTCCCGCGGATGAGGCCGATCCGGCCCACCGTGCCCAGGAAAATGCTCACAGCCCAAAGCAGCAAAACCAACACGACCAACGCGATGATAATGCCGGGTTTCTCCAAAACAGAAAGGAAGCGCTCCATCCGCTGAACCAACTCCGGCGGAAAATCGCCGCCGCCACCCTGATAACCGGAACCGCCATTAAAACTCGGTCCTCTGCGGCTCGTACATCCGGCAAAAATGCCAAACAGCCACAGAACCTTATATTTCCAGACAATCTGCCAAGCGCGCGTCAGCACTTCTCCGTAGTTCATGGCACTCCTTTCGCCTCACTCCCACTCAATCGTCGCCGGGGGCTTGCTGGTAATATCATACACTACGCGATTGATTCCGTCCACTTCGTTGACCACGCGGTTGGCGATTTTTGCCAGCACCTCGTGCGGAATGCGCGCCCAGTCGGCGGTCATGAAATCTTCGGTGGTGACGGCGCGGATCGCGATGGCCTCCTGGTAGGTGCGCTGGTCGCCCATCACCCCCACCGAACGCACCGGCAGCAGCACCGCGAAAGCCTGTGACGTCTCCGCGCCTTTGCCGAGCATCCCCGCGGCGGACAACTCCTCCAGCAGGATGGCATCCGCCGCACGCAGACGCGCCACCCGTTCGGGCGTCACCTCGCCCAGGCAGCGCACGGTCAGCCCCGGACCCGGAAATGGCTGCCGCCAAACCAGCGATTCGGGCAGCCCCAAGGCCTCCCCCACCGCGCGGACCTCATCCTTAAATAGATAGCGCAAAGGCTCAACCAGGTCGAAGTGCATGTCTTCCGGCAACCCGCCGACATTGTGGTGCGTCTTGATCTTTGCGGCCTTGTTTCGGTCGGGGGCCGAGGATTCGACCACGTCGGGGTAAATCGTCCCCTGAACAAGAAAGCGCGGCAGTCCCAATGCCTTGGCCTGCTCTTCAAAAATGCGGATGAACCTCTCCCCCACAATGCGGCGTTTTTCTTCCGGCGCGGTCACGCCTTTCAGTGCGCCGAGAAAATCCTCGGCGGCATCGACCGTGACCAGCTCTGCGCCAAGATGCTCGCGAAAGGCCGTGATGACCTGCCCGGATTCATCCTGGCGCATGAGGCCCGTATCCACGTAGACGGCGACCAATTGCCCACCGACCGCGCGCTGCACGAGAGCCGTCGCCACCGATGAATCGACGCCGCCGCTGACGGCGGAGAGGACGCGCTCCCTCCCCACCTGTGCGCGGATGCGGGTCAGGCTGCTTTCGATGATCGATTCGGGCGTCCAGTCGGGGGCTGCGCCGCAAATCTCGACGACGAAGCGGCGCAGCATTTCCGCACCGTCGGGGGTGTGGTGCACTTCGGGGTGAAATTGCAGGCCGAAATACTTGCGCGCCAAGTCGCCCATCGCCGCGACGGGACTGTTGTCGGATTCGGCGAGGGAGGTAAATCCCGTCGGCAAACCGGTGATGCGGTCGCCGTGAGACATGAGGGCGGGGAAGGAGGCCGCAGGGAGCAATGGGTTGGGAGAGGTCGGTTTAACGGCGGCAACCCCAAATTCACGTTCGCTCGACGGGTCCACTCGTCCGCCCAGCGCGTGGGTGAGCGCCTGCATCCCGTAGCAGATCCCCAGCACCGGCAGTCCAGAGTCCAGCACATAATCCGGCACGAGCGGCGCGCCCTCCGCGTAGACCGAGGCCGGCCCGCCGGAGAGGATGAAGCCTTTTGGGTTGAGAGCGAGGACTCGCGCGGCGGGCGCGTCCCAGGGGAAGAGTTCGCAATAGACGTGGTTTTCGCGCACGCGGCGGGCGATCAACTGCGCGTATTGCGAGCCGAAATCGAGGATGGCAATGGTGTCCATAAAATTTATGGCAGGAGCGAACGGCCGTTCGCCCCTACTCGCAGAAAACGATACTGTCGCCTTCCAGCGAGGCAATGCAAGCCAGCGACTCGACCGGCACGCCGAGAGCCTCCAGCGCCCCGCGTCCGCCCTCGAAGCCCTTCTCGATCAGCGCGCCGATGCCGACGATCTCCGCCCCGGCAATTTCCGCCAGGCGCACCAGCCCCAGGATGGTCGCGCCGCTGGCCAGGAAATCATCAATGATCAAGACCCGCTCGCCGTTCGCGAGAAACTCCGGCGAGACGATCAATTCGACCATGCGGCCTTTGGTGTGCGAGGGCGCCAGCGTGAGAAAAACCTGGTCGGGCATGGTGACCGGTTTCCGTTTGCGGGCATAGACGACCGGCAGGTTCATATACTTGGCCGTCATCAACGCAGGCGCAATGCCGGATATTTCAGCCGTAAGTATCTTCGTTGCGCCCACATTTTCGAAAAGACGGGCAAACTCCATGCCGCAGGCATCCATCAAAATTGGGTCCACCTGGTGGTTGACAAAACCATCCACTTTCAGGATGCCGTTGCCAAGATTTTTTCCGTCCCGCCGAATGCGCTCTTTCAATGATTCCACAAGAACCTCCTGCTTGATAGTGATAGTCTAGACAATTGTACAACGACAAACGAGAACACGCCACTGATGTGTTAGAATCCCGCCTGTGACTGAGAAGACTTTACTGTTATTGGCATCCAACTCCCCACGACGGCGGCAATTGCTCGCCTTTGGCGGCTGGATGTTCAGCGTCGCGACGACCGATCTGGACGAAAGCATCCTCCCTGAAGAACCCCCGGCCGATTATGTGTTGCGGCTGGCAGAGGCCAAAGCCCGCGCCTCCGCGCAATACGCGCACAGCGGACATATTGTCATCGCGGCCGATACCGCCGTAGTAGATGGGGAAGAGATCCTCGGCAAACCTGCCAACATGGGAGCAGCCGAATCGATGCTGAAACAATTGCGCGGGCGCAGCCACAAAGTCTATACCGGTATTGCCGCCTTCCGACCGCGGGACGAGAAGCTGCTGACCGACCTGTGCGTCAGCGTCGTACCCATGCGCGATTACAGCGACGAGGAGATCGAGACCTACGTCCAGAGCGGCGACCCGCTCGACAAAGCCGGCGCTTACGCCATCCAACACCCACATTTTCAACCGGTCGAGAATTTCAATGGCTGCTACGCCGGCGTGATGGGACTGCCGATGTGCCATGTGGTACGCACCCTGAACAAACTGAACACATCCCCAGCCGCGGATGTGCCTGCAAAATGTCAATCTACTTTACGGTATCAATGCCCTGTTTTTCGCGCCGTCCTGCGCGGCGAACAGGTTGGATAAGAAGGTGAAAATGAAATACTATCGCTGGTTCAGCTTTTTTGCGATTCTGGCAATCTTGCTTGTTTCCTGCAGCCCTACGCCGGGCAACGGATTCAGTTTTGGCCGCGGGCCGACGCCCACCCTGCCCAGCCCCCAGGCCACCATCACGCATGCCCCGGATGCCCAGGCCGCGATGTCCGCGTTCCTGGAGGCCTGGAAGCTCGAAGATTACGCCACCATGTACAGCATGTTGAGCACCGTCAGCCAGGACACGATCAGCCAGGAAGACTTTGCAACCCGCTACAGGGAAGCCATGAACACCATGAGCCTGAGCGAGATGGAGGCCGAGGTGCTTTCCGCACTGACGAATCCGTTCACGGCACAAGTTGCGTTCCACGTGACGTATCACACCGTGCTGGCCGGCGACCTGGAACGCGACATGGTCGCGCGTCTCAGCCTGGAAAACGGACAATGGCGGCTCCAATGGGACGATGGCCTGATCCTGCCCGAACTCCTGGGCGGCAACAAATTGGCCATGGACTACCGCGTCCCGGCCCGCGGCGACATCTACGACCGCGACGGAAACCCCATTGCATCCCAGACCGAGGCCGTCGCCTTGGGCATCGTCCCCGGACAGATCAACCCCAAACAGGAGGTGACCCTGCTCAGTGAACTCAGCAAACTGACCGGCATCCATCCCGATGAGATCGCCAACCGTTACGCCAGCGCCGCCCCCGACTGGTACATCCCGATCGGCGAGGCGACCGCAGAGGATGCGCAGCGTCTGCTCAACATGAATCTGGGCGGCCTGTTCACGACGCCGTACCAGGCCCGCTACTACTTCAAGAACGGCATCGCGCCGCAGACGGTAGGCTACGTCATCTCCGTTCCGGCAGAGGAACTGGAAGATTACCAGCGGCGCGGCTACGGCGGAAACGAAAGAGTGGGCTACTCCGGATTGGAAAAATGGGGCGAACCGTACCTGTCTGGAACGCACGGCGGCACGCTGTACGCAGTCAACCCGGATGGACAGATCATCACCCGCCTGGCGCAGAGCGACCCCAAACCAGCCGCGTCACTCTACCTGACCATCAACGAGAATTTGCAACTCCAGGCGCAGGAAGCCATCAAAGGCTTCAGCGGCGCGGTCGTCGTCCTGGAGCGGGATACCGGCCGCGTGCTGGCGATAGCATCCTCCCCCAGCTTTGATCCGAATCTGTTCGAACCGACCAACCCGAACAACGTCCTGCTGCCCGACTTGCTCAACGACCCCAACCAGCCGCTCGTCAATCGCGCCACGCAGGGACAGTATCCGCTCGGTTCGGTTTTCAAGATCATCACCACGTCTGCTGCCCTGGCCAGCGGCCTGTATACGGCCGATACGCTCTACGATTGCCAATACGACTTCGTCGAACTGCCCGACCGCATCCTGCACGACTGGACGTGGGAACACTGCCAGAACGAGATCAAGGCATCTCAAACAACTGACAACCCGCTCACCGAAGAAAGCTGCCCAACCAGGCCCAGCGGCACGCTCACCCTGACCGAGGGCCTGATGCGCTCGTGCAATCCCTATTTCTGGCATATCGGGCTCGACCTGTACAGTTCCCAGCGCACAACCGACGTGACCAACATGGCGCGCGCCTTTGGCCTCGGACAGGCGACCGGCATTGGACAGATCGCTGAAGCCACAGGGCAGATCAACGACCCAACCGACGCCGTGCAGGCCGTCAACCAGGCCATCGGCCAGGGTTCTATCCTGGTCACACCGCTCCAGGTGGCAACCTTCTTCGCGGCCCTGGGCAACGGCGGCACGCTCTATCGACCGCAGATCATCGAGAGGATCCAACCGGTGGACGGCGACCCGATCTCGGTTTTCAAACCCGAAGCGCGCAGCACCCTGCCGCTCAGCCCCGAGTATTTGCAAGTGCTCCAGGAGGCCATGACCGCCGTGATCTCGAATCCGCGCGGCACCGCCAATTTCCGCCTGCGAGGTTTCCGCATCCCCGCCGCGGGGAAAACCGGCACTGCCGAGTCGGGCAGCGGCAAGCCGCACGCCTGGTTCGCGGGCTACACCATGGCCAGCGAAGATACCGGTCTGCCAGACATCGCCGTGGCTGTCATTCTCGAAAACGCCGGGGAAGGCTCGGATTACGCTGCGCCCGTCTTCCGGCGCGTGGTCGAGTCTTACTATTACGGCAGCCCACAAGCCCTGTATTGGTTCGAATCCTCCTTCGGTGTAACCAGAACCCCGACCCCTCTGGGCGGCATCCCGACCAGGACGCCAAAACCCGATAAACCGTAACCTGCATTGAGCAACGTGAGCGACGACCTGCAAACCGGACTAATTGTCCGGGCCCAATCCGGATTTTTTACCGTCGAAACGGATTCAGGCCCCATCGTCTGCAAGCTGCGCGGCCGTCTCAAACGCGGCCCCCGCACTGGGGACATCCTGGCGGTGGGCGACCGAGTCCGCGTCAGCGTCCTGCCCGAAGGCGGCGGCATGATCGAAGAGATCCTGCCGCGCGAACGGGCCATCGTCCGGCTCGACCCGCGCCCGCGCGGCGTCTATCGTCAAATCCTGCTGGCGAACCCCGACCAGGCCGTCTTCGTCTTCGCCTGCGCCAGCCCCGATCCCCGCCTGCGGATGCTCGACCGCTTCCTGGTCATCGCCGAAAAACAAGGCATCCCGGCCCTGATCGTGGCCAACAAAGTCGACCTGGTCGGCCGTGAACAGGCCGAAACCATCTTTGGGCATTATCCACAGATCGGATACGAAGTCATCTATGCCTCGGCCAAAGAAGGGCTCGGCGTGGAAGACCTGCGCCAGCGCCTGACCGGAAAAATCTCCGCGCTGGCAGGCCCTTCCGGTGTAGGGAAATCCAGCCTGCTCAACACCATGCAGCCCGGCCTGGGACTGTCCGTACGCGAAATCAGCGCTGCGCTCAACAGAGGTCGTCATACAACCAACTTCCGCCAACTGCTCCCGCTGGCGGGCGGCGGCTACGTAGCCGACACACCCGGCTGGAAGTCGCTGGCATTATGGGATACCGAACCCGAAGAATTGGACGGCTACTTTCCGGAGATCGCCCCACTGGTCGTACACTGCCAGTTCAGCGATTGCAGCCACACCCACGAACCTGGCTGCGCTGTCCACGAGGCGCTGGAAAGCGGCAAGATACACCCTGACCGCTACGACTCCTATCTGCGCATGCGAGCAGGGCTGACGCCCGATAACTGAGCACGGACTACCGATGACTGACAACTGGAATCTCCTCGGCCACGAATGGGCGGTGAACATGCTCCGGCAGCACGTCGCCAACCGGACAATGCGCCATGCGTATCTCTTCACCGGACCTCCCGGTCTGGGCCGCCGCACCCTGGCCCTGGCCTTCGCCCAGGCATTGAACTGCACCCAGCCGCCCCAAGCGGGTGAGGCCTGCGGGACCTGCCGCGACTGCAAACAGATCGCGGCCATGCAGCACCCCGATCTGACCATCGTGCAAGCGGAGAAAGAAGGCGGCATCCTTAGGGTGGATCAGATCCGCGAACTGCGGCGCGGGGTAATGCTCTCTCCCTACCAGGCGCAATACCGCGTCGCATTGCTGCTGCGTTTCCAGGAGGCCAACCCCAACGCAGCCAACGCGCTGCTCAAAACCCTCGAAGAAGCGCCAAAACAGGTCATCCTGCTGCTGACGGCCGACAACGCCGAACAATTGCTGCCAACCATCGTCTCGCGCTGCGAGGTGCTCCGTCTGCGGGCGCTGCCCATCGAGCGCGTGGAGGCGCACCTGCGCGAGCGCGGCACGGAGGCGGCGCAAGCCCGTCTGCTGGCGCATCTTTCCGGCGGTCGTCCCGGCTACGCGCTGCGCCTGCTGGACGACAACTCCGCGCTGGATTTCCGCAACAAAAAAATGGACGATGTGCAAAATCTGATCGCCGCTTCCCGCGTGACGCGTTTTGCCTACGCCGAAAAACTTGCCAAGGACAAGGATGTCTTCCGCCAGGTCTTGCTGCTCTGGCTCTCCTTCTGGCGAGACGTGATGCTGCGCGCCGCCGGGGAAGAGAACACCATCGCCAATGTTGACCGGGCGGATAAGATCGAGGCGCTGGCCGCACATCTGTCGCTATCCGAAGCGCGGCGGCTTGTCGTTGCCCTGGAAGAAGGGCTGACACAGTTGAAACGCAACGTCAACGCGCGGCTGCTGGCAGAGGCCTTGCTGCTGGATTGGCCGTTTATGTAAATTTGTACACTTTCGTGGACAAGGAGGTATTTCACGATGAAAGAGATCAAGCTCGAACACAATCCTTCACAAGAAAAACTGGATGCAATGGACGTCTTCTCCTGGCCGATCTGGGAGAAGGAGGTCTCAGAATTCCCCTGGCGTTACAACACGCAAGAACAATTCTACGTTCTCGAGGGGCGCGTCATCATCACGCCCGAAGGCGGCGAGCCAGTCGAGATCAAAGTCGGCGACTTTGTCACCTGCCCCGCGGGGATGGCTTGCACCTGGCAAGTCCTCGAACCGATCCGTAAACACTACAACTTCAGCTAAGCATCCGCCCGAAAATTCTTCTGTGGCAACGGCTTCGCCCAACACCCTGCAAGGGTCAGCCGTCAAACAGCGACCAAAAGTCGCTATCGCCACCACGCATTTTCCGGGCAGGTTCCAAACGGAAAAAAACATGCTCCTCGATAATCACCAAGATTTTGAAAAACTCGACCCCCAAAACATGCTCGCCGAGATCGACGGTTTGCCCGATCAACTCGCCGCGGCGTGGGGTTTAGGTCAGAAACAGGAATTGCCAAACCTTTCCGCAATTCGGCAGATCGTCATCGCCGGGATGGGCGGTTCGGCTATCGGCGCAGACTTGCTGGCATCCTACGCCGCGCCCGTCTGCCGCGTGCCGGTCATCGTTCACCGGGATTACGGCCTGCCAGCCTTCGCCCGCGGCCCCGAGACTCTCTTCATCGCCTCCTCGCATTCCGGCAACACCGAAGAGACGCTGGCCGCTTTCGACGCGGCAACGGACGCAAATTGCACGATCATCGTCCTCAGCACCGGCGGCAAACTCGCCGAAAAAGCCGCCGCGGCGAAAATTCCCATCTGGAAATTCGAGCACGCCGGGCAGCCGCGCGCCGCGGTCGGGTTTTCGTTTGGGCTGCTGCTGGCGCTCTTCGTGCGGGCGGGATTCCTGCCTGCGGAGCAGGTCAACGTCGCTGAGACGGTGGCAGCCATGAAGTCCCAGCAGGAATCGCTGCGCGCGGAGGTCCCGATCACGCAAAATCCGGCCAAATGCCTGGCCGGTCAGATGGTCGGCCGCTGGGTCACGGTCTTCGGGTCGGGTCGCCTGTCCCCCGTCGCCCGCCGCTGGAAAGGGCAGATCAACGAAGTCGCAAAAGCGGGCGCGAATTTCGAATTCCTGCCAGAAGCAGACCACAACACCCTGGCCGGGACGCTCAACCCGGAAGAGACGCTGGCGCGCACGAGCAGTATCTTTCTGCGCGCCCCGTCCGACCAGCCGCGCAACCGCCTGCGCGCCGATCTCACACAGCAGGCTTTTATGCTGGAGGGGCTAAGCGTTGACAGCTACGACGCGAAGGGGAATTCCCCGCTGGCGCACATCTGGACGACGCTGCACTTTGGCGATTACCTGGCCTACTACCTGGCAATGGCCTACGGCGTAGACCCGACGCCCGTGGATGCACTGGTGGAATTGAAAGCATTATTGAACTCAGCGCAATGAGCGGCGCGAAGAAAAACTTCTCTCCAAGATTTTTCTCGTCGGAAAAATTCTACGGGCTGACGCTGTTCGCGTTGGCCTGTTTTGGGATTCTGCTCAGGCTGCGGCATTATCTCGCCAATCGTTCACTTTGGCTGGACGAGGCGATGCTCGCCTTAAATATCCTCGACCGCTCTTTCGTGGGCTTGACTCAGCAGCCAATGGAATATGGGCAAAGTTCCCCGTTGGGGTTTGTCTTCTCCGTAAAAGCGGCCACCCTGCTTTTCGGAGATTCTGAATATGCGTTTCGCCTGTTCTCGCTGGCAGCGGGATGTCTTGCAATGATTTTGATGACAATTCTGGCAAAGCGCACGCTCCAGAAAACGGGGGCGCTCTTTGTCGTCGCATTCTTTGCAAGCAACCCTGCGCTGGTTTACTATACGGCGGAAACGAAACAATACATAGGCGACGTTGTTGTTACCCTGATTCTGCTGCTTTTGTTCAAGACCCACCTCGAGGGACAGGAACGCCCCAAAGACTTTGCCCTGTTGGGCGGATTAGGCGCGCTCGTTCTGTGGTTCTCTCACCCCGCCCTTTTCGTGGCTGCCTCCATCGGCCTTGTGTTGGTCATCCATTACGCGCGGCGTAGAGAAAAATGGCTTCCCGCAATTGCCGCCCTCTCGCTTTGGGGGGCGAGCGAAATTGCATTCTACTGGTTCCATTTGCGTCATCTAGCCAGCAGTGATATGTTGCAGGGTTTCTGGTTGGACGGTTTTCCGCCTCTCCCTCCGACGTTGGGCTGGTTCGTGACCATTTGGAACAAACTTGCCTTCGACCCGCTGGGCATTGCCATCCCTAGTTTGGCAGGGCTGGTTTTCCTGCTCTTCGCGCTGGGGATGGGGACGACCCTGCGCAGGAACAGGCTTTGGGGCGCTGTCCTGCTCACCCCGCTGACGTTGGCTATGCTTGCCGCGAGCATCCGCGTCTATCCCCTCATTGGACGGATGCTGCTCTTTGCCACGCCGATCTTTTTCCTCGCCATCGGCGCTGGCCTCGACGCGCTGGCGAATGCAGTCAAAAGACCTCCCATCGCTCAGGCCCTGACCTTGGTATTGGCTGCCTTGCTGCTCTACTCGCCAATGCACACCTCGCTCGAACTCTTCCGGTCGCCGCTCTATCGCGAGCACATCAAGCCGACAATGGCTTACTTGAAAAATGTGCTCAAAGAGAACGACACGGTCTATGTTTATTATTATGCGGAACCCGCCTTCCGTTTTTACCTGCCCAAATACCATCTGGAGGGAATTAACTATGTCGCCGGCGGAAACCACCAAGATGACGCGGAGGGCTATCTGCGCGAACTAGATACGTTGGCCGGGAAAAAACGCGTTTGGATCCTCTTTACACACGTCTACGAAAGAGGGGGGCTGAATGAAAAGGATTTTATGCTGGCCTATCTCGATAAGATCGGCGTCAAACAGCGCGAATACCGCGTAGCGGGAACTTCGGTCTACCTGCTCTTGTACGACTTGAGCGCAGCGCCCTAGCACAGCTTTCTGATTGGAATTCTAGCGATCCGCGGTGGCCCACAAATTCAGGTGGAATTCAAAGTAGCCGAATTTCACCTTGGTCATTTCAAAGCCGGCCCTGCCAAAATACCATCCCAGCAGAGGCAGGGTGTAAACGAAAACGTGTTCGTCAATTTCTTCTTTGCTGACCAGCCCTGTCCGCGCCATGCCTTGCAGCAAACCATCTGACCATGCAGCAGGGGTGGTGATAATCAGGCGACCGCCCACGCGCAGGATACGATGCACCTCCTGAAAGAGAGTCTGTAATCCATTTGGGTCGAGGTGTTCTACCACCGCCAGCATGGTGACCACGTCAAAGTATTGGCCATCAAAAGGCAATGCCGTTGTTTTGTTCAGGTCAAGCGAATGCCACGTAACATCCGCAACGTTTTGCGGTTTCTCCAATTGGTCGACAGCAAATTTCTCGGCAAAATAAGTGTGCGACAAAAAATATGGGTAAGTGCCGCTGCCAATATCCAAAATGCGCCCCTTTCGCAAATCTTCAGGGACCAAAGCATCCGCCTGCTTTGCACGCAGGCGCGCCAACAAGGGTTCCAGCAAGCCATGTCCCCGCGTCATATGCGCTGGTTGTTCTCTCATCTTTTCTCCAATGGATTGATTCATGCCTGCGGCGTCAACACAGGCCTCGTTGCAGACAAGTGCCGATTGTATTGCAAAATCTACGGATAGACAAACCCCAAAAATACTCCGCGCGCCAGGAAGGATGCCGTCTGCGAGGGGATGTCCACGCTGATCAGGACGGCCTGATCCCAGTCATCTCCGCGCGCCATGACGACCAGAGTCTGGTCATCGAACCAGCCGACAGGCTCCACGCGTCGCACGACGTTCAGGCCTGATGCCGTTACAAGAGCCGTGTCCGCGAAGTCGGCGATCAGATTCCCGTTCATATTCCCCACACGAACAACCGAGTGGAAATTGGGCACTTCGGCCATCTGCCAGCCGCTGCCTTCCATCCATGCCACGTATTGATTCCCGGGAGAGAACGTCGCAGCCCCTGCACCGCGCGGATCTGTAGCGGGCAGCAACGGGAAGGTGATGTTCGCGCCGGCCTGCAAATTGCGGATGGTCATTGCCCCGACGCCAGCCCCCACGCTGGCATCATCCGAGTAGGCCACCCAGGTTCGGTCAACAGACAGGGCGGAGGGATTGGCCTCCGCGCCGAGGATCTGGAAACTTGCGCCGGTCGCCAAATTGAGATAATACAACGTACGACGCGGGTCAAAGACGATGTCCCCGCCGATGCCCCAGGGACGTTTGCTGTACCACACGCCGACCGGCTGATCCCCCTCGACGTCAATCGCCAGCGCGACAAGCGCCCAGCCCTGCGGATCCTCCTCCGTCAACACTGGCGCGGCAGTGGGCAGGGATTGCACTGTCCCGACGTACAACTGGCTGCGCAGGACATCGGCATTAACGTCAAAGTCCGTCGTGGTATAGGCCACAATTGGTTTCCCGGGGGCGCCGACCAACCCGGCAAAAAAGGGCGTTGTAAGCAGTGTCGTGATCTGCTGGTTGACGTTCAGCAACAGAGACTCGTTCTGCTCAAAGGAGAAGTAGACCACCGGCACACTGGCGCTCCCTTGCGGCAGCGCGCCGGCAATATGAACGTTGGTCGGGGCGCTGTAAAGGAGGCCCGGCGTGCCGATCTCGAGTATTGTATACCCCTGGCGGTCGAAAATGGTCAGGCCAGCATCATTGCCCTTGCCCGTCACAACCCCTGTAGGCAAATAGCCGGGTGCAACCGCCGGCCCTGGAAGGGATGTCGGCGGAAGTGCCGCTTGCGGGGAGGATGACGCCGGCGCCGCCGCGGGCGGAGGCTGGCTGCCTGTCGGAGGGGTTAAAAGCGAGCAGGCAAACGTCAGTACAGCCATCAGCGCAAGGCCCGGATACAGACGGCGATTGGTTTTCATGTACTTACCTCACAATTTCTTACGGTTCCAGGCAGGCCGGTATCGAATCGCTCAACCCGCCGGGGTCTTGCGTCGAGCCGTTCTGGTCATAGATCTTGACGTACTCGATCTCCGGGAACTGCTTCAGGTTCAGATTGAGCAAGTCGGCGATGGTGTAGGCCGCGCCGCCCGACTGGCATGTGCCGGTCAGGTAGACATGCGCCACACCGTCTTGAATGTCCAACCGGGTGTACCCTGTGAAACCGTCCAGCAAGGCGACGTAGTTCCATTCATAGGCGCCCGGCCCCCTGAAGTACGCATTGAGCACCGCGCGCGGCAGATCGGATGTCCGCGCCCAGCGCACACCGGTCACTTCGTAGGGCGGCGTACCCGCAGCCAAGCGATAGCGATTGGCAAAATAGACGGTGGCCTTCGTCCAGAGCGGCGTCGCCGTCGGGCGGACGGTCCGCGTCGGCGTGGGTGTCCGCGTTGGGGTCGCGGTCGCGGTCGGCGTGGGCGTGTTCGTCGGGCTGGGCGTGAACGTATCGCTCAGGCATTCCGGCATGGAGTCGTTCCGCCCGTCCGGGTTCTGCGTCGAACCGTTCTGGTCATAAACCTTGACGAATTCGATCTCCGGGAACTGCTTCAGGTTGGCCTTCAGCAGATCCACGATCGTGTAATCCGAACCACCGGCCTGACACCTCCCCTTCAGGTAAACGTGCGCTACCCCGTTTTCGATGCGCAGGTCACTGTAACCGGTGAAGCCATTCAGGATGGCGACGTAGCCCCACCAGCGCTCTGTCGAGCCGGGGCCTTTGAAGTATTCGTCCAGGACAGCCCCCGGCAGCTTGGAAGTCCGCGTCCAGCGGACGCCGGTCGCTTCATACGGCGGCGTACCTGCGGACAACTTGTAACTGTTGACAAAATAGACGGTGGCCTTCGTCCAGACCGGCGTCGCCGTCGGCCAGCGGGTCTGTGTGGGCGTCGGCGTGCGAGTCGGCGTGGGCGTGCGCGTTTGGGTCGGCGTGAGGGTAATGGTCGGGGTAAGCGTGATCGTGGGGGTACGCGTGATGGTCGGCGTGCGAGTCGGCGTCGGGGAGATGACCGGCGTCGGGGTCGCCTCGCCGAGATAGACAAATTTCACCGCGTCCGCGCCGACTTCCAGGCTGCCATAATTGTCCGGTTCATCCTGCGTATGGTTGGTCAGTTGGACGTATTCGCTGCCCCCGCCGGTGAAGTCATATTTGCCAATATATACCCAGCCATCGGTGACATAGAATCGATTGGGAAAGACGACCTGATTGATGTGTACCGTATGCGAAAGCCCGGCATGTTTGATGGTGTAGACCGCGGCCTCGGTCGTGCCATGCACGGCGGGAATGCGGACATAGACCGCATACTGCCCGGAGGCCGAGCCAAAAGAGAGTTTCCATTTTGCAGTACACTTGACGACGCTATTCGCGGGGTAATAGCGCATGCTGTTGTTTTCGCTCTGCCCGGGCTGCGTGCTGGTCACCGTCCAACAGCCGGAGGGGATTTCGGCAAAATTCGAATCGCCGTCGTCGACGACAATGCCGCCGCCCACAGCGGGAGGATAGGCAAGGGCGCTGCCCGAAGGCAGGACCAGTTTCCCCGAATAGACCGTCACGCTGGGATAAGCCGCCCACAGCGATTCGGGCTGGTTGTACGGCCAGGGGTCCGCGCCCTGCCCCGTCCAGCCATACGGGTCAACGGCCTGCCCCTGCGGATTGCGCACGCGCAGGTGCAGGTGCGGGCCGGTCGAGTTGCCGGTGTTGCCGCTGATGGCGATCATCTCGCCATGCGGCAGGTTCACACAGCCGTTCGTGCTGCACGGATAGACAGCCACCGCGCTCGTGTGCCCGTACCAGGTCTCGTAACCGTTGGGATGATGCAGGCGGACGTACAGTCCCAGCCCATAGCGGTGATCCTGCGGGTCGTGCCAGCCGGAATAGACGACCCGGTCGGTATCCGCCGCGGCGTAGATCGGACGGTAGTTGATGCCGTAGTCCGTGCCGTCGTGACCGTTGTAGGCCAGCCAGTCGCCCAGGCTGTACGACCAGTAGATGCCGTAGCCCAGGTCGCAGACTCCGTTCTGCGGCGGCTTTGTGCCGGGCGGCGAAGGGACGGGACAATTCTTGGCCGCCTCGTCGCCGGTAAAAACCACCATGCGTTTGTCGGTCTGGGTGTAGTTGGGCGAGGTATGGTCGAAGAGCGATTCCTGGGAGGCGGTCCCCGGATAAGGCGGATACAGAAACGGGGTCACGGCCTGTTGTGGAGCCGGGTTCAGGGCACGCGAGCGCGCCTCGTCCGCGCGGCCGCTGACGTCCCCGTTCGCACCGGCCAGAAATCCGGCCAGGAACACCCCGGTGAAGGCAACTTTCAAAACAGTTCTGTTCACGGTGATTCTCCCCATTCAACGACGACGTCAAGGAGCAGGCGTGGCTTCGGATTCTGGGATCGAAACCAGGCTTGCCAGAACAACTTCGGCGTCCTGCAGGCAATCTGCGGCGTGCTCGTCAAAATTGACCTGGAAAGCGGTGTAGATGTTCGAATCCCCGCCGGCGTAGTTCACAAATTGCACCTGCCCGTCTTCGTAGGCTGTGCTGATTTCGTAATCCACCGCGCCCAGCGTGCGAAAATCATGCTCCACAGTCAGGTTCAATGGCAGGCCGCGGCCGGCAGCCGGGGAAATGACGCAGTACAAAATCTGACGATGCCCCAGGGCTGGCTGGCCGAATTGGTCGACGGTCAGCGCCCAGGTGCGCGGGTCGTACGTCAGGCGGAAAAACATGCCGGGAGTCGAATCGCCGGGATAGGTCGGCGCACCGTCCCAGTTCTCGAAAGGCGGCGGCGTAGGCTGTTGGGTGGGCAATACCAGCGGCGGGAGCGGGGTTTCGGTCGCAGCGCCCCCGGGCGAGGGGAAAGGCGTATCCGTCATCGTCTGCACAGGTTGCCCGCTCGGCTCGGCGGCCACTTCTTCGGTAGCCGCGGGAACGGTCGCAGCGCGTTGAGGCCCACAGGCCGCGCCGATCAGGGCCAGCCCCGCCAACAGGAGCGTGTTGCGTATCAGGAATCGAGCCATGCAGCACCTCACTTTCCTCTCCAGGCCGGGCAGCACACCCGGCCAGTTTCGGTAACCTGCGCCAACCCCCGCGTGGTCACATCATACGCCCATATGTCCATTTTACCATTGGCCATCACGTCAAAGAACAGGGACGCGCCATCCGCCGACCAGAGCGGCGCGCCGACGATTGCCGCCTCGAATTGGGTGACGGGGAAAATCTGCCCCGTCTCGACCGCGACCCGATAAAGGTTGCTGACCAGTTTATCGGGATATTGGTCCGCGAGCGGATCATCGGGATTCTCGCGGACGACGAAAGCGATCTGGCTCCCGTCCGGCGACCAGGCCGGAGCGAACCCGTGACCCGCATCCGCCTCCGCCAAAAAGCGCGGCTCCTGTCCCTCGGCGTCCGCGACCCACAACTCTCCGACCGTGAAAGGCGTCTGCGAATCGGGCATCAGGATGTAGGCGATGCGTTCCCCGTCCGGCGAGGGGCGGGCAAAGGCGACGATATGCGCCGGGGCAGCAAGCAGTCGCCACAGAGGGCGTCCCTTCGAGTCGGCCAGCCAGGTTTCGGAGCCGAAGCCCAGGCCGCGCGTCAGGGAGTAGATCATGCGTCCATCCGGCAGCACGCTCAAGTCGTAGGTCGTTCCGGGCAGCGGCAGGGATTTGGTCTTGCCGCTGGCGGCGTCCACGCGCAGGATGCGCGGGTCGCCCATCGTGTCGATTTTCAGATACAGTGAACGGCCATCCGCTCCCCAGGCCAAAAAGTGGCTGTCCACACCGGGTTCGTCGATCAACAGACGCATTTCGCCGCCACCTGGTTCCACGAGCACGACGGCCGTTCCGCCAGGGCAGGCCAACTCGATGGCCGGCGCGCTTCCGCTCGGCGCGGAGTGCAGCGACCAGAGCGAACACTCCGGCGGGATGGCGAGCGGGACGGACGTTTCCCCAGCGCCGGGCCAGGGATGCGTCACCAGCGCGCCGCCGCGCATATAGAGCAGGGTGGGTTGCGACGGCGCGGGAGGCGAGGGCATGCAGGCAGCGAAGCCGATGAACAGGAAACCGTAAACTGCGACCAGGCGTCGGAACATGGGTTAATTATCCCACAGCATGCCAGCGGCGTTATAATCCTAAAATCCTTTCGCGGTTGATTCTCAAAGAGGAAAACAATATGCACATTTTAGTTACCAACGATGACGGCGTGCAGGCCCCCGGCCTGCTGGCGCTGGCGCAGGCCATGCGCCCGCTGGGGAAAGTCACCGTGCTGGCCCCGGATCGCAACTGGTCGGCTTCCGGCCACGTCAAGACGCTCGACCGGCCGCTGCGCGTGCGCGAGACCATCCTGGCCGACGGCACGCCCGCGCTGACGACAGACGGCGCGCCCTCCGACTGCGTCGCGCTGGCCCTGCTGGGACTGATCGAACCGGTGGACCTGGTCGTCTCCGGCATCAATCCGCACGCCAACTTTGGCCACGACGTGACCTACTCGGGCACCGTCACCGCGGCGATGGAGGCCGTCATCGCGGACGTGCCCGGGCTGGCCTTCTCGCTCGAAACACCCCACAATCACCATAACCCGGATTACACCCCCGCGGCAAATATCGCCCGCCGCGTGGCAAAAAAGGTCATTGCCGAGGGGCTGCCGGAGGGTGTGCTGCTGAACGTCAACATCCCCTATTTGAAAGAGACCGAATTCAAGGGCATCATCATCACCCGGCAGGGACTGCGCGTTTACCGCGACGAGCTCGTCCGGCGCGAGGACCCGCAGGGGCGTCCCTACTACTGGATCGGCGGCGAGGCTCCGACCGGCATCGCCGAATCGGGCACGGACTTCGGCGCGCTGGCCGAGGGCTACGTCTCGATCACGCCGCTGCAGCTGGACCTGACGGCCCGCACGGCGCTGGAATCCCTGCGGTCGTGGGAGTGGGACAGCCGCCCATCTCCCGGCGGGCGGGAGAAAGGATAAGCGATGCCCCGCTTCACGTCGCCGCCAAAGCGAACCGAGTTCAATCTACGCGTCTGGGAACTTGTGCGCCAGATCCCGCCGGGGAAAGTCAGCACCTACGGACGGATCGCGGCCATGATCCCGCCGCCGGGCGGCATGGACCCGAAAAGCCATCTGGCCTTCGGCGCGCGCTGGGTGGGCGGCGCGATGGCCGCCTGCCCGGACGACATCCCCTGGTGGCGGGTGATCAACGCCCAGGGCAAGATCAGCCGCCGCGACGGCGCAGAACGCCAGCGTCAACTGCTGGAAGCCGAGGGGATCGAATTCGACTCCCGCGGCCGCGTGGACTTGGGTCGCTGCGGCTGGCAGGGGCCGGGAAAATAGCCGCTATACACAGCGGTGAAATCGTTGTATAGTAGGGACACGCCAAATCAACGCAATTGCGACAGAGGCACGCAACCAAAAATCAATCCGGACGCACATGGAAGGGAAAAGACAATGAACAAATTTTCATTCTGGCAGAAATGGCTTTTTTTCGTTGGGGCATATATTTCCGTTTTCGGGCTGTTCATGGCCTTTTTCTACGAATCGTCGTTGTTCGACCTGCTCCTGAATCACCCCACCAACAGCGTTTTCTGGGCCGCCGCCGAAGTCCCTGAAAGCGCGCAGTTGTTCCAAAAATTCGTCTACGGCGTCATGGGATCAATGATGGTCGGCTGGGGACTTGTCGTCGCTTTGGTTGCCAAATATCCATTCAGGGAAAAAGAACCATGGGCGTGGCGCGGCCTGGTCGCGATGCTGTTGAGCTGGTTTCTCCTCGATACCTCGATTTCAATCGCGTACCACGTATACTCAAACGCCATGCTCAATTCCGTCTTCTTTGTCCTGATCGCGTTGCCGTTATTCTTTACCAGGCACGCTTTTTCGGAGCAACCAAGGCCGGGCTAAGCGGGGTTCGCAAAGAGATAACATTGTCCTGGCGGCGATGCTTTGCGCCGTAACGACAGATGCAACCTCCCGCGGGGGTAAACCCTGCCGGAGGTTCTTTTCTTATCCTCGCAGCGCCTCCAACACCCCCACAAAGACCTCCACCATTTTCTCCAGATTGACCTCTTCCGAGACAATGCGATAAGATTCCGCCCCCATCGCCCGCAGGCGCGGCGCATTGGACAAGGCGAGTCGCAGGGCTTCCGTCAACGCGGCGGGATCGCCGGGCGGGACGAGCCAGCCGTTCTCCGGGCGGACAAGGTCATCTTGCGTGCCGTCGCCCTGCGCCACGATAACCGGCAGGCCGTAGGTCATGGCCTCCTGGACGGCCAGTCCGCCCGTGCCAGGCAGGACGAAGAGATCGGCCTCGGCGAAGACAAACGCCAACTCCGGGCCATGACGCGCGCCCAGGAAACGCGCCTGCGGATACACGTCCGCGGCCAGGGATTCCAGCTCGGCGCGCGCCGGCCCGTCGCCGACGATCCACAGGCGCGGCTGGAGCGTTCCAGGCAGGGCGGCGCAGGCGCGCAGCAGATTGTCCAGCCGTTTGCGCGCCTGCAGGCGACCGACAAAGAGCAAGACAAGCGGCTCATCCAGGCGAAGCGGGCGTCTCGGCTGCGGCGCAGCAGGCCGCGGAGCGACCGCGTTGGGGGCGACGAAAATCCGTTCCGGCGGGAAGCCGAGGGCGGCATACTCGTCCGCGCCGCGCTGGCTGTAGGCGATCAGGGCGTCGAACCGGCCCAGGAAGCGCATCCGCCGCGTTTGGCGGAAGCCGGCCCACGTCCCGGAGAGAGGCGGCGCGCCCAGTCCCCAGCCGATGACCGGGCGGCCGCGGCGCTGCATCCAGCGCACGGCGGAGGGCGTCGCCAGATAGCGCGGGTTGGCTTCCACGATCAGCGCGTCGGGATCCCAGTTCTTCAGCCAAGCCGATAATCCGTTTTGATAGCAAAGATAGAAGGGGCCGCGCAGCAAGTGGAGGTTGCGGGCGGGGGCGTAGCGCGCGGTCTGCAACCGGTCGGTCGTGGCAATGGCCTCGTCGGGGCGCGGCTGTCCGGCGAAGAGACTCAGTCCGCCCTGGCAGGCCGCGGCCAGGGCATCAAAGAAGGGGGCGCGATACTGCGGCAGCACACGCTGCTGTACGGCAAGACGTCCGGGAAAGCGCTTCATCGGGCCTCCTGAAAATTGCAGCGGCTGAGGATCAACGCCACGTCGTCGCGGTGGACCAGGCACCATTCCGGCGAGGCAAGCGCCGCGGCGATCAGCTCTGGTTCCTCCGCGCGGGAAAGCACAAGCAAATTAACGCCCTCCTCATCGAGCAGCTCCTGCCAGTTCCAGGCGGCGGCGTCGATGGCCTTGTAACGCGCCCACTGCTCCGGCGGATAGACTTCGAAGCGGGTATCGATCCAGACCGGCCTTTCGGGCAGGGCGTAGACCAGATAACTGGCAAAACCCAACTCGCTCCACAACGGGCCGGGCAGATCGGGGTGTGCGGAAAGCCACTCCGCCGCGGCGACCGGCGTCTGCGCGGAGAGGGCGGAGGGCGCCTGCGGCCACCAGCGTTCACGCAAGCCCGGCAGGAGCAGCAGCGGCATGAGCAGGAAAAGCAGACCCAATGCCGCATCCAGCGCGGGGATGCCGCGGCGAGCGCCGCGGTCGAGCCAGCGCTGTCCCCACTCGGCCAGCAGTGCAGCGCTCAGCACAGCGAGGACGAACAGGAACCAGATGCCGTACCGCAGACCGGAAAAGGCCAGCCAGCCAAAGCCGAGAAACCAGACCCATTCCAGGCGGCTCAGTTTGCGGGACGAGAGGGCAGCCAGCGGGGCAAAGAGCAGAATCCAGCCGAAGAAGAGATTCATCTGCCAGCCCTCGTTGACGGGCGGCAGCCACTCACGGCTGAAAGCCTGATTGGAGGTCGTCAGCAGCGAATTTGCGACGTAACGCCAGGCTTCCAGTCCGCGCGGGTTGATGAGCGACGTCAACAAGGCCGCGGTCAGCGCCAGGGCCAGCGGCTTGCGCTCGCCGCGCCCAAAGACCAGCGCCGCGCCGCCCAGCAAGAAAAGCAAAACGAACGAGCCGTGCAAATTGACCCACAGCAGGCTGATGATCGGCAAAAGCCACAGACGGCGCGTCCCGCCGCGCGCCCATCGCGACAAAATCCACAGACTGAGCGCAAAGAGCGGGTAGGCGAACAACTGCGGGCGGACGGCCCAGTTGACACTGCCCGCCAAGACCGCAACCATCGTCACCAGGCTCGCCAGCCGCGGGCCAGCGCCCATCCCGCGCATCAGCCCCCAGAGCAGCCCATAAGTCAGCGCCAACACAACCCCGCGCGCCAGCACGGTCAACGAAATGCCGCCCAGCGCATACAGCCGGTTGAAGAGCAGCGCCGAGAGCCAGGAGTGATAGACCATCGGCTGACCGGCCCGGGTGTAGGAAAACGTCTCAACTGCGGGGATCGTATGCGTGCGGGCAATTTCGCCGCCCAGGCGCACGTACCACCAGTAATCGTTGGGCGTTACCGGGATCAGGAAAGCCAGCGAGAGAAGAACGAGCAGCGCCAAACCCAGCCAGAGAAAATCGCTGCCAGAGACAGCCCTGCCCGAAGCGTGCGACATCAACCGCTCACCCTGCGACGTGCGGCGCTTGCCAGGCCGGCGACTTGTGGACGTGGACGACTTTCCACGCGCCGTCCATTTTGACCATCACCCGGCTTTCGTTGTGCGCCGCCACGCGCACCCCGTCCGGCAGGGCGGTGCTGATCAGCAGGGTATAGCTGGCGATGGCCGTATCCCCGTAGCGCTGGATGTGCAAATTGGAGAGATCGAAGCGCGTCGGCGCGGGCTGCGCCTCGTCATGACCTTCCGCTCCAAAGACCGCGCCGCGCCGGTCGTTGGCCTGCATCATAAATTCGTGAAAAGGCAGCCCGTCAATACGCTGCGGTGTGACCCACCACTCGTAGAGCGTCAGGTCGACGGCGCAGGTCGCATTGTAGGCCTGTACGTCGTTTTCTTGAATAGTCTGCAGATGACGAAGGAGAAAAGCATGTACTTCGGGGTCAAGCGACATACGGCACCTCAAAAAAATCAAGATAGCGGTCGACCATTTCGTCCAGGCCGAGGGACGCTTCGGCATGTGCCCGCGCGCCGGCACGAAAGCGCGGCAAGTCGGAGAGTATTTCAGTCGCGGCCCGGGCCAGGGCTGGAATATCGGGCGGATCGAGCTTCCACGGATCGCCGCCATACGGGACAACGCGGCCGGCCCCGTCGGGCACGAGTTCCGCCAGCGCGCCGGTATCGAAGCTGACCACCGGCAGCCCGCAGGCCAACGCCTCGATGACCGCATTCGGGCAGGACGGATTCACCTCCGCAGAAAAAAACAGGTGCGCCGAGCGGTCAATCTCAGGGATGCGCTCGCGCGGCACCACGCCCAAAAAGGCTACCGGCACACGGGAACGCGATTCCCAGTCAGCCTGCTTCCGCTTATCGACATTTCCCACCACCACGAGTTCCGCGTCAAAACGCGCCGACAACGCTTCCGTCAACCGGACAGCCCAGGTAAGGCCGAGGTCGAGGCCTCCGGCCAGGCTGCCCTCCACGACCAGCAAGCGGCAGCGGTCCGCGGGCGGTTCGCCCGGCCCGTCGGGGCTGTATACGCCCAGGTCCACCGCGTTGTGAACAATCCGGTAGGGCACGCGCGTCCTACTGTACCAGTCGTCCCACCAGCGCTGCGTGAACTCGCTTTGATAGATAATGCGGTCTGCCAGAAACCTGCGGATGAACGCCAAGACCGCGTTGCCATATTCCGCCCGCGCGTGATAGCGGATGCCCATCCAGCGTTTGCGCTGGATCCAGTTGATGCCGTCCAGCCGCTGAATGATGGGCACGCCGCGGCGTTTCGCCCGCCATAACCCGGCCAGGTTGCGCGTCCCGGCCAGGACCAGGACTGCGTCCAGGTGCGGATCGTCCAGATCGTAACTGACTTCCACGCCGCGCGCGGCCAATCCGTCCGCAAATTTTAGACGGAAAGAGCCGACGCCGCCCATGCTGGTCACGCGGGGATAAATACAAATGCGGGACATGCGATTATTATACCTGCCTCGATTTTATGGTATCCTTAATTCGATCCCATTATCACTGGAGCGCGCTCATGTACGTAGCCATCGAAGGGGTAATCGGCGTGGGAAAGACCACTCTGGCCCGCCTCCTGCAACCCGCCTTTCAAGCCGAATTGCTGCTCGAAATCTTCGAGGAAAATCCTTTCCTTTCGGATTTCTATGCCGACCGGGCCCGCTATGCCTTCCAGACGCAGATATTCTTCCTGCTCAGCCGCTACCACCAACAGCGGCGCAGCGTTCCTGAACTCCTGGCGCGGAGCAAGAACCTGCTCTCCGACTACACCTTCGCCAAAGATGCGTTGTTTGCCCGCATCAACCTGCAAGGCGACGAACTGGACATGTACGACCGCGTCCACGAGGCGCTGGCCGAGAAGATCCCCCACCCTGATCTGCTCGTTTATCTGCGCGCCGACACCGACGTGCTAATGCAGCGCATTACGCTGCGCGACCGCCCTTACGAGCGCAACATGGAACGGGCCTACATCAGCGAACTCAACCAAACCTACGATGAATTCTTCGCCAAGCCATACAACAACACCCCGGTGCTGACGATTGACACCAACCCGCTGGATTTCGTCCGCAACCCGGAGCACCTTAATCTGATCGAGAACCGCATCCGGGACGCGCTGGGGATGGCTCCCTTCCAGCCAGGGCTGCTCTCCTAAACCACGCAAAGGACTTCTCATGCGCATCACGCGCGCTTCACTCATCCGCATCGCCAAAGAGACCGTCCAGGAACGGACGTTCAACGACCAGGCCATCATCGCCGCCTATCTGGCCGGCTCACTGCTCACGGAGGAGCCTTTCATCGGCGGCACCGCTGATATCGATTTGGTCTTCGTCCATAGCGAGGCGCCCGCCCAGCGCCGCGAGATCGTCCCCCTGATCGACCGCATCCACCTGGACATCGCCCACCGCGCAAAAAAGGAGTACGATTCACCGCGCGAACTGCGCGTCAACCCCTGGCTGGGATACGAGATCTACGACCCGATGCTGCTCTACGAGACCAGGCATTTCTTCGAGTTCACACAGGCCAGCGTCCGCGCCGGCTTCCACGAACCGCTTGCCGTTCTCCAACGGGCCTACCAATTGCTGGAACATGGCCGCCAAATCTGGATGGACCTGCAACGCAACCCATCCAACCCCGGTCCAACACAAATTGCCAAATATCTTAAGTCGATCAACCACGCCGTCAACGCGATCGCCGAATTGAACGGGCCGCCGTTACCCGAACGCCGCCTGCTGCTGGACTTCCCGGCGCGGGCCGAGGCCGCCGAGCGCCCCGGATTCGCTGCCGGGGTACTGGGCCTGCTCGGCGGAACCGAACTGGACGCCAGCACCCTGACAGATTGGCTGCCTGCCTGGAAAGAGGCCTTTCTGGCCGCGGCAAAATCGTCCACTGTGGATGCGCGCATCCACGCGGCCCGGCTGGGCTACTACGAGCAAGCCTTCGAAGCCATGCTTGGCAACGAGAACCCGCTAGCTGCGCTCTGGCCGCTGCTGCGCACCTGGACGCTGGCAGCAGCCGTCCTGCCGGAGGAACAGACCTCTGGCTGGCTGGCCGCTTGTCAACGACTGGCGCTCACCGGGGATGACTTCACGGCCCGCGTACAGGGCCTGGATCATTATCTTGACGACATCGAAGAAATGTTGGAGAACATGGCCGCGGTCAACGGCCTCGAACCGTCCGAAGTCTTTTAGGCAAGCCCATATTTGGGGGGTGTTTCTAAAAAAGGCTTGCCTATCCAACCTCAGTACCTGTGGATAACCATCTAAAAACTGTGGATAACCGCCTTTGGTTGTGGAGAATATGCCCATTTGTTCGAAAAACCTGAGAAAACTTTCTCATCTACGCCCCCCATATGTAGGGGGCTTCCAGCAGGCTTTCCGATATATGGACAGGCGCATATTTGTGAGGAGATAGTGTTCCCTTTCTCCTTTTTTTGTCCACACTTTCATCCCCTCCCTCCATCAGCCAATACCCCCTGCATCTTGGTATCGAAACACGGCGCCATCCATAAATGGGTAGTTTTCCAGGAATTCAGATCTTGTCCACACAATCCACAGGGCCTACTAAGACAACGACATACAAATAAAACTATTCCCTATAGGATAGATTTACAATAAATTCCCCTGCCATCAAGCCTCATCCTTTTTTCTTCAACACCGATCATCGCCGCTTTCAAGATAATGCCGTGCGACAAGATTAGAAGTTCTGTATTCAGCTTGAAACTGCAACTCAAATCTTGTACAATTTGGGCAGGGATAATCACTGAAGCCCCTCTTTGTCCACATCGTGGGAGGTTCACAATGGAGATAATCAAAGTATCAGCAAACTCCCGTACCTCTGCTGTCGCTGGGGCGATCGCGGGCGTTGTCCGCGAGCATGGTCGGGCAGACGTGCAGGCAATCGGCGCCGGAGCAGTGAATCAGGCTGTCAAGGCGCTTGTGCTGGCCACCGGGTACTTGGCCAATGATGGAATCAATGTCGTGTGCGTGCCGGAATTCGTGGACGTCGAAATTGAGGACAAGGTGCGCACAGCTGTCAGATTAGTGGTCGCACCTCGCTAACTTGGGGGTAGTAAGAAACCGTCGAAAGATACAGACAGGGCGCAAATCGCTCTGCGCTATCTTTTCGACGGTGGTATTTAACTGCCGTTCACGATGACTCAATTTTCCAAGAAAGAAATTTTTTCTTCGTTTGCCTGCCGCAAAGCGCGGGATGTATTTTTCCGCTGGAGCGCCGCGCTGCTGTTGGCGGGCTTCCTGGCCGGGACGGTTCTCTCACCCCTGTTCATGGCTGCGAGGAAACCTGTCCACGCCGCCGCGCTTGCGCAGAGTCCTGCACCGTTGAGCGTGGTGATCAGCGAAATTGCCTGGGCGGGAACGGCCGCCTCCTCCGCCGACGAGTGGATCGAACTCTACAACCCCGGGACGGTGGACATCGACCTGACAGGCTGGCAGCTCGTCTCTCTCTCGGATGGCAGTCCGGACATTGCCCTCAGCGGCACGATCCCTGCCGGAGGGTATTTCCTGCTCGAACGCACGGACGACAATACCGTTTCGGATGTTCCGGCAGATCAGCTGTATACCGGCGCGCTCAGTAACTCGGGCGAAACGCTTCAATTGTTGGCCTCGGACAGCACAGTGATCGATACCGCCAATCAGTCTGGCGGGGCATGGCCCGCAGGGAACAGTTCTGCCCCTGCCAGCATGGAGCGTGTTGGCAGCGTCCCGGATGGGCCAACAGCCTGGGTTACGAACAATGGCGTCACAGTCAATGGACTGGCTGCCAACGGCACCCCAATCCAGGGAACACCGCGACAGCCCAATTCGACAGATTATTCCTCCCTGAGTGTGACGATCAACGAAGTCGCCTGGGCGGGGACGCTGGCCTCCTCCGACGATGAGTGGATTGAACTCTATAACCCTGGAGCAGTCTCCATCGACCTGACTGGTTGGCGGCTGGTGGCCGAGGATGGCAGCCCGGACGTCATCCTCAGCGGCAGTATTCCCGCGAATGGTTATTTTCTCCTTGAGCGCGCCTATGACAACGTTGTCGCAGACGTGCTTGCTGACCAAATCTACCTCGGCGCGCTCGACGATGACGGAGAGATACTTCGACTGCGCGCCCCCAATGGCAGCGTTGTCGATACGGCCAATCTGGATGGCGGCGGATGGCCGGCGGGCAGCCTCTCGCCGAATGGCAGCATGGAACGGATGGGGGTGGTAGCGGACAGTTCATCCGCCTGGGTGACGAACACCGGAACGGTCTCTAATGGGCGCGACGCGGCGGGCAGTCCCATTCACGGCTCGCCGGGGCAATCGAATTGGGGAATTACGGTTACGCATACCCCGACGCCGACTTTGGTCCCCTCGCTGGCGGTGCTGATCAACGAAGTCGCCTGGGCGGGGACAAATGCCTCCAGCAGCGATGAGTGGATCGAACTCCACAACCATGGTTCCGTTCCTGTCGATTTGACCGGCTGGCGGCTGGTGGCGGATGACGGCTCACCGGATATTGATCTGAGCGGCAGCATCCCGGCTGATGGATATTACCTGCTCGAGCGCACCGACGACAATACTGTCTCCGACATCCCCGCCGACCTGATCTTCAGTGGTTCACTTTCCAATGACGGGGAGGTTTTCAGACTGCTTGCGCCTGATGGAAGTACGGTGGATACGGCCAATCTGGATGGCGGCGGATGGCCGGCGGGCAGCAGTTCTCCCGATTGTGGCAGCATGGAGCGCAATGGCGTCGTGGATGACGGACCGCTGGCGTGGACAACGAACACGGGCGCAGTTGCCAACGGGTTGGATGCCGACGGGGATCCGCTGCGGGGCACGCCGAAACAACCCAACTGGGCGGTCAGCGTTACCCTAACGCCCTCGCCGGCTGCAACGAAAACGCCTGCCTCCGCGCCGACGCAAACCCGCACGCCGACCCCGTTGCCGTACCAACCTGTCGTACTCAACGAGTTCTTGCCCCGTGCAGGGCATGACTGGAACGGCGATGGCTCGGTGGACGTTTACGACGAATTTATCGAGATCGTCAATCGGAGCGATCAGTCCGTTGATTTGCAAGGGTGGAAACTGGACGACGAGCACAACAGCGGTTCCGACCCCTACACCCTGCCAAGCGTGACCCTGGAGCCGGGGCAGCAGCTCGCGATTTTCGGCGCTGCTTCGCACATCTCGCTTGGCGACGGCGGAGATACGGTTCGCCTGCTGAAATCGAACGGGCAGGTGGCGGATGCTTTCACGTATTCCCTGGCCGAAAAGGCCGACCAGGCCTGGTGCCGCCTGCCTGATGGAAAGGGCTTCTGGGATACGAAATGTTTCCCAACTCCCGATGACGCGAACGCGCTCTCCGGAGCACTGCCAGCCGCCGTTCGATTTAACGACGCGTCTGCCTGCTTGCTGCCGGATACCATCCCGGTGGAGATCTTACGGGTGGAGTGCGGACCGTTGGGGTTGGGCATTTGGAACGCAGGTTTTTGGGATGGCCTTGCCGGGGAGACGCCGGTCGTTTGGTTGACGGATCGCTCCAAATGGGCAACCTGGTTCCGTTAAAGGGAAGAAAATCTATCGCACATCGGCGGTGATACAGCCGTTTTCAAACTCGGGCGCCATAATGTATCCGCTGGAACCCATCGCGCTGCCTGTGAAGGTCAGCGTCAACGTGCTGCTTGTTCCTGTCTGGACGGTACGCGCATCCTCCGAACCCAGCCAACCGCTGTCGATGATGGCGAGATCGGGGGGAATGCTCCCCGTCCAGATCGGCGCGCCAGCCAACGTGATAGACGTTAATGACCCATTGGAAGCCGGCCATTGCAGGGACAGATTTTTAAGCGGATAGGCCTGGCTGCTGCTGTTGGTCAACGTCCAACTCACACTGCCTATTTCAGGCGTGAACCCGCTGATCGTAAAGCCGCTACACCCCGCGCCGCCGGAACCAATATCGGGTGGAGCGTCGCCTCCGCCGGGGGGAGATTCCAGTTCGGGAGCAGGCATCGGCGTGGCTGGAATATCCGAAATCCGCGTAAAAGTAGAATCGGAAAAAGGCGCAACGCCAGCCGGAATGAATGTGGTCAGTCTGGTTTCGTCGCAGGTGTAATTGAAAGTGCCGCCTTCGGAAAATGGGCCACCGGCAAGCGCGCCGGCGTCAAGCGGAAACGAGGCGGCGACTCCATCTACGATGGACGATATAACGAAGTTGGTCTCGCCAGCGGTAACGATAATTGTGCTATCTTCCGCGCCTTCCGCCAGGGTATAAGTACTGGTGGCAAGTCCCGCTACCTGCATGTTAAAGCGCTGCCCGTCGCTTTCAAAAACAGCTTGATAATCTTGCGGCGTGAATGTGATATTCCCGGCTTCATCGACGACCAGGATCGACTGTCCACTCAGCGACACCAGCCTTAGCCCGCTGCTGCCCAACGAAGCACGGACGTGACGCGCCATCTCGTCAGAATCCTGCACCCAGGTTCCCACGATACAGCGGCAATAATAGGATGCGCCGACAGTGGCGTCGATCTCGAGGGCATAATCGCCGCCCATTTCAACGGTAGTCATCAAAAGCGTATCGCCATCGTCCCCGCACGCGGACCTGAAACTGCCCGGCAGCGATTGCCAGTCTCCACCCTCCGGCCAGTCCCGCAAACGCGTGCGGCCATCATTTCCCGTTTCCTGTGAGTTGAATTCGTAATCGGTCTTTTCCTTGTACTTGACCAGATACCGCGCAAGATGGAAAGGGTGCGCGGAGTAGTTTAACGTGGCGTTGGATACGATCATATCTACGCCGCGGTAATACACCACAATGGGGAGAGGCCCGCCTCCCGAGTCGATGATATTTTTATCCAGATAGGCCTGCCCAAACCGCTGGAAAAATTCATTGTCGATGCCATACGAGGCCATCGTTGCAGCGTGGGCTGAATTGGTACCGATTGGATCAAAAGCCATAACCATATCAAAGACTTTTTGGTCTCCCCATTGATTGCTTAGATACTGAAAAAAGGGCGAATTCTCGTATGTCATGTCGAAAAGTGACTCTTCAAGAGAATTAACACCAAATCTCTTTATAAAACGATATTCAAGATTATTAGTTGGGTAGACGACATTGCTGAAATAGGTCGCCGCGCCTTCGGTATACCACCAGGCATCATTCAAGGAAAACGGGCCAACCTCCCAGGCCTGTACACAATGAAAGACTTCATGGGCGACGACCTGTTTGAAATCACTAATGCTTTCAGTCAATGCTGCCGGAAAAAGTATGATCGGACAGAGTGTATCGGGGCGACTTCTCATGTCAATCCAATCGGTCAATCCGCGGGGTGGACCTGAAGACCCGACAAGCCCCGAGGGGACAAGCGCAAAGATCAGGTCAATATCGTGGACAGTCGATGTAAGTCCTGAATAGGCTGTTAGGCTATCCTGCAAGGCTTCATCCGCAGCGTTCACATAGGTTAGATAGTTTGAGTCGCTGCGCCGACTTTCGGCGTAATACACCCGTGTTGTGCCGCCAGCGACGGAATTTGTCCGATAGAGCAGGCACACCAGCGCATCCGCGCTGACGGGGAATCCATCCGCCCAAAGCGCGCGGCAGGCCGTTCCGATCCCTTTGCCGACGGGGGCCAGGCTATTCTGGCGTCCGCTTGCGCCCTCTTCGGGGGCGGAAAACCGCTCCATGTTTTCACGTTCAGGCAGAGCCATATTGAGCAGGCGACGGATCTCATCCTTGGCCTGCTCGTCTTCGCCATTTTCCAGATATTGGGATGCAGTATCAACGAGAGCCGTCCCCTCAAGAAACTGATAGTTTTTGCCTTTAAAGAGGTTATCCCCCTCTTCGCCGACCAACAATTTCAACGCAGCCACCAAGGCCTCGCCTTGACTGATTTCTCCGGCGTCTGTCATTTCGGTGATGACCGTTAAAATATCTTGCGCGGGCGGTTCAAGCGCGACGATATTGCCCTGTTCATCGTAGATCGTCCCCGAAGATGACTGCCCGTCGACCGGCCCATTTTTGTTTCCGACCAATGCGAGCAGGTTGCAGGATATGGAAAGGATGCCAATAAAAACCAACGCCGTGAATACAGACTTGTTGCGTTTCATGAAACACCTCGTGAGTCTATCGCTGCCCAACCAATATCCTGAGTATCCCCTTCATTGTAGCGCGAAATGCGCAACCCTTGACAAATTGAGTTTCCCGCGTAGAATTGCTCCGATATGTACGTCCGAGACCCTTTACCCGAAATTGATCGCAACGCCCCTCGCGGGTGCGCCGTTTTTTCAGAGAGTCGCTTTTAGCGGCTCTCTTTTTTTGTTCCAATGCTCCCCCTCCCCTGCGATGGGCGAGGGCTGGAGTGAGGGAGAAGAGGAGCCAGGATGAAAAAACTCCCCGGCCTGATAGATCCCCACGTCCATCTGCGTGACCCCGGCGCGACCCATAAGGAAGATTGGGACACACCGGAACCGCGGCCGCCCTGGCCGGCGGCTTCACGCTGGTGCTGGCCATGCCCAACACCCGGCCGCCAGTCGTCGATGCCGAGATGCTGAAGCTGACGCTCGACGCCGCCCGCGCCAAAGCGCGTTGCGACTACGCCCAATTCGTCGGCGCCGGCCCGAAGAACGCCGCCTCGCTCCCGGACCTGGGGCCTGCTTCCGCCGGACTGAAGATGTACCTCGACCAGACCTATGGCCCGCTCCGCCTCGACGATATGACCCTCTGGCAGGAACATTTCAAGGCCTGGCCGAAAGACCGTCCCATCGTGGCGCACGCCGAGAGCCGCAGCATGGCCGCGGTGATTTTAATGGCCGCCCTCTACGACCGGCCTGTCCACATCGCGCACGTCTCGCGGCGCGAGGAGATCCTGATCATCAAAGCGGCCAAAGAACGCGGCATCAAAGTCACCTGCGAAGTCACCCCTCACCATCTGTTCCTCTCCGCGAATGATTCCCTCCTCCCTGTGGGAGGAGAGGCTGGGGGTGGGGGGAGGAGCGAAGTCCGCCCGCGCCTGGCCTCCCCCGCCGACGTCGCCGCCCTGTGGGACAACCTCGACGTGATCGATTGCTTCGCCAGCGACCACGCCCCCCACACCGCCGCCGAAAAAGATTCCGTCACCCCTCCACCCGGCTTCCCGGGTCTCGAAACCGCCCTCCCGCTCCTGCTGACCGCAGCAGACCGTGGACGGTTGACGGTGGACGACATCATTTTGCGGATGCACACCAACCCCAAGCGCATCTTCAACCTCCCTGCCCAGCCGGAGACCTGGATCGAGATAGACGAAAACGCGACCTACACCATCCGCGCCGCCGACCACTTCTCCAAATGCGGCTGGACGCCCTTCGAGGGCTGGCAGGTCAGGGGCCGCGTGACGCGGGTTGTCTTGCGCGGCGAAGAGGTGTACAAAGACGGTAAGGTGTTGGCGGAACCGGGCTTTGGGCGCAACGTGCGAGGAGAATAGAAAGCGGATGGCAGACAAATTTTAAGTGTCATTGCGAGCCCGAGGGGCGAAGCAATCTCCTCGCAACAAGAGAACGCCGCGTCGCCCTTCGACTTCGCTGTGTTCTGCCTTAACCATCCAACTACCCAACTACCAACTACCAAATAAGGAGACTACCCCATGCCCACAGACCCCCAATCACCCTCCCTGCCC
>JAADGN010000134.1 GCA_013152325.1 Chloroflexota bacterium
TTTCGCCGAATAAAGAGAACGTAATCTGGGCGCAACCCCTCTCGACGGACATGTTTCTTGCCTACAGGCACAATACGCCCCGGCGTCAATACCAATTGCTCAATGATGACGTCATCTTCCCAACCGGCGTTGTGGAGGTTCGGTAATATGTAAGTCCTGCAAGTGTCGGCTTCGTTCATAACCACTTCGTCTCCCCCCGTCAATATCCCTGCCACACAACGGGGCGCAAGAAAAGTATACAACAGAATCGATCGTGCGATACCCTTTTCTTTTCCTAACGCCCTGAAATCAGGCAGCTTTGCGATGTTTTCTGCTCCGTCACACCCGCAAAAAAAAAGGCCCCCGGGGGATGTCGTCCCGGAGGCCTTTGGAAAATCGCGAATTGTTCCCTATGATTTTTTGCGCGGCAAAAAATGTATCTTGCCATGCTGGTGAGGGAATTTCCCTACTTTGTCCGCATAAAACTTGCGCAGGATGTCCAGGTCCGCGTCCACGTCCCCCGAAGGGAAGAAGTAGCCGCCCACGCCGCAGGTTTTGCTGTGGTAATCCACAAAGCCCATCGCGATCGGAATTTTCGCTCCCAGTGCGATGTGGTAGAAACCGGTCTTCCAGTGATCGGTCCGGCGGCGCGTGCCTTCGGGAGCCATCGTGATCACCAAGTCTTTTTTGCGATTATACATGTCCACGATCTGCTCGACAAAGTTCTTGCGCGCGCCGCGTTCGACCGGGATGCCGCCCAGACCGCGCATCACGCCGCCGCCCGGACCGCGGAAGAGCGAATCCTTGCCGACCCAGTGCAGTCTCAGTCCCAGCGCAGCCATCATCAACAAGGCGATCGGGAAATCCCAATTCGACGTGTGATAGGCCCCGATAATCAGATATTTTTGAACCGGCGGCAATTCGGCGACCAAATTCCAGCCGAACAAACGCAAGGCAAGGTGCGCCAGACGCTGCCACCAAAAATGAAAAAAGATCGTTGGTACGGTCATACAGAATCCTGTTTTTTAAATTTCGGGCAAAGTGTATCACAAACCGCGCAGTGCAAACATTACATTTTCAGAACACCATCCGCAGGCCCATCACGATCAACAACACCTGCACCACGCGCCGGAAAGTCAGCGGATTGAGCCAGCGATCCAAGCTCATGCCTGCCAGCAGCCCCAAGGCAATGGGCGGCAAACCAAACCTGAATAACTGCCACACCGCCGGCGTAAAACTGCCTCCCACGGCATGACTGATCAGGACAACTATACTATTTAACAAAAAAAAGCCTTGCAAGTTACTCTTGAATATCTTCGGCGGCCAACGGCGGCAACTGGCATAGATGATCACCGGCGGGCCAGACGTGTTATATGCGCCCCCAAGCACCCCGCCCAGGAAACCTGCCGCGTAAGCCCACGCACGTCCCGTCAACTCGGGCAGACGGAATCCAACCAGCGCATACAGCGCGTATCCTGCCAGGACCACACCCAAAACAGACAATGTGATCCGTTCGTCCAGGCGGCGCAGCAAAAAAACTCCGATCGGCACACCAATGATCGAGGCCAGCACCACCGGCTTGACCGCCCGCAAATCCAGTGATTCGCGGTAACGCAGCAATACGGCCAGGTCAACCACCACAGAGACCAGGGCCACCAACGCGGTCGAAGTTTGAATGCCAAGCAAGCCCGGCAGCAGCGCCATCGAGACCAAGGCCACGCCAAATCCCGACAGGCTCTGCGTAAAGGCCGCCAGGAACAGCACCGCGCCAACCAAAACAACTGTCACATCCATGTTTGCTCCACTACTTTGGAATGCTGCATTATAGCAGTAACCCGGCCAAACTATCCTATAATTGCGGAGAGCACACCCTGGAGTCGCCAAATGCCAAACCATGCCAACATCGTCATCTGCGGAGCCGGAATTGCGGGCGTCAGCGCGGCCTTTTTCCTAAGCCGCGCCGGGGTCGAGGACATTCTGCTGATAGACGAACGTCCGCCGCTCAGCCTGACCAGCGACCACTCGACCGAGTGCTACCGCAACTGGTGGCCCGACCCGGCCATGCTGGCGCTGATGAACCGCAGCATCGACCTGATGGAGCAGATCGCAGACGAGACGGGGAACGCTTTCCGCATGAATCGACGCGGCTACCTGTACGTCACTGCGGACGAGGGAAAAATCCCGTCCCTGCGGGCGCGCGCCGAACGGATTTCAGGCCTGGGCGCCGGCCCCTTGCGGATCCACGCCCGCGCGGATTCCGCGTACCAACCCGCCCCGATGGAAGGATTCCGCGACCAGCCCGTCGGCGCGGACCTGCTGCTCGGCCCGGAGTTGATCCGCGGGCACTTCCCGTATCTGACCGAAAAGGCCCTCGCCGCGCTGCACGTCCGCCGGGCGGGATGGCTGTCCGCCCAACAGTTGGGGATGACGCTGCTCGAAGGCGCACGCAGGCGCGGGGTACGGTTCGAGTCGGCCCGCCTGACCGGCGTGGAAACCGCCGGGGGACGCGTCCTGGCCGTGCGGCTGGCAGACGGTCGCCGCGTCGCGGCGGGCATTTTCGTCAACGCGGCCGGCCCATTTCTCGGGGAAGTCGGGCGGATGCTGCACGTCGACCTGCCCGTACACACAGAGTTGCATCTCAAGGCGGCCTTCAAAGACCATCTCGGCGTGGTCGGACGCGAAGCTCCGCTGCTGATCTGGGACGACCCGCAATACCTGCCCTGGGACGAGGAGGAACGCGCTTTCCTGGCGGAGGAGGAGCCGTCGCTGTTGGCCGAATTTCCGTCGGGCGTACACACCCGGCCAGAAGGGAGCGGCGGGAGCGAGATGGTTTTGATGCTGTGGGAGTACCGGACGAAAGGGATGCCGCCCGTCTGGCCGCCGCCGCTGGACGAGCAGTACCCGGAAATTGCCCTGCGCGGCCTGGCGACGATGCTCCCCGGACTGCGGGCCTATTTTGGCCGCGCCCCGCGTCCGATTTTGGACGGCGGCTACTACACGAAAACGCCGGAGAACCGTCCGCTGATCGGGCCGCTGCCCGTCGAGGGCGCGTATGTGCTGGGCGCGCTGTCGGGGTATGGCATCATGTCCGCCTGCGCGGCGGGCGAACTGCTGGCCGCGCACATAACGGGGCGCGCTATCCCCGCCTACGCCAACGAGTTCGCCCTGGCGCGCTATGACGACCCCGAATATCAGCAGCGGCTGGAGGCGTGGGACGCGTCGGGGCAGTTGTAAGGCGCGCGCCCGCCAACCCCGCCCAGCCAGGTATAATCCACCTGTCGCCTTTCGTCCCACAGAAGGAATGAGACTATGCAACGGCTTTACATAACCCTGACTGCCCTGGCCTTTTTGCTGGTTTCCTGCGATTGGCCCTCGGCAGCGCTGCCGCCCGCGCCGCCGACGCGCCCTCCCACGCGCACACCGGTGGTATTGACGGCTACGCCGCATATCGTGACCCTGACCCCCACGACCAGTGCGCCCGCCACCCTCCCCGTCACCGAAACGGCAACCCCCAGCGCCACTCCGCCGACGCCAACGCTCACGCCCACGTCAACGTCAACGAACACGCCTGCGCCATCCCCGACAGCCACACTCCCCGGCGTCCCAGGCCTCGAGAGCGAAATCCTGGGCTGCGACACCGGCCTGGACATCGTGCACCAAATGGGCGAGGTGACCAACGTCTACGTCACGATCCGGAATACGGGCGGCGAGGAGGCGACGAATGTTTGCGCCACCCTGTCCGCAGAGGACGAAGACAGAGTCCACCCGGACAAAACCCATTGCGCGCCCTCGCTGCCATCAGGGTATCAGGTCACATTCAAACTCACCGTCGACACCGGGAGCGATGAAGAAACGCCCCTGCAGGTGCTCGTGACCACGGATGAGGGCGCAAACCTCGTCAGCGTCGTGGAAAGCTGCCGTGAACTGGGCTCGCCGGAACCCGATCCGCCTCCCGGCGACACCGTCACCCCCATCCCATAGACTTCCTCACACCAATCCCGGCCAATTTGCCGGGATTCGCGTTTTCAAGTTGACGGCTCTCCATCAAGCGAGTATAATCCTCCTTCGGCAAATTTCAATTTACAGGAGAGCTGGCTATGGTCGCAAATGAAACCGCGCAGGCAAGCGCGTTAGAACCAAAAACAAAACTTACGGGGAAGGTCGTCAAGACGACGATTGGCGGGGCGATTGTCGATATCGGGCAGGAACTTCCGGGCGTAATTCACATTTCCCAGTTGTCGAAAGACCACATCACCCGCGTCGAGGACGCTGTCCAGATCGGCCAGGAAGTGGAAGTGTGGGTACGCCGCGTCAAGAAAGACCGCGTCGAACTGACAATGGTCGAGCCGCTGGAACTCGAGTGGCGCGAAATGAAACCCGAAATGGTTGTCAAAGGGAAAGTGGTCCGCATGGAATCTTACGGCGCCTTTGTGGAAATCGGCGCGGAAAGACCGGGGCTGATCCACGTCAGCGAGGTCGCACACGGCTACGTCAAGGACCCATCCGAGATGCTCAAGGTCGGCGAGGAAGTCGAAGTGATGATCCTGGAAGTCAACCGCCGCAAGAAGCAGATCCGCTTGAGCATGAAGGCTGTCCAGCCTGCGCCCGAAGAGTTCATGTCATCCAAGCCCAAGCGGGGCCGCGGCAAACGCAGCAAGAACGCCGCCGCCATGATGGCAGAACTGGACGAAGGCCCGAAGGAACCCGAGCACACCGCCATGGAGATGGCCTGGCAGGCCGCTCTCGAGCGCGCAGACGCACGCAAAAAACGGCAGAAGAAAATTGCAAAAGAGACTGTTGCCCAGGACCAGGAAGAAATTCTCGCTCGAACGCTGGAACAACGCCTGCCGACCGGCTCATAGCTCTTCCGAGAAAACCAAAAAGCCCTCACCCAGCGAGGGCTTTTTTTGCTGCAACTTGTCGAACACGTCCTACGCTTTTTGCCGCAAATAGGCTTCCATAAATCCATCCAGGTCGCCATCGAGGACAGCCTGCGTGTTGCCCATCTCGTAATCCGTGCGGTGGTCTTTGACCATCTGGTAGGGGTGCAGCACGTACGAGCGGATTTGACTGCCCCATTCCGCTTTGGTGTATTCGCCGCGCAGACCGTCCAACTCTTCCTTTTGCTCGGCTTCTTTAAGTTCGAGCAAGCGCGCCCGCAAAACGCGCATGGCATTCTCGCGATTTTGCAACTGCGAACGTTCGTTTTGGCAGGTGACGACGGTCCCGGTCGGGAGATGCGTAATGCGGATCGCGGTGGCATTCTTCTGCACGTTCTGCCCGCCCGCGCCCGAAGAGCGGTAGACGTCGATCTTCAAATCTTTCGGATCGACCTTGATGTCAGGATCGTCCGTGGCAATTTGCGGCAAAACTTCCACCAGCGCAAAGGATGTATGCCGCCGGTGCGCCGCATCGAACGGCGAGAGTCTCACCAGACGATGGACGCCCTTCTCCGAGCGCAAATAGCCATAAGCATAGCGTCCGTTGACCGCGATGGTCACGCTCTTGATGCCGGCCTCTTCGCCCTCGGTCAGGTCAATGATATCCGTTTTGTAGCCGTGCCGCTCGGCCCAGCGCAGGTACATGCGCTGGAGCATGGCAGCCCAATCCTGCGAGTCCGTGCCGCCCGCGCCCGCGTGGATCGCCAGCAGCGCGTCCTCGGCGTCGTATTTGCCGGAGAGCATGGCCGTGAAGGCGCGCTTTTCCAGCTCTTTTTCAATGGCGTCCACCTCGGCTTCCAATTCGCCCTGCAGACTCTCGTCGCCCATTTCGGCCAACTCCACCGCATCCCGTATGCGCTGCGAGAAAGCCTTCCAGGATTCAACCTCGTCCCGCAAAGCGGTGGCAGTCTTCATCACGCGGCGAGCCTTTTCCTGCTCGTTCCAAAAGTCGGGCGATTCGATTTGTTTCTGAAGTTGTTTAAGTCTGGTCTCTTTGGCAGCCAAGTCAAAGACGCACCATGAGTTGCTGGATCAAGTCCCCCGCGCTTCGCAAACGTCCTAACAAGCCTTGCATAATACCTCCAAAAATTACAATTCGGACAAAATGCCCCTGACAAACGCATCCGGGTCGAAGGGCTGCAAATCTTCAGCTTTCTCGCCAAGACCGGCAAACAGGATCGGCAGGCCAAGTTCGCTGCGGATGGCAAAGGCCATCCCGCCGCGCGCCGACGAATCCAGTTTTGCCAGAATGACGCCGGTCACACTCACGGCATCCTTGAAGGCGCGCGCCTGCTGCATCGCGTTCTGCCCCGTTGTCGCGTCCATCACCAGCCAAACCGCATGCGGCGCGCCGGGCAATACCTTGCCAACCACCCGCTCAAGCTTCTTGAGTTCTTCCATTAAGTTGTAGCGGGTGTGCAGACGGCCAGCCGTGTCTATCAGGACGACGTCCACGCCGCGGGCGACGCCTGCCTGGACGGCATTGAACGCCACCGCGCCGGGGTCCCCCCCCGGCTGGCCCGCAACGACCGGGACGTTCAGCCTGTCGCCCCAAACCCGAAGCTGGTCCACCGCCGCGGCGCGGAACGTATCCGCGGCCCCAAACAGGACAGACTTGCCCCGGGAAAGAAAGCGCTGTCCCAGCTTGGCGGCTGTGGTCGTCTTGCCCGATCCGTTGACGCCAACCAGCAAAATCACACTGGGACTGGCAGACAGATCGACCGCAGGCGGCGCGTCCAAACGCAGGCGCAATTCGTCCCTGAGCGCGTTCCGCAGCTCGTCGGAGCGGAGCAGGCCTTCGGTCCGGACGCGCTGCTTGAGCGCGTCCACCACCTTCACGGTCGTCTCGATCCCCAAATCCGCCTGGATCAGCAAAGCTTCCAGATCGTCCCAGGTTTCGGCGGTGATTTCCGTTGCCCCAAGAAGACCGGCCAGCCGTCCGAAGGCCGTTTTGCTGGTCTTCGAAAGACCGTTTTGCCAGCGAGAAAAGACGTCAGCCATGACGTGCCATTATATCATAGCGGCCTTTCCAGGGCGTTTTATGTTATACTCCACTCACTATTCCGCTGACGCTGAAGAGGATCTTTTATGGGAAAAGAGTGGACGGAAATCACTGCCGCCTGGAAGGGCGACATGGCTTTTATCGGTAAAAACGAGGAGGGCGGCACGGTGCAAATGGGAGCCATGGACGGGCAGCCCGGCATCCGCCCGATGGAACTGACCCTGGCTGCCCTGGCCGGATGCACCGGCGTAGACGTGGTCAGTATCCTGAAAAAGAAACGCGCCAATTTCACCGACCTGCAAGTGAAGGTCAGCGGTAAACGCGCCGACACACACCCCAAAGTCTACACCGAAATCAACATCACCTACCTGATATGGGGCGAAAACATAAAGCCCAAAGATGTCGAGCAGGCCATCCAGTTGTCTGAAGAAAAATACTGTTCTGTCAGCGCCATGCTGAAATCCACCGCAAAAATCCATGCCAATTATCGCATTCTCGCCCCCGGCGAATCTGCCAATTAAATAATTTTTTGGACAAAGGAGTCTTTATGGTTAGTGAACCCGTACACGTCACCGACGCTGCTTTCGAAAAGACCGTCCTGCAATCTGCAATTCCGGTCATCGTCGATTTCTGGGCGCCCTGGTGCGCTCCCTGCCGCATGGTTGCTCCCATCCTGGACAAACTGGCAAAAGAATACGCCGACAAATTGCTCGTGGCAAAGGTCAACACTGACGAAAATCCCGAATGGGCCTCCAAATACGGCGTTCAGGGCATCCCCACAATGCTGTTCATCGCCAACGGGAAGATCGTCCATCGCCAGGTCGGCGCGCTGCCAGAGAGAATGCTGCGCGACGCCGTGTCCCAATTCCTGGAAGTTGCAGAGTAAGTTCGTACACGAAAAAGGGAGGCCGTTATGAAAAAGTCGCTTTTCCTCGCCCTGATATGCAGCCTGCTTGTCAGTGCATGTATCCCCGGCATACCCCAGGTGAACAACCCTCCTGTCGATCTGCAGGCGACCGTGGAGCGCATGGCAAGCACACAGGCGGCGCAAACGCTCGAATCGCTCCCCACGCCGACGATACAGCCTCCCGCCACAGACACGCCAACCCTGGAACCAACTTCCACTCCCCTGGTGGAGACGGAAACCGCAACGCCAACCGAAACTGACGCTGGAACCGGGACGCCCGCAGGAAGCCCCACGGAGACGCCGGACGGGACAGAGACGCCCACAACCGGAACCCCCGACGTGACGCCAACGACAACCGAAGTGCCCACAGCGACTGAAGTTGTCCTTACGCCGCCGCTTATTATCAACACCGTTCCGCCCAACATACCAAGAGGCCGGGTCAAAATCATCAACAAGGCCGGCGTAGGCGCATATATCTCCCTGCAAGGCGCCGTGGAGGGCGGGTATTACCCAATCATGGAATATGACCTGGGGCGCTGGCAGCAATTGAAAACCAAAGCGCCGCAAGGCAGTTACACGTATGTGGTTTATGTCGGCGCCGAGCCGATGATTGGCTACTTTGGTTTGCACAATGCAAACGGCGTAACAATCACTATTTTTAAGAACAAGGTAACCGTCAAACACTAACAATTACAGGAGTAAAAAGAAACAGCATGAAACGCCTTATCATAATACTTGCTGCTCTAAGCATTTTTGCCAGCGCCTGTGGAGCAAAACCAGAAGCCACACCCGAACTCAAACCGGACGACGTTCAAGCCACCGCAGTATCCATGGCATGGACAATGGCTGCAGAAACCATGACGGCCATGCCCACTGCAACGCCGGTCCCGCCGACAGAAACGCCCACGCCGCTCCCGACCTCGACGCCTACCCTCGTTCCCACACCGGTCATCCTGCCGACAAATACCCCGGCATCGTCAGGGGATGTTTGCGACCAGCCATTGATGAAATGGGGGGGAGCTGACACAAAAGTGGTGGTGAACAACGAAACAAAAGGGGATGTCGTCCTCTCGATCTACGTCTCGTCAACGCCAAGAGGCGAATGCGGTTATATAAGCTCTTCTTTTGGCAAAAGCGGCACATCCATGACGATCCCGATCGGCTGCTTTTATGCATATGCCTGGGTCTCGGGAAAAAAGAACTTCAGCACCCAGGGCGGCCCTTTCTGCATGAACAATCCCGACAAGTGGACACTGATCATCAAAGAAAGCGGGATCGTTCTAAAATCCCCGTAGGCTGACCCTTTCCTTTTGATAAAAAAGAGACGCTGGCTAACAGAGCGTCTCTTTTTTTGTCGTCCCGGCAATTTCTCACTCGCTGACGCGCTCGATCTTTGCTCCCAAAGCGCGCAATTTATCGTCCACGCCCGCATAACCGCGGTCGATCTGCCCAACATTGCGAATTGTAGACTGTCCCTGTGCGGCCAGCGCCGCCAGCAAAAGCGCCATCCCGGCGCGGATGTCGGGGCTTTCCACCTTCTCGCTGTAAAGCTGCGTCGGCCCCTGGACAATACAACGGTAGGGATCGCACAAAATGATACGCGCCCCCATCCCGGCCAGTTTGTCCGTGAAGTACATGCGCCCGGAGTACATCCAATCGTGGAACATGACCGTTCCGGCAGACTGCGTCGCGACCGTTATGGCAATGCTGATCAAGTCCGTCGGGAACGCCGGCCAAACGTTCGTTTTGATCTCCGGAATAGCGCCGCCATGATCGGGGACAATTGTGAGCGCCTGCTCGCCCGAAACGAGCAAATCGTTCCCGTCCACCGTCCAATCGACGCCCAGACGGCGCATGACCATGCGAATCATGTCCAAATAATGGACGCCCGCTTTCCGAATACGGATCGATCCACGCGTGACCGCCGCCGCCCCCACAAAACTGATCACTTCCAAATAGTCCGAGCCAATCGTAAATTCCCCGCCATGCAAGCGCGGCACACCTTCAATGTGCAGTGTGTTGGAACCAATATCATGAATACGTGCGCCCAAAGTATTTAAAAAGTGGCACAATTCCTGGATGTGCGGCTCGGAAGCCGCGTTGCGAATGACGGTCGCGCCCTTCGCCATGACAGCCGCCATAACCGCATTTTCAGTAGCCGTGACGCTGGCCTCGTCAAGAAGGATGTCCGCACCGCGCAAACCACGGCTGGCGCTGAACTCGAACGACCGGTCGTAGGTCACCTCAGCGCCCAACTCGCGCAACGCCAGGATGTGCGTATCCACACGGCGGCGGCCAATCACGTCGCCTCCTGGCGGCGGGAGACGCAATTCCCCACAGCGAGCCGTCATAGGGCCGGCAAGGAGTATCGAAGCCCGAATACGACGACACAGGTCAGGGTCCAAGTCACCCGGACGAACGGTCCGGGCGGTGATACGCCAGGTACCGCCTCCCAAATCCGCAATATCCACCCCCAGACTTTCAAGCAGATCCCGCATGACGTGAACGTCGCGTATTGGCGGCACGTTATGCAGAAGGACGGGTTCATCCGTCAGAAGCGTAGCTGCCAGCATAGGCAGCGCAGCGTTCTTGTTGCCGGCCGGGGTGACCTCGCCTTTTAGTGGAATTCCGCCTTCAATAATAAACTTTTCCATAGACTATCTCTTGAGCCTCCGCACATAGAAAATCCGAACTGCGCCAGTATAAATTTCGTCTCCAGAAACGTAACACAGTGTAGTTTGAGATTGTAAGGCAGAATAAACGATTCGCCAAGAACATTACAGTTCACTTACATCCACAACAAAAGGAATTACTTTCGCATATAATGGAAACAAGATGAATGTCACCATTCTTGTCCCCGTATTTCTGGGCTGGCTGGCAGGAGCACTGGTCAACTATCTGGCCGACGTACTGCCCGCAAGGCGGCGGCTTGACCAGCCAACCTGCCCACAGTGCGGAACACAAATACGTTGGGCCGATTACTGGCTGCTGCGAAACTGCCGGGCGTGCGGTCGTCACCGCAGTTGGCGGACATGGACAACTTATGTCCTGGGATTGGTCGCAACTGTGCAGATTTGGCTGTTCCCTCCCCGGGGACTGGGATTCGTACTGGGCTTTATTCTGCTGGTCTACTTGGCCACTGTGTTCATCATTGACGTGGAGCACCGACTGATTCTTCATCCCGTGAGCGTCTTCGGAGCGCTCCTGGGACTGGCAATCGGCATCATCCTGCATGGGACGGCATCCACATTAATTGGCGGCGCGGCCGGCTTTGGCATCATGTTTATCTTATACTATTTCGGTGTACTGTTCGCCCGCATGATGTCCCGTCGGCGCGGCGAAACGATTGAAGAAGGCGACGCACTTGGCTTCGGTGACGTAAACCTGGCTGGCATTCTTGGACTGCTCCTGGGCTGGCCGCTTATCTGGATAGGTCTGCTAACCGCCATCCTGGCAGGCGGCGCTGTCAGCCTGATGTTGATCTTGGGCATGTTGGCCCTGAAACGATATCGAGTTTTTACCGCAATCCCCTACGCCCCTTTCTTGATCCTGAGCGCTGTATTTTTGCTCTACCGATAACCCTTACTTAAGCAGGATTTACAATTCAAGAAACCCTGCCAGTATTAATGTAGCAAGATATAATGCAGAGTATAAAGGCTTAAACCTATGTTAACGCATATTATCGAGAATTTGTTACAGTTTAAAGGTCTTTTTGCAAAACGAAGAGCAAGAAAACAAAAGAAATCACACAAAGCACAAAGCTTGGTCGAAATTGCAATTACCTTTCCAGTTCTGTTGATGCTGCTGTCTGGCTTGGTGGAGTTCGGCTTCATGCTCAACTATTATCTTTCGCTGACAGACGTCACACGAGAGACGGCGCGTTTCTTTAGCAACTTCGATCCCTTCAACCCTGATGGAAGCGACGACCTCACGTTCTATCAGAACGCCGCCGGATTTTTAATACAGTCTCTCGAACCTCGTGACGCCCAGGACACGACAAAAAAGATCCAGCTGGACTCGGCCGCGGACGATATTATCATTTCCGTTTTCAGCGTATCGGGCGGTACTGCCACGCTTTTCCCCACGTCCGGAGAGTACCACTGGTTCAACAATGACTCCAGCCGTTTTTCCACGACAGATATCGCCAGCCAACTGGTAGGCGGCGCGCCCAATACCGGGATCTTACTTGTAGAGGTTTTCTATGACTATCACCAGGTTCTGGCATTTCCATGGGTCACGGCATTTGTCCCCGACCCTGTTACGCTGTACGCATATACCATGATGCCTCTCGCAGCAGCGGAACCGACTCCAACCCCGATTCCCTAGTACGCAGGAGCAACTTTGCATATCTCCCAAAAGCTCAAAGAACGTTCCGAGCGCGGCCAGGCGATCATTCTGATTGCCGGCGCGCTTGTAGGCCTGATCGCGATGATCGGGCTGATGATCGACGGCGGCATGATGTTCGTCGAGTACAGCCGGTTAAAACGGGCGACCGACGCGGCTGCAATCTCTGCCGCGCTCCAATACCGTGAAGGCTATACGATTGCCAGCCTGACTGCCGCCGCTACGGAGTTCCTGCAGCTCAACCAGGTCACCGCTGTCGTCAGCATCGACACCTGCGACACCGACAGCACCATCAACCCGAAGTGCGGCAACTCACCACCCCCAAAGCTGGTGCGCGTGGTCGCTTCCAAAGACGTAAATTTTGGGTTCCTGCCCGTTATCGGGATTGACGATACAACCATTACAGCCAATGCGGTTGGCGAGGCCGCCTCGGTGGACGTGGTGCTGGTGATCGACTCATCCGCATCGATGGCATCCGAAGGAGGCGGCGACCCCAACCGCGTAGACGATCCCGCCGACGACCCTTCGCAGTGCAATCCCGCACATTCTTGTCAACCTTTCGAACAGATCAAAACCGTGGCCAGGGATTTCATACAAACCCTTTACTTCCCCTATGACCGGGTCGCGATCGTTACCTTTGACCGGGACCCTCATCTCGCGCCGCCAGGATGGCAAACAAGTGAGGCCGCCGCGCTCGCTACCGTCACCAACCTGAACGTTTATCAGCCCGACCAGTGCAACGACCCCAACCCCCTGTTTGGGCCCTGCCTGAATTACACCGGCAGCACCTTTGTCGGTATGGACTGCATGCATTTCCGAAATACAAGTCCCAACGATCCAACCTCCTGCACATCCAGCAATATCGGCGGCGGACTTGTCGTTGCAGGCAATGAATTTGCGCAAGCCCCGATCCGTGAAGATTCGCTGTGGGTGGTTATTCTCCTGGCCAGCGGCCCTGCGAACGCCACCAATCCCGACCTGCCCAGTTTTCCCTATGGTTATTGTCCGCAGAGCACCTGGACTTCGCCCTTCTGCCGCGACGCTTCAGCCACCACCCGCCACGACAACGGAGATGTGAATTACGACGCTGACGACTATGCCCGCGACATGGCAGACTTCGTTGCCGACCCAAACAATGGGCAAGGCGCCGTGATCTACGCCATCGGTCTGGGCAACCTGATCCAAAACGCCCCTGACGGCGACCCAGACGCAGGCGAACAACTGCTGACCTATGCTGCCGAACAAGCCGGAGGCGCCCTCGCCAATCACGGCATTTACTACTTTGCTCCTTCCGCAGCGCAATTGCGCGAAATCTTCAGAAGTATTGCAGAGAACATCGCCACCCGCCTGACCCACTAGCTCTTACACGGAAAGAAATGTCTTATGAATGAACCACAGGACACCCTACAAAAGAAAGCTCCCCGGCGAGGGAACGCACAAAGCATGATAGAGTTCGCCCTGGTACTGCCAATTCTGTTGCTGCTCCTGTTCGGGATACTTGAGTATGGACGTCTCTTCTACGCCTGGATCACGATCGAAAATGCGGCCCGCAGCGGCGTGCGTTATGCCACCACCGGAGAGTACGACAGCTCTTACTGTGTCGACGGCAGTGACACTGGTTCAGTTGCCTGTGCCGGAGACGGCAAGGACGACGAAATCGATGCCGCGCGCATCCCCTCGATCCGGGACGAAGCCAGCCTGATACTCTTCGGGAATCCGATTGTCCCCTCGGCTACAGATTCCCAGCCGGGTTACTTCAAGGTCACAGTCTGTTCCGGTGAGACAGGGGTCGTCTTTACGCCGCCCAAAATGGGTGCGCCCGTATACAGTCAATGTTCCCCGGCGGAGGACCCCAGCAGCCCGGGCGAACGCGTGATCGTCTCGGTAGACTACAACTTCCCGTTTGTGGTTCCTTTTTTCAAAGACGCCCAGTCCTACTTCCACCTCGCATCCTATCGGGAAGGCATCGTCGAACAATTCCGTGTTTCGCGCGTGGTCAACATCCCGCCCACCATCGTTGTCCCCACGGTTCCAACCAACACGCCGCTCCCAACCAACACGGCCACCGCCAGTTCCACGCCGTATCCAACAAACACGCCTACGGCTACCCCTACGCCCGACTGTAGCCTGATTTCAGTGAAAAAAACCTGGTTTAACGGTGACGACTTCCGCGTCAAGGTGCGCAACGACAATCCGATTGACATTCCCCTGACGAATTCAGAACTTACCTGGCCCAAGTTTTACTCCAACGAATTCGTGAATTTCTTCCAATGGAACTGGAACACATATTACCCCGGAAACGATTACGATTCTCCGTCCAGCGCTTCCTGCAGCGGAAGCTATTGTTCTTTCCCTCCAAACGAAACAAAGGTCTGGCGAGTTGATTTCAACAACGCCAACCCCCCGCTTGGCGGAGATTACGCCGTCAACTTGACCTTTGGCGGCATCTGCGACATCCAGGCGACGCTCTCCGCGGCAACGCCGACGCCAAGCCCGACGCCAGACTGCAGCCAGATCGCCGTGCAGCAAGCCTGGTTCGATGGCGACGACTTCCGCGTCGAGGTGCGCAACGACACCCCAATTGACATGCCCCTGACCGATTCGCAGCTTACCTGGCCCAAGAATTACTCCAACGAATACGTGAATTTCTTCCAATGGAACTGGAAAACGTATTACACCGGGAATGATCACGACTCCCCGTCCAGCGCTTCCTGTTCGGGAAGCAAATGCGCATTCCCGTCCAACGCCAGCAGGGTCTGGCGAGTGGACTTCAACTATGCCCACCCGCCGCTTGTCGGAAGCTATACCGTCGGTTTAACCTTTGGAGATTTTTGCTCCGTCGAAACGACGCTCTCCCCGTCAACGCCGACGCCGACGCCGACGCCAGACTGCAACCTGATCGTCATGGACAACGTGTACGTATCAGGAGACAACGTCCGCGTCAGAGTCCGCAACAACAACTCCATGAACATGCCTCTAACCGATTCCACTTTGACTTGGACCGAGCAAAGTTCAAGCCAATACGTGGACTGGTTCAAATGGGACGGCAGTACTTATTACTCCGGCAACGACTACTCTTCGCCGACAAATGCATCGTGTTCTGGCGGCGTCTGCGATTTCCCCGGCGGGGCATATTACCTCTGGGATATGGACTTTGATGGCGCAGGCAACAACATCTACGGCACCTATGACCTGAGCCTTACTTTCGCCAACATGTGCACCGTATCCGGGTCGGTTATTCAATACACGCCAACCCCCTCGCGCACGCCGACGATTACGCTCACCCCGAGTCGCACGCCCACCCCGACGGTCACCAGAACCCCCACGCGCACACCGACCCCATCGCGCACGCCGACGCCATCGCGCACGCCAACCCCAACCCCCACGCCGGATTGCAGCCTGATCAGCGTTCAGAGCATCTACCTCTCCGGCGACGATGTAAAAATGGACGTACGCAACAATAACCCCTCGGCCATCCACCTGACCTACACCAACTTCGTGTGGAACAACTACTACGGCAACGGCGTGAACTGGTTCGAGTTTGGCGGTACCCGATATTACGGTGGAGACGACTACAGTTCCCCAACCACGGCAAGTTCCAATGTCACCCTCCCCGGAGGGACCACCTACACATGGGATGTAGACTTCACCAATTACGATACCCCTATATACGGTCCGTTTACCGTACAACTTTCATTCGACGGCGGCGTTTGCACAGTACAAGACACTATCAGCCAGAATACGCCAGTGCCCTCGAATACGCCAACGGCGACCAAGACGCCCACACCATCGCGCACGCCGACCAAGACGCCCACGCCGAGCAAGACACCTACCTGGCCGCCAAGCAATACGCCGACGACCACGCCCGTGCAGTCAACAGATACGCCTACCGCAACAGCTTGCTTTGACTGCTAATTGACCAGACCGCATCTCCAAAAAGCCCGGCGGCGCAACAATGCGCTGCCGGGTTTTCTTGTTTTTACGAGAGAGCAACTCACCTTTTTGGGGTATAATCGCCCTGCTCTCCGAGAAACTCGGACGCGGGAAAGATAGCGCATGGTCCTGGGCCACACATGGCAAAGGATGACGAGGATGAGGGTTCCCCAACGCGGGTTGGGGCTACCCCGACAGATGTCGGGGGAAAATCGACAGATCAGCGGAAGCCCTCCGGGTGTGCCACCACCCGACCACCTTTCCCTCCAAAACAAACCCTGCTACAACGCCGCGTGGGTAACCCCGCGGACAAAATGCACGGCGTGGCGTGTCAATAGAGTTGCAAGTTTGTGCTTGCACGCTTGCAACTTGTCTACGCACAACTTGACACACAACACAGAAACACGGAGGAACCCTCAAATGTGTGGAATCGTAGCTTATATCGGCCCCCGCGACGCGACCCCGATCATACTCGGCGGCTTGAAGAAGCTCGAATATCGCGGCTATGACTCGGCAGGTATCGCCGTCCTGCAAAAAGGCGAAATCGAAGTGCGCCGCGAGGCAGGCAAACTTTCCCGTCTGATGGAATTGGTCAGCAAATCACCGATTAGCGGGCAAATCGGCATCGGGCATACCCGCTGGGCGACGCACGGCGCGCCAAATCAGCAAAACGCGCATCCCCACATCGGGCATACGGGACGAGTCGTCGTTGTCCATAACGGCATCGTCGAGAATTTTCTCGAGCTGCGCGACGAACTCAGCGCGGAGGGCGTAGATTTTGCATCCGACACAGATACGGAAACCATCGTCCACCTCGTGGAACACTATCTCGCCAGCGGACTGGATTTGGTCGAGGCGGCGCGTGCCACTTTTAAGCAAATCAAGGGTGCAAACGTCATCGTCCTCATCTCCGCCGATGAGCCGGATAAAATCGTCACGGCGCGCATCGGCAACGCGGGCGGCGTAGTGATCGGCTTCGGCGAAGACGAAATGTTCGCCGCATCCGACATCCCCGCCATTCTGGAGCATACCCGCGAGGTCATCTTTCTCGAATCGCATCAGATGGGGATCATCACCACCTCGGGGGCTGAAATCCAGACCTTAAACGGCGAGCAGGTTGAAGTCCAGACGCGCACCATCGCCTGGGATCCGGTCGCCGCCGAAAAGGGCGAATATCGCCATTTCATGCAAAAAGAAATCCACGAGCAAGTCCGCTCGCTCACCGATACCCTCGCCGGGCGGGTCGACTTTGACGAGGGGCGCATCCGCCTGCCGCAGCTCAATCTCACCCCCGCACTCGCCCAACGCATCCAAAAAATTTACATCACCGCTTGCGGCACGGCGGCTTACGCGGGCATGGTCGGCAAATATCTGATCGAGAAAATCGCCCGCATCCCGGTCGAGGTCGAGATCGGCTCCGAGTTCCGCTACCGCGACCCCATCGTGGACGAAAATACCGTTGTCTTGGCGGTCAGCCAATCGGGAGAAACGGCGGATACGCTCGCCGCGATGGAGGAGGGGCGCAAAAAGGGCGCGATTTTGTGGAGCATCGTAAACGCGATTGGCTCACAGGCGATGCGGATTGCGGACGGCTCGATTTCGATGCAGACGGGACCGGAGATCGGCGTTGCCTCGACGAAGGCCTTCACCGCCCCGCTCGTGGACCTGTACATGCTCGCCATTTTGTTGGCAGATTTGCGCGGGACGCTGGATTCTGCCACGCGCCGCCAAATGGTCGCCGATCTGCGCCTTGTGCCGGATTTGGTCGGGCAGACGCTGGCGCGTGAAGCCGAGGTCGAAAAAGTGGCGTACGCACTCAAAGATATTAAAGGCTGTCTTTATTTGGGGCGCGGCATTAATATGCCGATCGCCTACGAGGGCGCGCTGAAATTGAAGGAGATTTCATACATCCACGCCGAGGGCTACCCCGCGGGCGAGATGAAACACGGACCGATTGCGCTGATAGATGAAGAAATGCCCGTGATTTGCCTTGCGCCCCAAGACCCGTGGCACGAGAAGATGATCAGCCAAATTCAGCAGGCGAAGGCGCGCGGCGGCTCGGTGATTGCCGTAGCAACCATTGGCGACGAACTCGTCGCCAACATGGCAGATCACGTGATGTGGATTCCCGAAACCCCGTGGATGCTCAGCCCGGTCGTGACGGTGATCCCCTTGCAATTGCTGGCGTATCATATCGCTTCCTTGCGCGGCTTGGATGTAGACCAGCCGAGGAACCTGGCGAAGAGTGTGACGGTGGAGTAGAGGCAGTAGGCAGTTTTCAGTGGTCAGTTGAGTGTAGACTTCCGAATCATCCAAGAATTCGGAAGTCTTTTTGATTCATCGTTCTACACACCTGCACTTGTCACCGCAGGTGCAAGTGTTTATCATTCAAAATTTCAGAAGGTGTTTAGTCAAAAATAAACATAGCGTTTAGTTTTCTTTCAAAATATCATTTCTTGAGAAATTGCAACGAAAAACGCTTGACCATCTCCCCCTCCCCCCGTATAATGCACACTAGTGAACGTCTAAAAACAACTTCCCGAAAAGAACACCCCAGAGACACAGAGAACACAAAGTTCTTCTCCGTGAGCACAAAGAATTTCTTCGTGCCCTTTGTGGTGAACCTTCAGTAATTTATTCTTAGATGATTACTAAGTGTGTATAAATACAAAAGTACCATAATCACCCAGAATTTATCTGAAGGAGTCCCTCCCGTGACCCACCCGAAAAAATCTCAAACCCTACACGTTGAAAACGTAGGCGAAGAACTCTCTGTTTACGATTGGCAACGCCAGCAAATGCACTCGCTGAACCCCACAGCTGCATCTGTATTTGAACTCTGCGATGGCGAAACCAGCCCCGAAGAAATGGCAGAAAACCTAGACGCGCCCAAAGAACTCATTTGGCAATCGCTGGGCGAACTGGAAAAAGCAAAACTACTCGAAGTTGAAGCAGAAAAACCAAGCTGGCACGAGCAGAGCATCTCTCGCCGCCAATTTCTCAAAGTAGGCTCGGCGGTTGCCGCCGCCGCGATTGTTTCCATTATGCTCCCCAGCCCGGCTGCGGCGCAGTCAGCACCGCCCCCAGCAACAAATATTGTGCTCTACAACGCTGGGCAACGTAACGGTGCTTTAGGCGGACGTGCCGGAGCAGATGCACTCTGTGCGGCTGCTATACCTGCCGGATATACCACTTCACACGCTTTCATTAGCATTAGTGCTGGAGATACAATTGCAGGTCTGCCTATCCCCACCAACCTGCCCATCGTAGGTCCAACCGGAACACAAATCTTTGCCAATCGTGCCGATATGCTTGATGGAGATAATCCTCCACAAACTCTCTTTGCTTCGGGAGTGACGCCTTCAGGTGGTTTTTGGTGGTCTGCGTCAGATGATAATGGTGGTTATAAAGCGGCGCTATCTAACTGCACTGGCTTTACAGATGGAACGGGAGGTGAGTCAGGGTTTATGGGCGACACAGACCCCTCCTTCACGTTTGGCGCGGAGTGGATTAACTCGGGTGGTAGTAACTCGTGTGATAATACGTTCTATTTACTATGCATAGCTTATTAGTGCTGGCTACCGACCAAAGATACACTACAACACCTAAGTAAGATATTATCTCGTTCTCAATTTTCAAGGTTGGGAGCGAGATTTTTTTATCAGACTTTAGCCGTCAGACTTCAGATTTAAGCTGAGGTCTGATGGCTTAGGTCTAAAATCTACAACAGGAAAAAGATGAAAAAAAACCTCCCCTCCCTCTCGCACATCACCACTTGACAAGAAAAAATTGACCGTCTAGGTTGGACGGATGGAAAAACCTACACCGCTTACGGCTTACGCTTCGGCTTACGAAGCAATAGCCCAATAGCATTGGATGAAGCGAAAGCGCACCTGCCCCTGGGTTGGCAGTTAACTTCCCCCACACGGGGAGGGACAGAGGGGGGGAACGAAGTAGATATTCTCTATTCTTTGCGTTTGGCTAGCCCCCATCCTAGCCTTCCCCCAAGAGCGGTGGAAGGGATTGAATCCCCCTCCACCGATTCTGGGGGAGGGGCTAGGGGTGAGGGGAGTGACCAGCAAAAGGAACATCTCCTCTATTGCGGCTCGGCTCTCCTCTCCCGCACAGAAAATTTAGCAGAACTCCTAAGCGCGCTCGAAAATCATAGCGAATTATTAACCGCCGCTCGTGCAAAAGACTATCTCTTTATTCATGCGGGCGTGGTTGCATGGGAAGGGAAAGCCATTCTCCTTCCAGGTCGTAGCATGAGCGGCAAAACATCGCTGGTGCGCGCCCTGCTCAAAGCCGGAGCCACCTACTACTCAGACGAATTCGCCCTGCTTGATAAAGAGGGCATTCTGCATCCCTACCCCGTCCCGCTCTCCATCCGCAAAGAAAGGAATATAGTCGGCTGCAAAACCGCACTCGAAGGTCTCGGAATCCAACCCGGCACAGAACCCCTGCCCGTAGGCTTGGTCGTCATCGCCAAATATCAACGCTACGCCCGCTGGAATCCAGAAATTCTAACCCCCTCCCAATCCATGCTCGCCATGATGAATAACACAGTCGCCGCGCGTGGAGACCCCGCTTTTTCGATGCCCATCCTGAAAAAAGTTGCCCTAAACGCAAAAACCATCGCCAGCAAACGCGGAAATGCCAAAAGAGCAGCGCGTGCCATTCTCGAAGAAATGCAATGGAACGCGGATTATTAAGAACAAATCTAGCGGCGGTATTCTGTTTTCAACCTTCGACTCTCAAACCTTTCAACCTATTCCTCCCATGAAAGAACTCCCAAAACTCTACGATCTTCTAACCCTCTGTGCAAGAGCGCAGGGAAATCCCGCTCATTATGATCTCCTCAGAGAATCCGCCGAGAAATTGCCCTCTTGGGAGGATATACCGCGTCTCGCCGAACTGCACGGCATCGCGCCGCTGGTCTACACGCATCTACAAGCCGCCGAAATCGACATCCCAAAAGCCACCGAAAATGACCTAAAAGCCTACTATCTGCGTCACAACCACGCCAACCATGTCCGCACGCGTGCGCTGGTTGAAATTCTGCAAAGTTTTCAATCTGCCGATATTCAAGTTTTGGTCTTAAAGGGCATGGCAATGGCGCATCTCGTCTATCCCCACCCAAGACTACGCCCAATGAGCGATATAGACCTGCTCGTCAGCAAGAAAGATGCAAAGAAGGGACAAAATCGGCTAATAGAATTGGGTTTTCGTGTTCCGGCATCGCATAATACACCATCCGTCCATCATCATCTGCCTGTCGTTCAGCGTAGAGTCGATGGAGTAAATGTCTACATTGAACTTCATCATAATCTCACTCATGCGCTAACACCCCATACTGTTTTTGAAGCAGTCTATCCAAATGCACTTTCCTTTGAATTAGAGGGCATCCCCGCAACCGCTTTGAGTTATGAAAATATGCTGGCGCACAGCTATCATCACATGACGGATGCTTCAGTTCAATCCTTCCGCTTAATTTGGATTGCCGACATGATCAGCCTCGTTGAAAGTCATGGCAAAGAACTTGATTGGTCTAAACTTCCACCCCATATATATAATGCACTGAATGTAATCAACTGGCTAACACCTTTTAATGGAATAGCGAAAAAAGAGAGAAAAACTTTATCTATTGCACCAAATTTGCCTTTTGAAAACAGTAACCAACTGTGTGGTTGGCCCTTTTCTGTAATCCCCTCTCAGAGCGAAACAGAACATCTGCAAAATGCCCCTCAAGCCTTTCGCCCTTCAACATGGTGGTTGCGTCTCTACTTTGGCTTGTCTCCAAACCAGATACTTTTATGGAAGAGGGTTTTGTACCCCCTACATCTTTTTTGGGGAATATTGCGTATTCGAGGGAAGAGGCATGTCGTTCGGCAAATAAGAGCATACTTCACGCGTTAGCCCCACTTGGTCGGGCAATACCGTCATCACCGGTCACGTTTGGGATGCCTTTAATCGCCCCGGTGCTTTTGCCAAAATCAAAAGCCCGAGTTACGGCGATCAAGTTCAAATCCACGCGTGGGGTGTTGTCCAAAAACACGCCAACCCGAAGAATATGATTGGGTGACATCGGTGACATGCGAGTTCTATAATCCATTTAGCGAAGAACATCTCTTCAGAAGAACTGTCAGAGCAGATTTGGTAAACGTAAAATAACTCTCTTCACTCCCCTCATTATTCAAAAATCAGTGTCCAGATTCTCTCTTTCTTGAGTATAATGCTATTGCATCACGAACCTTACAATGCCGCCTACCAAACTTGAAGTAGGCGGTGTTGTTTTTTAGAAGACAACACGTTCTCTGGGAGGGATCTATGTTGGCTTACCGCTTCTTATTTTTGCATCGCCTATTTAGATACTTTGCTCCCTTTCAATTTCACACATTCCAACAAAAACAAAACAAGGCGTATTGGGAGGAGAATCATGAAAGCCAAGAATGCTTTTTTTAAAACTAATCAGCGGATAGTGCTGGCATTTATTTTGTTAATTCTATTCTTCTTCAGCGTCGTCTCTCCGGCAATTGCATCTAACACACTTCCCGCCCCCTGGACACAGAACACAAAACTAATTGCAAGTGATCATGCCTGGGGGGATGAACTGGGCTGGTCGGTAGCCATTGACGGGAACACAGCCGTTGTGGGGTCACATAAAAATGGCAATTCTCCCACTTATACCGACAGAGGCGCGGCCTACGTTTTTGTCTACTCAGGAGGAACCTGGACAGAACAGGCAAAATTAACAGCAAGCGATTGGGCAAAATATGATGAGTTTGGTACTTCAGTGGCAATTAGCGGCGACACCGTTGTCGTTGGCGCTGTGGGGAATAACACTGTCTATGTCTTCACAAGGTCAGGAGGCGTTTGGACAGAAGCCGCAAAATTGACAGCCAGCACGGGAAGCAGTAGCGATAATTTCGGTAGCTCTGTCAGCATCGACGGGGATGTCATCGTCGCTGGCGCGCCCAACGCGGCAAACTATGCCAGCTGGGGCACAGGGAGAGCATTTGTATTCGTCAAGCCGGGAGGGGGCTGGTCTACACAAACAGAAAGTGCCCTGCTCGAAGCAGATTATGGGACAAATTCATGGTTCCACAATGGTGATGAGTTCGGTCGCTCCGTAGCAATTAGCGGAGATACAATTATCGTTGGCGCGCCAGAAGTGGATTTGAACGGCAGCAACTCCGGCTTGGTATACATCTTCGAGAAACCCATAGGCGGGTGGACAGGAACATTGAACGATGATGCCAATATCTATCCAAAAGTTCCCAATTCGACAGATGTATATGTCCATTTCGGTTTTTCAGTAGATATCGACGGTGAAACCATTGCAACCGGAGCTTATGGCGACACCCTAAATAATGGCAGGGCTTATCTCTTTGAGAAAGGCAGTGGCTGGACAACCGGTGCGGGAAATCGCGTTGCCGAATTATCAGCCAGCGATATTACACTCCTCGATGAATTCGGCTACGCTGTTTCGGTCGATGGCAATGCCGCTGCGGTTGGCTCGCCCTGGGATGACGACAATAGCGAGAGCAATTCCGGTTCTGTCTATCTATTTGAGAAACCCGATGGGGGCTGGGGAAATATGACCCAGACCGAAAAAGTCACCGCCAGTGATGGCGTTGCCGATGACTATTTGGGGCGCAGTCTTGCCATTAGCGGTTTTACAGTTGTCGCTGGCGCTCCCTTTCACGACCTGAGCAGTTTCGGCTCCGAAGGAGCAGCCTACATTTTCAAAAGTCCTCCATCCATCATCATCAACGAAGTGGATGCGGATACCCCCGGTTCGGATACCGCAGAGTTCATTGAGTTATATGATGGCGGGGTGGGAAATACCAGCCTCGATGAACTTGTTCTGGTTTTTTACAACGGTGGGGACGATCAATCTTATAGAAGCATCGACCTTGATGGGAACGCTACAGATGTAAACGGCTATTTTGTCATTGGGAACAGCGCCGTCCCCAATGTAGACTTGACCTTCGCAAACGGAGCGCTCCAAAATGGCGCTGATGCCGTTGCCCTTTACATGGCTGATGGCGCAGATTTCCCCAACGGTACCCCGCTCACAACGACCGATTTAATCGATGCCATTGTCTACGACACCGATGATGCAGACGATGCCGGGCTACTCCCTTTGCTCGACGCCGGGCAACCACAAATAAATGAAAATGGCGGTGGCGATAAAGACAACGAATCAAATCAGCGTTGCCCCAACGGGAGCGGTGGGAAGCGCAAAACGAGTACTTATGGGCAATACACGCCCACGCCCGGCGAAACAAACTGTCCTCCTGAAATCGACCTTCAACGTCCGGCGGGCACTTCCATCACTGATGGCGGCACAGATGCACAGGGCGATAAGAAATCAGGAGAACAAGTCACACTGACTTATACAGTGGAGAATTCCGGCGCGTCGACTTTATCCATCAGCAATATCACGGCAACAAACGCAAGCAATACTGGCGTCGGGACGATCACGCCGACCAACTTCACCGTGACTTCCGGCGGCATAGCCACCTTCGACGTGCCATACACCCCATCGGCTGGCAGTGGAGCCTTCAGCTTTGAGTTAGACATCATCAATGATGATCCAGACGAGAGCAATTACGACCTTACCATTTCCGGCACGCGGGATGGCGCCCCCCCCTTCGTCACCGCCATCGACCGCGCCGATTCCAACCCGACCAAGGCAACCAGCGTGGATTTCACCGTCACCTTCAGCGAAGCGGTCAGCGATATCGAAACTGGGGACTTTGTGCTGGCAACCACCGGCACGGCAAACGGAACAATCAACAGCGTCTCGGCATCCAGCGGAACAACCGTCACAGCAACAGTCAATAATGTCTCTGGCGACGGCACTCTTGGCTTGAACTTTGACTACAATGCGCTGGATAGCGTCTCGGATTCAGTCGGCAATACCGCCAATGCAGATTTCACCGGGGAAACCTATACCGTGGACAATACAGCGCCCACCGTGACCATCAATCAGGGAGCAACGCAAAACGATCCGACCAACACCAGCCCGATAGTCTTCGATGTCGTCTTTAGCGAGGACGTGACCGGGTTTGATAATACCGATGTCACCATCTCCGGCATGGCGGCTGCGCCAACAATCACCGTCGCCAGCACACAGGCGATACGTATACCGTCCAGGTCAGCGGCATGGCAAATGGCGAAACGGTCACAGCGGAAATTCCGGCGAACGCCGCACAAGACGCGGTAGGCAATGACAATACCGCCAGTACCAGCACAGATAATAGCGTCACCTATGATACCTCTGCCATTACCATTGTCTCAAACGGCGTCGTGGGGCAGCCAAACAATACCATCCTCCAAGACCTGGGAACTTACGATACTCATTTCACCAGGATGGAAATCTCCTTCAACACCGCTGCCTACAATCCGGCGGGAAACAGTGATCCCGATGACGTAACCAATCCGAACAACTATTTGCTCATCCAAAGCGGAGCGAATCTAGCCTACGACACAGACTCTTGTCTTGCCTATGGCAACAATGGGAACAGTGTCTTGGGAGACGATGTCCAAATCCCAACAGGAGCAGTTACCTACGATGCAGGCGCCTTCACCGCAACGGTGGTGATTAATAACGGGACACCGCTTCCGCCTGGAGAATATCGTCTCATTATCTGCGGGACAACATCCATCACAGACTTGGCAGAAAACGCGCTGAATGATGGAACAGACTCTAGCACAACCTTCACCATCCTCGCTTCGCTCTTGCCCGCCACCGGCTTCCCGCATGGACGCATCACCTCGCTCCCCGAACAACCTGCCGCCAAAGCCTACACCGAAACCGCAATGACTCTCGAAATCCCCAAACTCGGCGTAAACATCCCCATCGTCGGCGTGCCGCAAACAGAAAACGGTTGGGACGTGACTTGGCTCGGCAACTCCGCAGGCTATTTGGCTGGCTCCGCCTTCCCAACCTGGGAGGGGAATACCGTCATCACCGGTCACGTTTGGGATGCCTACAATCAGCCGGGCGCTTTTGCAGACCTGAAAACGCTCAAGTATGGGGATCAAATCCAAATCCACGCGTGGGGACAAACTTACATCTACGAAGTTCGCGAGCGCGACCTGTTACTCCCCAACCGCGTTAGCTCCGTCATGCAGCACGAAGAGTTGGACTGGGTGACCCTCGTCACCTGCGAATTCTACAATCCCTTCACG
>JAADGN010000083.1 GCA_013152325.1 Chloroflexota bacterium
AGCCCGGACGGGGCGATCCTGGCCTCCGGCGGCAGCTACCCCGACAACAATATCCATCTCTGGAACGCCAGGAGCGGAGAACTTCTGCGTGTCTTGGAAGGACACCATTCCGGTGTGCGCAGCCTCGCCTTTAGCCCGGACGGTCGGACGCTCGTCTCCGGCGGCTGGGACGCCATGCTCTACCTCTGGGACGTTCAGACCGGCGAACTGAAAGCGTCCAATGATGAACACACCAGCGTCGTTCACAGCGCCGCTCTCAGCCCGGACGGACGCATCCTGGCGACGGGCGGGGATGCGGGTCTGATCCGCTTGTGGGATGTGGCCTCCGGTGCAAAGACAGGCGTTTTGAATGCGCAAAGCAGCCGCATCACCAGCCTGGTCTTCAGCGCGGATGGCTCGACGTTGATCGCGGGCACGGACGAGCCGGATTTCAATATTCAGCTTTGGGACGTCGGTTCGGGGGAACGTATCGGCCTTTTTGAAGGCCATCGAAACTTCGTGCAGGTCATGGCTCTTTCTTCCGATGGGCGCTTCCTTGCCTCCGGCGGGGCGCTGGGCGACAATGCCGTCCGCGTTTGGGACGTCGAAGGCGGGAATTCGCCGATTTATGTGATTGAAGATCACGTCCGCTCGGTGAAGAGCTTGGCCTTTAGCGCTGACGGACGATTCCTGGCGACGGGCGACGGCAGGGGGACCCTTCGGCTGGTGGATGCTGCCACCGGAAAAATCCAGCACATGATTGAAGGGCACGATTGCGCCATCACCGCGTTGGTCTTCGATCCGGGAACGGGGAACCTGCTCTCCGGCGGCTGTGACGGGCTTGTCCGCTTTTGGGATGTGGAAAGCGGCGAATTTCTCGGTCAACTTGCCGGCCCGGATGAAGTCGTCATGCAGCTTGGATTCAATGGGGCCGGCAACGAATTGGTGACGGGCTTCAAGAACGGCGCGCTCTGGTTTTGGGACATGGCCCTGCTGGAGCCTGTCGCCAAAATCGAGGGCGTGACGGATACCGTTCAGACGCTCGCTTTTGAAGGCGGGAAAATCGTCGCCGTGCTGAATGATGGCGGGGGAACGATAAGGCTGTGGGAGATCCTTCGTTGATGTAGAAGCCTCTCCGAGGTTTTAAAACCTCGGAGGGGCTTGTAGTTTCCGGCAGCTTTTACGGCACCAACCGTAAATGCGCCTCGGAATTGCCGACCACGCCCTGCTCGTCCCAGTACATCGGGTAATACTCGATATTGCGCCACAGGTCGGCCATATCGATATAGTGCTGATGTCCGGCATGACCGGATTGTCCGGTGGTGTGCACGGTGAGCGAGTTGCGCAGGTCTCCCAGGTCGACGATCATGCGCATGGACGGCAGCCAGTCCACGAAATAGCCTTCGGTGACGTCCCAGCCGGTGGCGTTGACGATATTCTTGCTGCCGGCGGTGGGGAAGGGGCCGCGGTTGAAGAGATTCTCGATCGGCGCGATGCCGGATTGTCCCAGCGTTTGATTCTCGAAGGTGGCCGTGTGCAGGTCGCCCCAGGCCCACTTGGCCGGGTCTTTACCCTGCAAATCTTCGATTTCGCTGGCCGCGTCGGCAAAAGCGCGGGCGAAGATGTCGTCGCGGGTCTCGACCTGATCGGTCGTGGCCTGGTCATCCCAGAAGGCGTTGTCGGGCTGTGCGGCCAGATTGCGTATGACTTCGAACCAACGCGAGCCGCCGCCGGGCCAGTAGTCTTCCGGCAGGTCGTCGTGGAAGGTGTCGGCCAGCAGGTTCTTCCAGAAGACTTCGAAGAGCGCGGCCGGGGCGGAGTCCATGTCGTTTTGGTAGTCCCAGTTTTCCAGTACGGCGCGCGTTTCGACCAGGCGTTCGTCCGGGAGCGGTATCTGCATCAGGATGGGCACCAGCGTCTCGGCGTTGAGATTCTTGTTGTCCCCCTGCATCTGCTGGATGTAGGCGATGTCGATCTGGGGCGGGGCTGCGTCCAGCAGGTCCACGATACGTCGGGCGCGGAAGCCGTAGTCCCAGTCGTAGGTGATCAGATAGGGGTAATCCCAGGGGTTGACCTGATTGTTGGCCGTGGCGATGTAGCCCGACTGCGGGTTGAAGACGTAGGGCAGTTCCTCGAAGGGGATGTAGCCTGTCCAGTCGTATTCGCCCGTCCAGCCGGGGACGGGGAAGCGGCCATCGCCGCTGGCGCGCACGGGGATGCGTCCGGGCATCTGGTAGCCGATATTGCCGTCCACGTCGGCGTAGATCAGATTTTGCGCCGGGACGACGAACATGCGGGCGGCCTGGCGGAACTCATCCCAATTCTGTGCCTTGTTGAAGCCCCAGATGGCCTCGAAGACGTTGCCGGGCTCCAGGGCCGTCCAGCTCAGGGCGATGACGTAGTTTTCCGGAAGGTCGATGCCGGCCTTGTCGCGAAATGCTTCCTTGTCCTTTTCCAGGTCGTTGTCCTTTAGCGGACCGTAGCTGTCTGAGATGACTGGCCCGTGGCGCGTCAGCCGCACGGTGATCTCCACCGGGTCGCCGCCGCCGACATTGATCGTTTCGGTGCGAGTTTCGAAATCCACCCATGCGCCGTCCGCTTCGTATTGGTTGGGGTTGTCCGGGTTGGTTTTTTCGATGAACAGATCCATCACGTCCGGGCCGACATTGGTGAAGCCCCAGGCGATGCGGTCGTTATGGCCGATGATGACGCCCGGGACGCCCGCGAACGAGAAGCCGCCCACTTCGTAGGGACAGGCCTGGCTGACGGGCTGGCAGTGCAGCCCGATCTGGTACCAGATGGACGGCATTTGAATGCCCAGATGCGGGTCGTTTGCCAGCAGCGGCATGCCCGTATCGGTCAACGCGCCGGAGACTGCCCAGGAATTGGAGCCGATGCCGTCGCCGACGGGGCCGAGGACGTCATCCAGCATGGCGAAGTTGCTTTGGACGGCGGCCAGCGTTGCGGCGTCGATGGCGGCGCTGGGCGTTGTGCGCGGATGGTCGGTCTGCGCCACGTTCTCGCCGATGGTCGGGACGATGAGCGGATGGTCTTCAGGGTAGGGCGGGAAGAGTGTATCCACCTGTTCGGGCGTGAGCGTTTTGAGCAGGATGGCGCGCTCGATTTCCGCGCCCATGTTGCCGCGCAGGTCCCAGGCCATGGCTTTGGCCCAGGTCAGCGAGTTGACGGGCGTCCAGGCTTCGGGGACGTAATCGGCGTTGAGCAGTTTCAGCACGCCGTATTCCAGGCTGAGTTCCGTGCCGCTGCGTCCATCCAGGTAGGCGTTGACGCCTTCGCTGTACGCGGTCAGGATGGCCCGCGATTCGGGTGAGAGATCGTCCCATTCCTGTTCGGCGATCTGGGCCCAGCCGAGTGTGCGCAGGAAAGTATCTGTCTTGACCTGCGCCTTGCCGAACATCTCTGAGAGCGTCCCGGAGCCGATGTGCCGCCAGGCATCCATTTGCCAGAAGCGATCCTGGGCGTGGACGTAGCCCTGCGCCATGAACAGGTCGTGCAGGGTGGCGGCGTAGATGTGCGGGATGCCCATCTCGTCGCGGTAGATGTCTACCGGACCATCCAGGCCGGACAAGCTGATTTCTCCATCTACCTGCGGGAAAGACCTTGGGGCATTGGTCTTGACCCAATTTTTGCCGAAGATGGTCCCGCCGACAGCGATGACAAGCAGGACGCTCACCAGCCCAATCAGAAAGCGACGTATTTTTGCAGACATTTCTCCTCCAGTTGGCGAATTATTTTGAACAATTATAGCAGGTCGCTCCCGGGAAAGTAGTGTAACTTTTGTTGTTCGAATCCAGTTCTTATAGTTGGCAAGTGGTGAAGACAAGCCCCGCAAGAAGGTTGATATAATAAAGCCCATGCTCCGCGTTGGATCGTCAGGCACTTGTGGTTGCAGCACAGGGCGTCGCAACCGGGGAACGAACGATGATGAGAACCCGATGCAAACGAGCAGGCAATTGTCAGGAGGCACGATGACGAAACGAAAATATATTGTTGTGTATCTGCTTTTAGCGGTCACGTCGATGTCTGCATGCGGGCCGACCGTCCCAACCCCAATACCGGGCATCGTTGATACGATTGTGGCCGCGACCTATGCGGCGGCCTCAACGCAGACGGCTGCCGCCCTGCCGACTGCGACGGCCACTCCTCTTGCCACGCCCACGCCGAAAAATACCCCCACCAATACGCCCACGCCTACGGCGACCTTTCTTTTCGTGTTTACGCCGACGAATACCGCCACACTGACTCCGACCCTCACGCCGACGCGGGAACCCCTCACGGAATGGCCCGACTGGAAGACGGGGACGGTGGTAAAAGTGACTGGAGGGGGTGGAGGTACATACAAGACTTTCGACATCCTGAAGAATGTCAAAATGGTTGTTGTGCGTCAGAATGGGGTGAAATTGCGTTCGTCTCCGTCCAAGGCCGTAGGCGGTCCAATGGCGGCAAAGGGAGACATTGTTACGCTTACCGGCATGATGAACAAGAACAATGAATTTGGCTGGTTGTTCGCCCAAGTCAACGTGGGCGGCCAATTGTATTGGGTGGGCGGAAGCGAAGACGATGACGACACCGACCCCAGGGCGAGCCTGGATTTTTACAACCCATAAAGGCTCTGTGGGTGAACCTAACCTGGCCACAAAAAACGACCCCCGAAAACGCTCTTCGGGGGTCGTTTTTCGTTGAAGCGGCAGGACTTGAATTACTGCGCTATCCCCAGCAGTCGCGGGAACCAATACCACAGCAGGTCTGCGGCGGGTTTGCCGTGCACCGATGCGGATTTGTCCTGCAGCATGGCGGGCGGGTAATAGCCGCGGCTGATGAAGCCGCCGAGCCAGGCGCGCTCGTTGAGCGCCGTCAGCATGGATTCGTAGACGTCGGTTTGCGCTTGCAGGTTGACCTCGATCGACGGGATATCCGCATTCGGGCGGCTGAGGGACATCCAGTCCAGGCAGCCGCCTTGCGGGGCGGGCAGACAGGCGGTCGCCGTGCCGGTTGCGGAGGGGACTGCCAACGCCAGAATGACCGGTTTCTCGACTGCGACCTGGAAGGGCGAAACCTCCTCGTCGAGCAGACGTCCGGCTTCCGCGATCATGTCCTCTTTGGGTGGGGCGGCGCGTTCACTCAAGGGCGCTTCCCAGAGCAGGTAGATGCCGTCCACGTTCTCCAAAAAGGCGGGCGTGCTTTGCAGGCTGCCGGGGGTGTAGGGGAGCGCCCACCAGATCGCGCCGTTGAAGCGAGCGCGTATGTCTGAGATGATGGCCTGCCAGCGGACATCCGCGTCGGCCGGGACGCCAGACGCTTCACCGTCCACGAGGCCGCCGGCGAGCCAGTCGCCGCCCAGGATGAGCGTCTGCGCGTCGTTGCGCGCGGCCAGGTCAGCGTGATGCAGGGCGAACTGGCGGTAGCGGTCGAACCAGTCTTCCCACCAGCCGGGATCGCGCGGCGCGTCACGCCACCAGTCCGCAGCCGGGGCGGGGAAGTTGGGCGCCGGGAAGAGGGCCACGTTCAGATTGAGCGCGCGCGCCTGGCTGATCATCCGCGTATTGTCGCTCCACAGCGGGTCTTTGCCCGCCTGGGTGGTGAAGACCAGCGGCTGCGTGCGCGTGTATGTCCAGGTGGGCGTCAGGACAACCCAGTTCGAGCCCAGCGCTTGGATGTTTTGTAATGCCTGCGACGTGAAGGCCGACCAATTGGGCGCGTAGGTTGGCTGGAACTCGACCCCGGCGACGAAAGCGGTTGTCCGGGCCTGGATGGGCGCGGCGACCAGCGTGCTCGGCTCGGGGTTCTGCATCCACGCCCAGTCGGTGACCGATTCCTGAATGTCCTGCGGCGTCAGACTGGTGGTGATCGAGCGCCCGGTGGTGGCGTTTCCGGTGGTGGCGATGTCGTCGGCGCTGCCGCATTGGGCGTTGCGGCAGTAGCGGTAGCCGAAATTCCCCAGGATGTTGAGCGGTCCGTAGAGTTTGTACGTCCAGCGGTTGTTGCCCATTGGCCACATGGGGATGGGTTCCGTCCACCCGTAAGGGTAGAACTGGATGTAGATTATGTCTCCGGCGGGCGTATTGGCGGGAACGGTGACGTCGAACAGGATTGGCGACGAAGGCCCGGCCTGCCACGTCTCGACCGTGTCCTGGATGATGGCGTCCGTTTGCGGGACGACCAGACGGCGCACCCGATATTCGCCGCTGGTTTTGTGCTCGGCGTTCCAGAAACCGTCGCCCAGGGTGTACTTGTAACGCAGGTCGGCTCCGGCGGGCAGTTGCATGGTCAGGGTGTAACGTCCGTCTGGCATGGTGGTCAGCGTGGGCATGCGGTCCGCGACTGTGCTCAGTCCGCCGTTCAGGTCGCCGAAGGTGTTGCCGAGCTGCAGCAAATTGCCTGCCATGCGCACCGGCGCGCCCTGGACGGTGTTTTTGGGCACATCGACGATGAACGTTATCTTGACCATTGGGGCGGGCCCCAGGTGTATCTGTACGGGGGTGATCAAATCTTTCTCGACTTGCGCGCCCTGTTGGAATGTCTGGTACGAACCGTCCATCGCATAGGCTACGAGCATATGTATGCCGGGGGGGAGACCTTCCAGGTAGAAACGTCCGGATGAATCGCTCAGCGTCTGCACGCCGCCTGCGGTGACCAGGATGTTCGGGAGCGGGCTGCCATCCGCCGCGTTCAGCACCAGCCCCTGGATATGGCCGGTTGCTCCGGAGAACGGTTGGCCGGTCCAGCTGGTGACCGTGTCCTGTATCGCGCCTGGGCCGCTGACCTGATACAAGCGGTAGCGCACCGGGACGTTGGCGCTGGTGACCTCCTGCGCCCGGATATCGCCGAGCAGGATGTACCGGTATTTGACGACCGAGTTGAGCGCCAGCGGCAGCGAGACAGTGTACGTCTGCGCGTCGACGGCCTGCATGGGGTAATTGACGGCGTTCAGCGCCAGGCCGGTCACCTCGTCGAGGATGCTGATGGCGAGCGTTTCGCCGCTCTGGAGCGGGGCCGGCAGTTTGACGGTGAAGGCGGTCTCAGCGGATGGTACCGGCGTGGGCGTCGGCGCGGTTGGGTTGGCGGGCTGTGTCGGCGGGGAGCCTGTATTAAAGGGTAACGGCAGGTCAACCAGCGAGAAGGTGCAGGCTGGGCCAGTCAGCAGAAAGACAGCCATCAGGATAAAAATGGCCGTTCGAGATGCACTGGGGCGTGTGTTTTGGGTCGTTTTCATGTTTTCTCCCCAACGGGTGGACGTCCGGATTTTGTTGCGAATAGTCCTTGGTGTTCCAGGTGATAGTTGCTCGTCGGCGGCAGGAGCGATTTTTTGCCGCCGCAAGGATATGATCGTCATTTCGGTCAGACTTGCGCCGACGTGGCCTCAGATGATTTCTCTCTCCCGGCATAAGCCACGTAACTCAGCCCAATACTGATGAAATAGAGCAGGGACATGGGCAGCATGACCAGCGCCATGTTGACCGGGTCTACGGTGGGTGTGATGGCCGCGGCCAAAACGGCGATGAGCACAATCGCCAGACGCCACTGCTGTTTCAGAACATCCGGCTTGACGAAGCCCACCGCGGTCAGGACGTAGATCACGAGCGGGAACTCGAAGGCGACGCCGATCCAGAACATCACGCCGGTGATGAAGCTGAAGTAAGAATTCGGACGCAGCTCGGCCCGGATGCCCATGAAATTGAGCAGGAAGGGAAGCGCGGCGGGGAGCATGACGAAGTAAGCGAAGGCTGCCCCGGCGAGGAATAAAATGGTCGCCAGCGGAATGCCGATAAGACCGAATTTGCGCGAACGGGGCATCAGCCCGGGCGCGACGAACAGCCAGAGTTCGAACGCGATATAGGGCAGGGCGATGGCGACGCCCGCCATCAGCGCCACCCGCATGAAGACGCCGATCGATTCGGTCACCTCGATGGCTTTGAGCACCTCGATTCCGCCAACCGGCTGCGCCAGGTAGTCGATCAGGCGTTCCGTGAAGAGAAACGAGAGCGATACGGTGATCACCAGCGCGATCAGGGCGCGGAAGAGATGTTTCCGCAGGATGTCGATCTGGGCAAACAGGCCATCTTTGGAAGTGATCGCAGTGGCAAGGGCGTCGACCACCGGGCGGTCTTCCGGCACGTAGGTCAGGAAGTGATGCAGTTTCTTGTACGTCCGGAAGGGGAGTTTGACCAGCCAGACGATAATGCGAAAGGGGGCCGAGATGATGAGCCACAAGGTGTGAAAGAACTTATGCATCGTCAGTTTCCGCAGTGAGGTCTTCTGTGGGGGCGTCATCGCTTGCGGGTGGGGCGATGGTGTTCCCTGTCCCGCCGGCTTCAGGCGCGGCTGTCTCGTCCGGCACCTCGTCCGTGATCACAGCGGGCGGATTCTCGGGCGTCTTGAGCGTGATATCCTCGCCGCCCCACGAGCCGAGCGTGTTCAGGTCCGGGATGGTGTTTTTGATTTCACTCTGGACTTTTTGCAGATCCTGGTTGGCTTCGCGCATCCATTTGTTGGGCAGCGTGCCGATCCGCCGCGAGGCGTCTTTCAAGGCCCGCCATTCCGGCGACAGGACGATTTTCCGCAGCCAGACGCCGATCGTGCGGCCGGTTTTTTCCATGTCCTTTGGTCCCAGCACGATCAGGGCGATCAAAACAATGAAGATGAGTTCGGGCATGCCGATACCGAGAATTTCCATGTCAACCTTTGTCTTGTGCGCTTTTTATGGATTGATAGATTTCGTTTTGATGTTCTGCCAGGCTGCCCAGCACACCGTTGATGAAACGCGGCGCGCTCTCCGAGCCGAATGCCTTTGCCAATTCTACCGCTTCGTTGATGGCGACCTTGACCGGCGTTTCGCGCTGCACGCAGAACTCCCAGGAGGCGATGCGCAGGATGTTGCGGTCAATGGCCGCGATCTGATCCAGGGGCCATTCGGGGGCATACTTGGCAATAACATGATCGAGTTCTTCTGTGAGCGGGAGTATCCCAAAGATGATCTGGCGGGCAAACTCGGCCAGTTTGTCGTCCAGGGAGGCCTCCTCCAGCCGTTCGTGGAAAACGCGGCCTGGAGGGTGGTTGGTAACATCAACTTCGTAAAGTACTTGTAGAGCCAAACTGCGCGCCTTGGTTCGCAACTTCATACGGGTCAGGCCTCGTTGGCACCCTCGTAAGCAATATCTTCGATATGAATGTTCACCTGGCCGACTTCCATGCCGACCATTTCTTGAATCGCGCGCGCGACCTGGTGCTGGATGTTGCGACTGGTATCGCGAATGTTGATGTCCTTGTCCAGGATCACGTACAGGTCGGCGAAGACGGTATCCTCCTCGACCGTGATGCGCACCCCGTCCCCGCTGCCGCGGCGAAAGAGACGGTTCACGCCGCCGGAGACTGGGGCCATCCGGTTGACGCCCGGTACGCTTAGGGCGGCCATGCGGGCAATCTGGATCAGAACATCTGGCGCAACGGTCGTTTTGCCGGGGGGACGGGTATTGTTATCCATAATATGTCTCCTTTTTGCCTTCTGACGTTCAGCTTGCGAACGTGTAACCTGGTTTACATCATTGCCATGCCGCCGTCCACGCCCAGCACCTGACCGGTGATATACGCGGCCTGATCGGATGCCAGGAAGGCTGCGGCGTGGGCGATCTCTTCGGGCTGTCCCATGCGGCCCAGCGGGACCAGTTTGAGCGCGGCCTCCAATATTTCCGGAGCCATCGCGTCGAGAATTTCAGTATCCACAAAACCGGGCGCAATGGCGTTGACGGTGATGTTGCGGGTCGCCACCTCGCGCGCCAGGGCTTTGGTGAAGCCGATCTGCCCGGCCTTGGAGGCCGAATAATTGGTCTGGCCGGGGTTGCCGATTTGTCCGGCCACCGAGGCGATGTTGATGATGCGCCCGTAGCGCTTGCGCATCATGTGCCTGACGGCGGCTTTGGAGCAGTTGAAGGTGCTCTTCAAATTGGTTGCCAGCACTGCGTCCCAGTCCTCTTCGGACATCATCATGATCAACGTATCGCGGGTGATGCCGGCGTTGTTGACCAGAATATCCAGCTTGCCGAACGTATCCACCGCGAATTTGATCAAACCCTGCGCCTGCTTGAGATCCGAGACGTCGGCCTGAAAAACGGCGGCCTGCCCGCCAGCGGTTTTGATCTGCGCCGCGACTTCGTCCGCGGCCTGGGCCGAGTTGTGGTAGTTGACGACCACGGCCGCGCCGCGTTGGGCGAGTTCGATGGCGATTGCGCGTCCAATGCCGCGCGAGGCGCCGGTCACTACGGCAACCCGGTTTTCTAACATTGATTCAGACATTCTTTGCTCCTCGGGAGGGAATTATACACCACCATAACACCTCATTTTACGCGCGGTTTCAACCCCAATCCCAGCGCCAGCCCGCCGCCCAGCACGATCACGCCCTCCAGCAGGAACGCGTCCTGCCAGAAGCGCATCGGGAACAGGCGGATGAGCGTATCGGAGTACAGGAATAGCCACGTATCGCCTTCGAAGAAGAGGGCGTGGAAGGCGGCAAAAAAGTTCCAGAAACTGACCGCGGCGATGACCGCGACGATCGCGGTCAGACCGATCGTCAGCCAGCCGCCCCGCATCAACCCCCGACGATAGGCCTGCTGCCGCTTCCCGGACCAGGCCCAGGCCCCGAGCAATACCAGCAACCCGACCGCCGCGTACCAGACCTTCAGCACGGCCTGTACCAGGATCTTGACATCCAGCATGTGACTCAACTCGCGTGCGGTGTAGAGCGGCTCCCCGTCGTCGAAGCGCAGCTCGCCGAGGAAACTGATGTCCGCGTCGTTGACCAGGTATTGGATGGCGATCTTCGCCCAGTGCAGCCGTTCGTCCCGGGTGAAGCCGTAGCTGTCGGATGGGAAGCCGGGCGTACGGTATTCGATTTCGGGGAAGGCGGGCGTCAGCATCAGGCGCACGCCGAGCAGGATGAGCGTGATGGGGACGAGCAGGGTTGTCAGCCAAG
>JAADGN010000002.1 GCA_013152325.1 Chloroflexota bacterium
CGCGTTCCTTACGATTGATAGCCAAGAATTCGCTTGGGACAGCTTGCATACCTTCCTCCAAGGTGGCACAAAAATACACAATGATGATACCAAATATTTTGAATGTATACAGGCTTTAATGTCACCTAATCGGGCGACAATGGTCACATTCAACAGGCGACTCGCAAAGCCTGACGCCGCGCGGCAATCGCACGGCAACCGTGGTATTTTATCACCCTATCGAGAGCCTGTCCGCAAGCCGGTGTGGCAGCGACTTGCAGCCGTTATGCGACGGCTGGCACCAAAGGGCGCTTCGCAAAGCCGTTGCCGCAAATCGAATTCCCGCCTGAGTGAAACTTTTTCGAATTTCGTGCGTACCTGAAATGAACACAAGCGCGCCTGCAGAGCGCATCCTGATCCAGCGTGCCCGCCGGCACGATGAAGACGCTTTCGCGGAACTGGTTGGGATTTACACCCCTTCCCTGTACCGCGTGATACGCCGCATGGTCGCCGACGAACAGGAAGCCGAGGCCATTATCCAGGAAACGTTCTGGCGCATCTGGCGCTCGCTGGCGCGCTACCAGGAAGACCAGCCCTTCTTCCCCTACGCGGTGACCATCGCCACGAACCTGGTGCGGGACGCCTGGCGCAAAGATCGCCGCCTGCTGCCCAACGACATCGAAGACGAGATCGCGGCGCTGCCCGCCGAAGGGCCAACGCCCGAACGACAGGTGGAAGAAAGGGAACGCCTGGAAACCCTGGCCGCAGCCACAGCCGAATTGCCGCCCCATTACCGGGCCGTCATCGCCCTGCGCTACGACGCCGGCATGAGTTACGCCAGCATCGCCCAGGCGCTCGACCTGCCGGTCAACACCGTGCGCACCCATTTGCGGCGGGCCAAAGAAGCGCTGCGCAAAAAGATGGAGACTCTCTATGGATAAGATGGAACACTGGCTTGCTCGTCTGCCATCCGAGCCGCCGCAACCGGGACTGGCAGGCCGCATCGTCCGGCAGGTGCGTAAACGTCACCTCCGCCACGTGCGTCTGCGCATCGGGGTTTCCGCGTTGCTGGCCGCGATGGGCGCCTGGCTCAGCGCGCCCCTCCCGGGAACGATCGTGCAGGCGGTGGCCCTCCCCGACTCGGGGATACCGTTCGTGATACGTCTGGTGGAATCGCTCTGGCTCGGCATGGAATCGCTCGTCCTTGACGCCTGGGGCGGGATGAGCGGACTGCAAACCAGCGTCGCAAACGCCATCACCCCCTCGATCGTGCTCGGGCTGGCCGCCCTGGCGTTGAGCACCATCCTGGCAATCGAGCAGCTCCTGCCGCGCGATACGCCGGATTGGGCAAATACTTTTCAAGGAGAAAGCCTGTGAAACGTTGGCGTTGGATCGTTATCCTTTTAATTGCGCTTTCGGCGGCGGTGCTGATCGCCGAATCGCTGCTGGAGTGGCAGGTGTGGGTGCCGCACCCGTCCTTTGTCCCGGAACACATCCCGGCGCGTTACGCCATGGCCGCACGTCCGGCCTCGCTCGTTTCGACCACCGCTGCGCTGCTGACGCTATACTTCAGCGGCATCCTGCTGCTGTTCGCGTTCCCCCGCCGCATCGGACACATGACCAGGCTGTTCGTCAACAAACCGCTGCGCTTGCTGCGTCTGACCCTGGCGGGATTTCTGACCGCGCTGCTGGTGATGGTCATCAGTGTGGGGTCGGCCATCAGCATGGGCACCTTCCCGCTGACCATCCTGCTCTTTGTCGTGCTCTTCTCCGGCAGCCTGGTCGGACTGGTCGCCCTGGCATACACGCTGGGGCGCGAACTGCTCCGGCGGGCCGAGTGGCCCCTGTCGCCCATCTACGCCCTGATGCTGGGGCAATTGATCCTGTTCGCATTCGAGCGCCTGCCCTGGATTGGCGGCCTCTTCCTGGTGTTATTCGCCAGCCTGGGGCTCGGCGCGACCATCGTATCCCATTTCGGTTCCGGTGAACCGTGGAATCTCACTCCCCTCCTGGAGGCAAATCGAGAATGAAGAAAATGAGCAAGAAAACCTGGACGATCATTGGCATCGTCATTGTCGTGGCCGTGATCGCTGCCGCAGTTGTCGGCCTTCGAGCCAAAGCAAAAAATGCCGCCGCCAGTCAATATCAAACCGTCAAGATCGAGCGCGGTCAACTGACGGCCCTGGTCGGCGCGACGGGCACCGTCCGCTCCAACCAGACCGCGCTGCTGGTCTGGCAGGTATCCGGCACGGTCGACAGGGTGAACGTCGACGTCGGCGATACGGTCAAATCCGGCGAGGTGATGGCCACCCTGCGCAACACTTCCCTGCCGCAGAGCATCATTTTGGCCCAGGCCGACCTGGTCAGCGCCCAACGCGCCCTGGACGACCTGCTGCAATCGAAAACCGCCGCAGCCCAGGCGCGCATCGCCCTGCGCGAAGCACAGGAGGCCTTCGACAAGGCCCAGGACTACCGAGATTCGCTCAACGACAAGATCACCATCGAAAGAGTCAAGATCGTCACGGAACAGACCCCCTTTGGCCCGCAGCGCGTGCCCAAGATATACACCCAAAAAATCGATCCCGACCAGGAAACGATCGACAAGGCCGACGAGCGTCTGGCGCTGGCCCAGGCGCAGCTGGACGACGCGCAGCGCGAGTGGGACCGTTTGAAAAACGGCCCGAATCCGGACGATGTGGCCGCCGCCCAGGCCCGCGTCGACGCGGCGCGGGCCACCCTGAACATGGCGCGCATCACCGCGCCCTTTGCCGGGACGGTGACGGAAGCAAACCCGATGCCGGGCGATCAGGTCGCCGCCGGGGCGCTCGCCTTCCGCGTGGACGACACGTCGCGCCTGTTGGTGGACGTGGACATCTCCGAAGTGGACATCAACAACGTCGAGGTCGGGCAGCCCGTCACGCTGTCGTTCGATGCCGTCCTGGACAAGGAATATCACGGCAAGGTCACAGAGGTCAGCCGCGTCGGCAACAGCGTGCAGGGCGCGGTGAACTTCACCGTCACCATAGAACTGACCGACGCCGACGAACTCGTCAAACCCGGCATGACCGCCGCGGTGAATATCGTGGTCAAGGAAATCAAGGATGTGCTCCTGGTTCCCAACCGCGCCGTCCGTTTTTACGACGGGAAGAGATATGTCTATATCCTGAAAGACGGGGAACCCGAGCCGGTCGAAATCCGCCTGGGCTCCTCTTCGGACGCCATGAGCGTGATCGTCAGCAACAACCTGAAAGAAGGCGACCTGCTGATTCTCAATCCACCGACGACCTTCCAGCCGGGGCAGGGCGGGCACCCTCCGTTTGCGGGAGGCAGGTAATATGACCGAGGATTGGGTCATCACCGCCAGGAACCTGACCAAAACCTACCAGATGGGCGAGGTGCAGGTACATGCCCTGCGCGGCGTTTCGCTCAAAATCAAACGCGGCGAGGTGCTCGCCATCATGGGGCCCTCCGGTTCGGGGAAATCCACCCTGATGAACTTGCTTGGCTGCCTCGACCAGCCGACGAGCGGCGAATACACCCTGGATGGCGAGACCGTTTCCGCGCTCAACGACGATCAACTGGCAAATATCCGCAACCGCAAGGTGGGCTTCGTCTTCCAGAGCTTCAACCTGCTCCCGCGGGCGACAGCGTTGTCCAACGTGGAGCTGCCCCTGCGCTACTCCGGCATCACGGAGGGACGCCAGGAACTCGCCCGCGTCGCGCTCGAATCGGTTGGGCTGGGAGACCGCGTCAAACACCGGCCCACCGAACTGTCCGGCGGGCAACAACAGCGCGTGGCCATCGCCCGCGCCCTGGTCAACAACCCGGCCATCATCATGGCCGACGAACCGACCGGCAACCTGGATTCCAGATCCGGCCGCGAGATCATGGAACTGCTGCTCAATCTCAACAAGGAACGCGGCACCACGCTGATCATCGTCACCCACGATCCCAATATCGCCAAACATACCCAGCGCGTCATTAACCTGCGTGACGGTCTCGTTGTGGAGGAGGATGGCTCATGAACATCGCACAATCTATTCTCGAAGCCCTGGACAGCTTGAACGCCAACAAAATGCGTTCCGGGTTGACCATCCTGGGCATCGTCATCGGCGTCGCCGCCGTCATCGCCATGCTCGCCGTCGGGCACGGCGCGGAAGCCTCGATCACCGGCTCCATCAGCGGCCTCGGCACGAACCTGCTGTTCATTTTTTCCGGCGACATGCAGGGAGACGTACGCAACCCCAAGCCGCTGACCCTGTCCGACGCGCAGGCCATCGCCGATCCATTTGCCGCGCCGTCGGTGGAAGCCGTGGCTCCCCTCCTGGAGGGGAATGGCAAGGTCACCTATGGCGGCGAACAGACCACAACAACCATCGTCGGCGCGACGCCGGAGTATTTCGGCGTCCGCAACTACGGCTTGATCGAGGGAGACTACATCACCGAAGAACACCTCCTCGGACGGGCTTCTGTCGCCCTGCTGGGGCCGGACACGGCCGACAAGCTTTTCGGTCGGCGTGATGGCCTGGTCGGGGAAACGATCCGCATCGAGGGACAGCCTTTCCGCATCATCGGCGTGCTGGAGGCCAAAGGCGGCTCGACGATGGGCAGTCAGGACGACCGCGTGGTCGTCCCTTTCAGCACCGCGCAGACGCGTCTCATCCGCCGCAGCGGACAAGACCACGTCGACATCCTTCTCGTCCAGGCGGTCAGCGCCGAGGCCGTCCCGCAGGCGAGCGAGGAAATCTCGCAAATCCTGCGCCAGCGCCATCGCACACCGATCGGCCAGGACGACTTCACCGTATTCTCGCAGCAGGATTTCCTGGATACGGCCGCCTCCATCACCGGCATCCTGACCATCTTCCTGGGCGGCATCGCGGCCATCTCCCTGCTGGTGGGCGGCATCGGCATCATGAACATCATGCTGGTCTCCGTCACCGAGCGGACGCGCGAGATCGGCCTGCGCAAGGCGCTCGGCGCGCGCAAACACGATATCCTGGTCCAGTTCCTGACCGAATCGTCCCTGCTCAGTCTCATCGGCGGGCTGGTCGGCATCCTGTTGGGATGGGGCATCGCCATGATCGTCGGACGCGTTGCCAGCGCATCGGGCACCCCCTTCAATCCCACCATCAGCATGGACTCGGTGCTGCTGGCGACATTGTTCTCCGCCGCGGTCGGGCTCTTCTTCGGGATCTACCCGGCCAATCGCGCCGCCAGCCTGGAGCCGGTCGAGGCGCTGCGCTACGAATAATCCGGACAATCGACCCAAGACGCGCCGCGCACTTTTGATCGACAAGTGCGCGGCGCGCCGTTTAGGGGTCTTGCGCGAGAGGGGAAAAAAGCCCCGGGCGCTCCAAAATCTGCGGAAATTTGCGAAGACCGGCGGTTGAAAGTCGGACCGCGTTCAAGCACCGCCCTGCCCGCATACCCCACTCCGCTTTTTTGCAGTAGAATAGGCCTATGACCAATTTCAACATTCTCCTCACCGACGGCCTGGTAGAGCAAGGCCAGGCTGTTTTACGCCCCGCTGCACAGTTCGATGACCGCGCCGGTATCTCGGCGGACGAACTTTTACAAATCATCGGCCAGTACGACGCGCTGATCGTGCGCGGACGGACGAAGGTCACCGCCGAGGTGTTTGACGCGGCCGCGAAGCTCAAAGTCGTTGGCCGCGCCGGGGTGGGCGTGGACAACATCGACCTGCAGGCCGCCAAAGCCCGCGGCGTGACCGTGGTCAACGCGCCGACCGCGACCAGCGTCGCCGTCGCCGAACTGACGTTTGGCCTGCTCCTGTCGCTGGCGCGTCACATCCCCCGCGCCGACGCGGGCATGAAACGCGGCCAATGGGACAAGAAGAAGCTCAAGGGCGTCGAACTGTACGGCAAGACGCTCGGCATCATCGGCCTGGGGCGCATCGGCGCCGAACTCGGCCGGCGCGGCGCAGCCTTTGGGATGACCATCATCGCGCACGACCCCTTCCTGTCCCCCGAAGAGATCACGGAACGCGGCGCGCAGCCGGTCACAATCGACGAGCTGTACGCCCGCGCCGACTTCATCTCCCTGCACCTGCCGCTCAGCGCGGAGACGCGCGGCATGCTCGGCGACGCCGCCTTTGCCCGGATGAAACCGGGCGTGCGCCTGGCCTGCGCAGCGCGCGGCGGCATAATCGACGAACCTGCCCTGCTGGCGGCGCTGAACACCGGACAGGTGGCGGGCGCGGCGCTGGACGTCTTCGCCCAGGAGCCGCCGGGAGCGTCTGCACTGGTAACGCACCCAAACGTGATCGCCACTCCCCACATCGGCGCGCAGACAACCGAATCCCAGGCCCGCGCCGCCGAACACATCGCCGCCGAAGTACTGGCCGCCTTGCGCGGCGAGCCGCTGCGATGGAGAGTGGTGTAGTCCCTTCCGAAATGAAAGGAGAAACCCCCATGGTCAAGAAGGCTTCTTTTCGTTTTATTGCCGGCCTGTTCGTTGCGATCCTGATCATTACCGCCTGCAGTCTCCCTGGAGTGACGATCTCCTTCTCTCCGCCCGCGGCCAGCACCACCCAGGCGTATATCGACGCCGTCGGCACATCGGTGGCTGCAACACAGACAGCCCAGGCAGGCAATGCGCCCGTCAACCCGCCTGCTGCCACCCCGGAAACGGTCGTTGAACCGACCGCCACCATCGTCCACAACACCATGCCGGGCGAACCGCCCGGAAATCGCGAAAGCGGCATGACCGACCCCGATTCATCCGGTACGGCCGCGGAGCGCCGGGCGAACGGCGGCGAAAACTTCGACCAGAATCTCTACGAACGCCCCTTCAACGCCAACACAATGGACACCTACTTCCCCGACCTGGACATCAAACGCGCTTCCTTGAGCCGCAGCGGCGGCTGGGTCTACGTGACCATCGATCTGGTCGGCGTCCGTCCCGGCGGCGGGTTGGAAGGCAACTACGGCATCGAATTGGATCTGGACGTGGACGGCCGCGGCGACTGGTTGATCCTCGCTTCGACCCCCGGGTCAGCCTGGTCCACCGACGGCGTGCGCGTCTGGCGCGACGCCAACCGTGACGTGGGCAACGACTTCCCCATCTCGTCAGACCCGCCCCAGCGCGGGGACGGTTACGAAACGCTGGCCTTCGACCAGGGTCACAACAGCGACCCCGACGTGGCCTGGGCGCGCGTTTCGCCGCAAAACCCGAACAGCGTGCAGATCGCTTTCAAATACTCGCTGATCGCCAACGACAACTACTTCATGTGGGGAGCCTGGACGGATCAGGGCGTCTTCAATCCCGCCTGGTACGATTACAACGATCATTTTACCGTCGCCGAAGCCGGTTCGCCTCTGCCCGGATTGAAAAAATATTATCCGCTCAAGGCGCTGGCCGAAGTGGACAACACCTGCCGCTGGTCGATCGGATTCACGCCTACCGGCGATGAACCGGGAGTCTGTCCGGTATACAAGCCGCCGACAGCGACCTCTTCGCCATTGCCAACGGCAGTACCGACCAACACACCATATCAGCTATATTAAATTAACAGAACAAAGATTTCTGGAGAACCCTACATAATGGAGCAAAAACTCGCACGACTCAAAGCCATCCTTGGCGAGGTCGCCGACCTGAATCACGTTGCAGCGCTGCTCGGCTGGGACCAGCAAACCTACATGCCGCCCGGCGGCGCGGAAGCGCGCGGCTACCACCTGGCAACCATCAGCCGCCTGGCGCACGAGAAATTCACCTCCGATGAAGTGGGCGTCCTGCTGGAAGACCTGAAGAAAGAGACCCGCGGCCTCGCCCCCGATTCCGACGAAGCGCGGCTGGTCAAGATCGCCGCACGCGATCACGAGAAATCCATCCGCGTCCCGCCGGAATTCGTGGCCGAATTTGCCCAGGCCACCACAAAGGCGCACGAAGCCTGGGTGGAAGCCCGCCGCAATTCCGATTTTGCCGCTTTCCGTCCGCACCTTGAGAAGATCCTCGAACTGCAAAAACGGTACATCTCCTTCTTCCCGCCAGCCGACCATCCCTACGATACGCTGCTCGACAATTTCGAACCGGGCATGAAGACCGCCGAAGTCAAAGAGATCTTCGACACGCTGCGCCCCAAACAGGTTGAATTGCTCCAGGCGATCACCTCCAGCGCGCAGGTGGACGATTCCTTCCTGCACCAGGCGTTTCCCGAAAAGGAACAGTGGGATTTTGGCGTGGACGTGATCACCAAATTTGGCTACGACTGGACGCGCGGCCGCCAGGACAAAACCGCGCATCCCTTCACCACATCCTTCAGCATCAACGATGTGCGCATCACCACACGTTTCATGGAAGAGTTCCTGCCCTCAGCCTTGTTCGGGACCATGCACGAAGCCGGCCATGGCATGTACGAGCAGGGCGTCAGCCAGGCTTACGAACGCACGCCTCTGGCCGACGGAGCCTCGCTGGCCGTGCACGAATCCCAATCGCGCATGTGGGAAAACCTGGTCGGGCGCTCGATCCCCTTCTGGGAACACTTCTACCCCGGCCTGCAAGAACGCTTCCCGGCGCAACTCGGCAATGTCGACCTGCAAACCTTCTACAAGGGCATCAACAAGGTCGAGCCGTCGCTGATCCGCGTTGAAGCCGACGAGGCGACCTACAACATGCACATCATGCTGCGCCTCGAACTGGAAATCGACATGGTCGAAGGCAACCTGGAAATCAAAGACCTGCCCGAAGCATGGAACGCCAAGATGGAAGAATATCTCGGCGTCCTCCCGCCAAACGACGCCCAGGGCGTCTTGCAAGACATCCACTGGTCGGGCGGCATGATGGGCTACTTCTCCACCTACGCGTTGGGCAACCTGATCTCCGTCCAGTTGTGGGAGAAAATCGGTCAGGCCATCCCCGACCTGCCCGAACAGATCCGTCAGGGCAAATTCGACGCCCTGCTGGGCTGGCTGCGCGAGAACATCCACCAATACGGGCGCAAGTATGAACCGCAGGAACTCGTCCAGAAAGTCACCGGCTCCAAGATCACCCCGGAGCCTTACCTGCGCTACCTGCAAAGCAAGTACAACGACATATACGGACTGTAAGGAACGCATCCGCCCACAGAAGATGCCACGTCAAATGCCCGCCGGATGTGGCATCTTTTCTTTTATAATTCAGGCATGTTTCGCAAACCCATCCACCTTCTTCTCCCGACCATTTTCCTGCTGGCACTTTTGACCGGCTGTTCAAGCCTCGGTATGAATTCCGGACCGACGCCCCTGCCGGAAGACTACCTGCCGACAGCGGTCGCGCTGACCGCCGCCTCCGGCGCCACGTCAACCGCCTCGGTTCTCTCCGGACCCTTTGCCAGCGCCGCCAGCCCAACGCCGGAGGCCACCCTGACGCCCTCCCCAAGCCCGACCCCGGACATTCCGCCCACAGTCACGCCAACCCGCGCGCCAGAGCCGCCCCTGGAGGCCATCCGCATTCTTGCGCCGGGGCCGATGTCGAAGGTCTCCTCGCCAATCCGCCTGAAAGCGTACATCGTTCCCGGCGCGGATGGCCAGATACGGGTCGAGTTGCTCGGCGAGGACGGGCGTCTGCTGGCGCGCAACGTCCTTCGCAAAACCAGCTATCTGCCAGAAGGAGCCTACGTCACGCTGAAAATCCCGTTCGAAGTGCGCGCGGCAGCCGAGATCGGCCGCTTGCAAATCATCACCGAAGACAAATTTGGGCGTCCCCAGGCCCGCGCAGCAGTACACCTGCTGTTGCTCTCCGTCGGTGATGACGAGATCAGCCCGCCCGACGCTCCCTATGCGCGCTGTGTGCTCTTCGACCCATTGCCAGATGCCCCCGTTTTTGGCGGCACATTGACGATACGCGGGGAAATGCAGCCCTTCAACGACACCCCGGTCATCGTCGAATTGCTGGACGAATCCGGCAAAACCCTGGGACTGCGCGTGCTGACATTGGACGGCGGGAGCAGGCAGCCGTTCGCGACCACGCTTGCCTATGACGTCACAGGCCCAACTCCGGCGCGACTGATCGTCCGCCAGGCCGACGACCGCATCTCGGGGCTGATTTACCTGTACAGCCAGGAGATTCTGCTCAATCCGTAGGCGTCCCGCGGTCAAATTTAGGGCCGGCCAATTTCTTGACGAAGCCCTTCAATCCTGATAAACTTTTTACAAGGTGGCACGTGTATTCTTGCTGGACTCGTAGTGAACGGCCTGAACAGTGTGACGCTGTTTGGGCTGTTGGTTTTTTGCCCCGCAGGATACCCGCACCATGGAATATTCACCAACATATCAGGAGAAAGAAAGAAAATGGACGATCGCATTACCGGCACGGTTAAATGGTTCAACACCAGCAAAGGCTACGGCTTCATCGAGCGCGAGGGCGGGCCAGACGTCTTTGTCCATTATTCAGCCATTCAGACAGACGGCTACCGCACGCTGAACGAAGGCCAGCAGGTCGAATTCACGATCGAAGAAGGCCCCAAAGGACCGCAGGCCGCCAACGTCATGCCCCTGTAAGGTATCGCTGATGAAAAACCCTCCGCTCGGCGGAGGGTTTTTTTATTCCCGGCCAACTTCCACCAAGCTCAGCCAATACCCAATCAACAGGAGCACAACCGCCCCCAGCGTGGCCCACCCCAGGTCGAGCGGCCCCAACGGGGCGAACGCCCAGCCGCGCCAGACTCCCAAAAAGTGACCGCCCCAAAATCCCGCCCAACTCAGCACGAGATAAAAGAACAATCGTCCCGGCCCGCCGCCACGCCAAAAATGGAACAGCGCGCCATAAAGCGACGCAATCAACAAACCCAAAAGAAAAGCTGGCAGGGTCATTCTTTCTCCAATCGTCAGATGAGATTCGACGTTCTGGCTGTGCACAAGGACTAAACGATCGTGCCGCCGCCCAGGCAGACGTCCCCCCGGTAAAAGACCGCGGCCTGCCCCGGCGTAATATCACGCTGCGGTTCGTCAAACTGGACGACGGCCCGCCCCCCGTTTTCGGGCGTCACCCCGGCCCAGGCTTCGCGCGCCGTATAACGGATCTTGACCTCGGCGCGGAACGGGCCATCCGGCGCGTCGCCGCTGATCCAGTTCACGTCTTTGACGCTCAACTCGCGCAGACCAAGTTCGTCCGCCGTCCCAACGACGAGGGTATTGCTGGCGGCATCCTTTGCCAACACGTAGAACGGCTCGCTGCGGGCCGAGATTTGTCGAAGCGCCAGCCCCTTGCGCTGGCCGATGGTGTAGTAGGCCAATCCCTGGTGTTCGCCAAGCACCGTCCCGTCGCGGGTGACAATCTCGCCAGGGCGGGCGATCCCGGGCGCATTGCGGCGAATAAACGCGCGGTAATCCTCGCCGGCCAGGAAACACAAATCCTGGCTGTCGGCACGGCGGGCCACCGGCAAGCCAAAATCCGCCGCGATCCGCCGGATCTCGGACTTGGGATACCCGCCAACCGGGAAAAGCGCCCGCCGCAGGTGCTCCTGGCGGAGCACGCTCAAGACGTAGGACTGGTCTTTCGTCCGGTCAACAGCCCGCAGGAGGGCGAAGCGTCCGTCCGGCTCCTCCCGCAAACCGACATAGTGTCCGGTCGCCATATAGTCTGCGCCGAGCGCCAGGGCGCGGTCGAGCAAGAATTCCCAGCGGATGTGGCGGTTGCAAACCAGGCACGGATTGGGCGTCACGCCCCGGGCATAGCCATCCAGGAAATACTGCACGACCGTGCTGCGAAAGACCTCTTTCGCATCCACCACGTAAAAGGGGATATCCAGTTTGGCGGCCACACGCCGCGCCAGCGCCATCGAGTCGGGTGTGCAGCAGCGATTGCTATCTTCCTTGCCCGGCTCCGACCACAGCCGCAGCATCATACCGATGACATCATGGCCCTGCTGCTTGAGCAGGGCCGCCGCGACGGACGAGTCGACGCCTCCGGACATGGCAACAACAACTTTAGGCATTCAACACCTCTCCCCGCCACGAAGTACACAGATAAACGGACAAAGCCCGGCTTCGTGTACTCCGCACCATCCGCGGTCAATGCAATGCCCGCGTTTTTGCGACCAACGCCGGCAGCACTTCCAAAAACTTCTCGACATGCTCCGGCACGGAATGCGATCCCAGCGTCACCCGCAGCGAGCCCAGCCCCCACTCGCGCGACAGGCCAATCGCCGTCATCACCTCCGACGGCTCCGGGTTGCCCGTCTTGCACGCGGAGCCGGACGAGCAGGCAAAGCCGGCCGCATCCAGCAAAGTCAACAACAGGTTGCCGTCCGCCCCCTGGATGGCAAAACTGGCGTGATTGGGCAGGCGCTGACCGGGATGACCCGTCAGGCGGCTGTTCGGGATCTCTTCCAGCACGGTGCCGATGACCTTGTCGCGCAGCGAGCGGACGTGTGCCGCGCGCTGCTCGCGCTCCCCGGCGGTCAGGCGCAGCGCTTCGGCAAAGCCGACAATGTAGGGCACATTCTGCGTCCCGGCGCGCAGGCCAAACTCCTGCCCCCCGCCAGTCTGGGACGGGACGAGCGCCGTCCCCTTGCGGACGTAGAGCGCGCCGACGCCCTTCGGACCGTAAAACTTGTGCCCGCCCAGCGAAAGCATGTCCACGCCCAGCGCGTCCACGTCCACGGACAAGTAACCCGCCGCCTGGACGGCATCCGTGTGGAAGGGCACACCGTGCTGACGGCAAACCGCCGCAATCTCGGCGACCGGGTTGATCGTGCCAATCTCGTTGTTGGCATACATGACCGAGACGACCGCCGTTCCGTCATCGATCGCCTTTTCAACCGCCTCCGGCGTGACCATGCCGTGTGCATCCACGTCCAGCCATTCGACTTGGAAGCCGTAATACGCCTCCAATTGCTCCGCCGTCCGGCTGACGGCGTGATGCTCGATGCGGGCGGTCAATATACGCCTTGCGCCGCGCCTCTCGCGGGCCGCCAACGCCGCGCCGCGCAAAGCCAGGTTATCGGATTCAGAGCCGCAGGAGGTGAAAATGACCTCGTCCGGGCGGCAGTTCAACACGGAGGCGACAGTTTCGCGCGCCGAATCCAGCGCAGCCTCGGCCTGCTGTCCATAACGGTGGACAGACGACGGATTGCCAAACGTCCCGCTGAAATAGGGCAGCATGACGTCGAGCACGCGCGGGTCGACAGGGGTGGTGGCAGCGTAATCAAGGTAAATCATGGTTTGAAGACAGGTTGTTGGAAGGCCTCGATATTATCGTACGGCAATGCCGGGGAAGAAAAACACCCGCGGCAGACAGTGGTCAACCAGACGATTCTGGTCGGTGACGCTTGCGTCGTTTCTTGGGTTTCGTTTCCTTTTCCGCTTTGGTCTGCGTTCGGCTGCGCAGCCATTTGATCGCCGCTGGCGTCCGCCGCCAATGATTCAGGTGTCCACTGGCGTAAGAGACCGCTTCGTCCTCACCGCCAACCGTAATGTACGCAGGGAGGCGGTTGGGGATGCGCTTCTCGCCAGTCAGGTAGACTGGCACATAAGCATTTTGTTCCAATGCCTCTTCAAGGGCGGCATTGGCCTCGGGGGAGTCGCCATGTTGGCGGAAAGCCAACAATGCCTTGGTATAAAGCCAGGCAGGCGACCAGTCCCCATCATATTCCTTCAAAAGAGCAGCGACGTCCCGGTAAGCCCTTGTTTCGAGGAAAATATTCAACAAGGAATAACGGATTCCCTGGTTGTCGTCCGGATTCAGGCGCAGCAATTCTTCGAAATGCTGCTTGGCCTCTTCGAGTTCTCCAAGACTCCACAGGCAGTTCGCCAGCCCTTCCCGCGCGCGCATGTACGGGCGCGTGGCCAAAAGTCCCCAGAAATATCCTTCGTTCTCCTCGAAGAATTTCTCGCCAAGGGCGCGCTCGCCGGCCTCCACGCCTTTGGCGTACAACTCTGCTGACCGCTGGAGGGTGTCGGCTTCCTCCTCCGCCAGCAGCACGTAGGCATCTGCACAATCGGGCGAGATCGAAAGCGCCTGGTGAGCCATATTGATGCGCTTGGCCGAGTTTTGTTCGTCCCAGGCTTTGTACATCAGCTTTTGCGCCTTCTTCAAGGCAGGATCCTTCAGACCACCATCAAAACCCCCGAACATTTTTGCCATGTCCCCTTCCATGGCGCGCCGGTCGAAGGCGAGCAACTCGTCACCATCTTCCTCGTCGGGCAACCACCCGACATCCCGAGCAGGAAAGATACTCTTCGGAAGATCGCCCGCCGGGTACCTGACCCGCATCTTTACCGGTCCCGCATAAGTGGGAACGACGATTTTCTTTTCCACCGGGTTGTAGTTCCCTTTTCCGTCGGACTTCAGATGTTTTTTGACAAAGGCGGGCACGGCGCGCAAAACGCCATTGAAAAGCGACAACAAGTCCGCGTCCAGGCGCTCCAGATGGTCGGGATAGTAGGCGGCCGGCAGGGGATAAGCATCCTTTCCGGCGATTTCCCAGCCGTGCCGTTCTATCGCGTCCAGATCGGCAAAGGGCAGAAAATGCGGTTCGGCAAACGAGAACGAAATCCAACCGCCGGAGGGGATGCGCTCTCCGAGGTTGTCTGCCGCCTCATAGACATGCAGCAAATCCTCCCAGCGCCGGTAAGCCGCAAAGCCATAGTCAACCCCAGCGTTGCCCATCAACTGCACAAAAAGGGTTTCCTTGCTTTCCGGGAACTCCACCGCCAGGGGTTGACTGTCTGCAAGATGTATCCAGGGTTCGGCGCGGTAAAATTCTGCCGCGGCAGAAAATACGTCCGCTACCAATTGGGGCGTGACGCCTTCGCCGGAGAGAATGCCCGGAAATTCTTCTTCGCCGCCCTTCAGCATTGCTTCCAAATCTTTGATCAGGTCAGCCAAATGCGCGCTCAAGTCCTTGTGTTCGCTCTTTATGCCAATCTCCTCCAGAGAAGGCGCGAGCGCCTCGGCAAGGGATGGCTGTTCAAAAAAGACGCCCTGAGGGCGGGCAGGCTGGTAGCCAGCCAATTTCGGCGGCTCGACCATGGCGTTAAAGAGCAGGTCGCGCACCTTTTCCATTGACGGAAATGCCTCGGCCATACCATTTACCAGTACCATGCCGCTCTCCATGCTGACGCCTACCAGCAGGAACGGACGCACGATTTCGCCTTCCTCGTTTTCCATCCAATGACGCAGTTTTCGCACAGCAACGTACCAATTGTCGGAAACTTGCGGCAATTTGGCGAGATTGGAGAGAGGTGTTTTGGAAGTCATATTTTCTCCTGATCGTACCCAACGCGTCAATTATAGCATGCACGGTTGATGAGCCGCGATTTTTAGAAAACCCTGAATCCCAGAGACCCAAAGCTCTTGGACAAGACACCTTCTGTTATAATACCTCCCGTTAAAGTTTTCACAACGGGAGTATTCATGTCTACAACAATTAAATTCGGTACGGACGGCTGGCGCGGAAAAATCGCCGACGATTATACCTTCACAAGCGTCCGCCGCTGTGCCCAGGGATTCGCATCCTACCTGCTTGACAAGGGCAAAAAAGATCAGTGGGTCGTGGTCGGCTACGACAAACGCTTCGACAGTGAACACTTCGCCGCTGCCGCGGCCGAAGTGCTGGCCGGGAACGGTCTGCGCGTTTACCTGACCGAAGGCGCAACCCCCACGCCCGTCATTTCGTATGCGGTAGTCGCCAAAAAGGCTGCCGGCGCGGTCAACATCACCGCCTCGCACAACCCGCCCACCGACAACGGCTTCAAAGTCCGTGACGAGCACGGCGGCGCGATCGACCCGGCAGGGCTGGAGGAAATCGAAGCCCGCATCCCGGCCGATGAAAGCGGCGTGAAGCGCGCGGATTTCAAACAGGCGCAAGCCGAGGGCAAAATCGTCGTCTTCGACGCTGCGCCGGACTACATCACCCACATCAACCAACTGCTCGACCTGCAGCCCATCAAAGAGGCCGGGCTGACCGTTTTGGTCGACGCCATGTGGGGCAACGGCGCGGGCTGGTTCACACGCCTGCTGGATGGCGGCTCGACAAAGATCATCGAAATCCACAACACGCGCAACCCCCTCTTCCCGGAAATGAAGCGCCCGGAACCCATCCCGCCCAACGTGAACGTCGGCCTGCAGGCCACCGTGGACAACAAGGCCGACGTGCTGCTGATCAACGACGGCGACGCGGACCGCGTCGGCTTTGGCGACGAGCGCGGCGAATTCATCGACCAACTGCGCGCCTACGGCCTGCTGGCCTACTACCTGCTCGAAATCCGCGGCGCGCGCGGCCCAATCGTCAAGACGCTCTCCACCACCACCATGCTGAACAAACTCGGCAAGATCTACGGCGTAGAGGTGATCGAAACCGGCGTGGGCTTCAAATACGTGGCCCCCAAGATGCTCGAAGTGAACGCCCTGATCGGCGGCGAAGAGTCCGGCGGCTACGCCTTCCGCGGCAACGTCCCTGAACGTGACGGCATCCTGGCCGGGCTGTACTTTCTCGATTTCATGGTGCAAACCGGCAAGAAACCGTCCGAACTGCTGGACATGCTCTTCGAAAAAGTCGGCGGGGCGCATTACTACGACCGCATCGACACCCCCTTCAAGGGTGACCGCCAGGAGAAGATCGACCGCATCCTGTCTGCCAACCCCGAAAGCATTGGCGGGCTGAAAGTGACCGAACTGGTCACGATCGACGGCTACCAGTTCCGTCTCGAAGATGGCGGCTGGCTGCTGATTCGCTTCAGCGGCACCGAGCCAATCATCCGCGTCTACTGCGAAACCATGCACAAAGACAAGGTCGAGGCCATTTTGCAGGACGGCCTGAATATCGCGGGCATCAAGTAGCCCGTAACTTGCACCCTTGAACTTATCCGACACACACTGCCACCTGGACCTTAATAGATTCGACGACGACCGCGACGAGGTGATTGCCCGCGCGCAGGAAGCCGGCCTGACCCGCATCCTGATCCCCGGGATCACACTGGCCTCCAGCCGGGCCGCCGTTAAATTGGCCAACTCTCACCCCATGCTTTTCGCCGCCGTTGGCGTGCATCCCAACGATGCGCTGACATGGGACGAAGCCGCCCGCGGCAATTTGCGTAACCTGGCACAAAGCCCGCGTGTTAACGCCATAGGCGAGATCGGCCTGGATTACTACCGCGATCACGCCCCGCACGACCTTCAGCGGCGCATTCTGAAAGAGCAACTGTCCCTGGCCGCCGAACTCGGCCTGCCCGTTGTACTGCACCTGCGTGAGGAGGACGACGCCGACTCGGGGCTCGCCGCTGCCGACCTGCTGGAAATGCTCGAAGCATGGGTAGCAGACCTAAAATCCAGGAACGATCCGCTGGCCGAACGTCCGGGTGTGTTACACTCATTCGGCGGCACATTGGAGACGGCGCAACAGGCCATCCGTCTCGGCTTTTACATCGGCGTTACCGGCCCGGTCACATTCAAGAACGCGGCCAAACGGCAGCAAGTCGTCGCTGCGCTGCCGCTCGAACGTTTACTGACAGAGACCGACGCACCTTTCCTGGCGCCCCATCCGCATCGCGGCAAGCGCAACGAACCGGCTTACGTGCACCTGGTCGCTGAAAAGATCGCAGAATTACACACCCTGGCCGCGGCGCGGGCGGCGGAGATCACCTCCGCCAACGCTGCCCGGCTATTCAACTGGTGAGAAATTGAGCACGTTGACTTTTTTTACACCTGTACAAACCACGATCAAAGAGGTCGAAGCGCGGATGCGCTCCCAGGCGGATGACCGCCATCCCGATCTGCGCGCCGCGCTGGAGCATTTGCTCGCCTCGGGCGGCAAACGCGTCCGCCCGACCCTCGTCCTGCTGACCGGCAACATGCTTGGCGCTGACCCCGAGCGTTTGATCACGCTGTCCGCCGCAATCGAACTGCTGCACACCGCCACGCTGGTACACGACGACCTGATCGACGGCTCACTGCTGCGACGCGGCAACCCAACATTGAACACCAAATGGACGCCCGCCGCAACCGTGCTGACCGGCGACTTCATCTTTGCCCGCGCGGCCAACCTGGCCGCCCAGACCGGCTCGCTGACCGTGATGGAAAAATTCGCCGAGACGCTGGCTGTGATCGTCAACGGCGAATTGACCCAGATGTTCGACAGCCGCGGGCTGGCCAGCCGGGAGAATTATTACCAGCGTATCTATGCCAAAACCGCATCGTTGTTCGAACTCTCGACCAACGGCGCGGCCATCATCAGCGCAGTCGACGATGACGCCATCGAAGCCGCCCGACTTTTCGGCCGCGAACTGGGCATGGCCTTCCAAATTGTGGACGACATTCTCGATTTCACGGGTGAGCAAACAACCATCGGCAAGCCGGTGGGCAACGACCTGCTGCAAGGGTTGATCACCCTGCCCGCACTGTACTACATCGAAGACCATCCTGACAACGAGGACGTGCACGCCCTGCTGGAAGGCCAATATCACAACGAGACGCGCATGGTGCGGCTGATCGAGGCCATCCAGGGCAGCGACGCCATCCAACGCTCGCTGGAGGAAGCCAAGGGCTTCGTCGCCCGCGCGCTGGCGGCGCTGGATAGTCAACCCAAGGGGGAAGAGCGCGAGGCGCTGGAAAGCCTGGCGCGCTATATTGTGGACAGGGAGTTTTAGCAGAAAACCTGGCTCGTACATTGCGGCAGGATGCGCATCCCGCCGTTTTCATTTCCCCAAAATGGTACGGCTGCCATTCCCGGCATCCTGATGGTTACGCGCAAAACGCTTGACGCCGCGAGTCGAATGTGCTAGAATGGGCATATCCTTTTTAACGTTGTGTGCTTATCGTGACAACCCCCCAACATCCTTTTTGGCTGAACCTCGGCTTCCTGCTCAATCACCCGGTCGGATACAGCCACGAATTCCCGTTTGATCTCCCCCAAATCCAGATCCCGGACGATCTGGATTTACGTCATTTTCGAGGCCTGGTCACCGTCGGACGCACTCCGCAAGGATTGCTCGTCCAGGGAACATTCCAGGCCGATCTGGACCTGGAATGTGCGCGCTGCCTGACCACGTATGAACACACCCTTCATTGGGAGATGACCGAATTGTACGCTTTCAGGAATCGTTCCACGTCTGAATCGGATCTGGTTTTGCCCAAGGATGCGCGCATCGACCTGCAGCCGTTTATCCGTGAGGACGCGCTGCTGGCGGTCCCCATCACCCCCATTTGCAAGCCAGGCTGCAAGGGGCTGTGTCAGGTCTGTGGCGCAGACCTCAATACGACCGAATGCGGTCATCAAGCTCAATTGGACAAATCATCACCGTTCTCGGCACTCAAGAACCTGTTGGAAAAATAAGGGGATCCATCCGAAAGTCTTTATAAATGCTCGGACAGACTCCAAACAGGCAAAAGTGACGGGGCGCTTTCAGGAGATTTTTGTGGCACACACAGGACGGAAACAACGCCATGAAGTCGCAATAGACATGCTCCTGGAAAAAGCCGATATCCAGGGCTACCTGACGACCGACGACCTGATGGAGGTCTACCCGGACGTCGGGCAGGATGCCGAACGCCTGAGCGTCCTGCTGGTCGCCCTGCGCCATCGCGGCGTGGACATCATCGACACGGCGCGCGAACTCGATCCCGCGCCCGCCCAGCCAGACTCCCCCTCCCTCGAAATCGAACCAGCCCCCGGAATCGAAACACTATCCAGCGACGACACGGTTGGCATGTATCTCAAAGAGATGTCACGCGTCCCGCTGCTCTCGGTCGAGGAGGAACTTGAGATTGCCATTCGCATCAAGAAAGGCCGCCAGGCCAAGCAAGAATACCTGCAACTGAGCGGACGTAAAGCCGCGGCCAGGCGCCGCAAGCTGGAATCGATCATCACCGATGGGCAACTGGCGCGCGAGCATATCATCAAGGCCAACACCCGCCTGGTGGTCAGCATCGCCAAACGCTATATGGGACGCGGCGTACCCTTCCTCGACTTGATCCAGGAAGGCAATCTGGGGCTGATGAAAGCCGTCGAGAAATACGACTATACGCGCGGCTTCCGCTTCTCGACCTACGCCACCTGGTGGATCCGCCAGACAATCACACGCGCGATCGCGGATCAAGCCCGGACGATCCGCGTGCCCGTCCACATGATCGACCGCATCCGCCAACTGTACAAACTCAACCGCAAACTGGAGCAAAAACTCGGGCGCACCCCCACGGTCGAGGAGCTGGCCGAAGCCATCGGCCTGACCGTGAAAAAGGTGCAGTGGATCCTGAAGGTCTCCTGGCTGCCGCTCTCGCTGGAGAGTCCCGTCGGCGACGACGAGGACTCGGAACTGGGCATGTTCATCGAAGACGAGTTCAGCCCGACGCCGCTGCAGAGCGCCTACCAATCCATGTTGCGCGAGAAACTGGAAGATGTGCTGTCCACGCTCTCGCCGCGCGAGGCGCGCATCCTCCGTCTACGCTTCGGCCTGGACGATGGCACGCCCTACACCCTCGAGGAAGTGGGGCGGAAATTCGGCCTGACGCGCGAGCGCATCCGCCAGATCGAAGGGCGCGCGTTGCGGCGCTTGCGGCATCCGCGCCGGGCAAGGCAATTGAAGGATTATTTGTAAATGAAGAGCAGCGGTTCCCTGCTTCTCCACCGTGAGCAAAAAACGGCTATTGACAAAACCATTCCGCCCTCGTAAACTAAGACCAATGAACAGACTCCCTTGCTCCCCGCCCCGTTCGACGACGACCATGATGCCTATGGCCATGTCCCGCCGCGTCTGGGCAGCGACCGAGGGAACGCGTTAGTTCAACACACGTCGACACTTCGGGCTGTCCAATCACGCGGACGGCCTTTTTGTTTGTATCCTGTCATTGCGAGGGCGTTGCGAAGCACGCCCGAAGCAGTCTCATCGCAATGGCAGGAAAGTGCTGCGAGATTGCACAATGACACTCGAAATAGAATTTGTTAGGAGACATCATGCCTGAAAACATCCTCATCGCCATCGCCTGGCCCTACGCCAACGCCGAAATTCACGTCGGCAATATTACCGGCTCGCACCTGCCCGGCGACATCATCGCCCGCTACCACCGCCTGAAAGGGGACCGCGTCATTATGGTCTCCGGCACCGATTCGCACGGCACGCCCGTCACCGTGCGCGCGGACGAGGAGGGCGTCAGCCCGCTCGAGGTCTACCGACGCTACCACGCCGGATTTCTCGAATTGTTCCAGGGCATGGGCATCTCCTACGACCTGTTCACCTCCACCCACACCGAAAATCATTTCAAGGTCTCGCAGAGCATCTTCCTGGCGTTAAAAGAGAACGGCTACCTGTATACCGAAACCCGCCCGCAATGGTACTCGCCCAAAGCCTCGCGCTTCCTGCCCGACCGCTACATCGAAGGCACCTGCTACATCTGCGGCGCGGAGGGCGCCCGCTCCGACCAATGCGACACCTGCGGCAACGTGCTCGAACCGGAAAAGCTGCTCAACCCGCGCTCCAAAGTGGACGACTCCACGCCCGAACTGCGCGACACCGAACACTATTTCCTCGATCTCTCCAAACTGGAGCCAGACGTGGCCGAGTTCCTGCGCGCCCGCAAAAGTTACTGGCGCGAAACCGTCATCGGCGAATCGCTGGGCAAAATCGAAGCCGATGGGCTGAAACCCCGCCCCATCACGCGCGACCTGGATTGGGGCATCCCGGTCCCGGTCGAAGGCTGGGACGGCAAATCCCTCTATGTCTGGTTCGAGGCAGTCATCGGTTACCTCTCCGCGGCCATCGAGTGGGCCCACATCAACGGCACTCCCAAAGCCTGGGAGGACTGGTGGACCAACCCCGAAGCCAAAGCCTTCTACTTTATCGGCAAAGACAACATTTTCTTCCACACCGCCATGTGGCCGGCCGAGTTGATGGGCGCCGGCGAAAAGTTCATGCAAATCTTCGCCGGAGAAAATGACCGGCGCCTGACCCTGCCTTACGATGTGCCCGCCAATCAATTCATGAATCTCGAAGGCCGCAAGATCAGCGGCAGCCGCAACTGGGCCGTTTGGGGACGCGAGGCCCTGACCCGTTACGACCCCGATCCGCTGCGCTACTACCTGACGATCAATATGCCGGAGACGAAAGACAGCGACTGGGATTGGGCCGAATTCGTGGCCCGCAACAACAACGAACTGGTCGCCAATTGGGGCAACCTGGCCAACCGCGTGCTCTCGTTCTGCTACAAACACTGGGACGGGCATGTCCCCGATGTGGACACATCCACGCTGCGCGACGCGGACCTGAGCCTGCTGACCGTTGTCGAAAGCGGATTCCAGTCCGTAGGCGATCTGCTCGAAGCCGTCCATCCGCGCGCCGCCCTGCAAGAGGCCATGCGCCTGGCATCCGAGGTCAACAAATACCTCGACACGTCCGCGCCCTGGTTCGAAATTAAAAAGAACAAAGACGAAGCCGCCAAATCTGTCTACACCGCGCTGAAGGCAATCGACTCGCTCAAGGTGCTCTTCGCCCCCTTCATCCCCTTCTCGTCCGAGAAACTGCATGCCTACCTGGGGTACGGCGAACCGCTCTTCGGCGAGCAATACGTCGAGACCGTCAACGACGGCCTGGGCGAACACACCGCCCTGCGCTACCGCGGCGTGGAGGGCCTGCAATGGAAACCCAGCGACCTGCAGCCGGGCACGCTCCTGCAAAAGCCCGCCCCGCTGTTCAAGAAATTGGATGAGAGCGTGGTCGAGGAGGAGAGGGCGAGGTTAGGGAAGTAAAAGCAACCTCCCACAGGTTCGGAACCTGCGGGAGGTTATTGTTGTAGAGTCATGCGTGCGTCGCACCTGGTCTAATAGGATTTTTCATTCGTTTTAGATTTTACCCTTTAATCGGCCTAACCAACCTGTCAGGTGCGACACACTCATGGAGGGGTTGGAGCGAATGTACCGGTTGACCTGCAATGATATTTCTTCGGATCGTATTTCATTCGATCCCCGGCAGCCAATCCGGCAACTGACGGATCAGGCGCGCCATGATCTCCTTCGTCCGTTCGTGGAACAGGGACACGTCGCCATAGGCCTCGCCGCCGCCCGCGCCAACCAGATCGCTGACGCCGCGCAGGATCAGGCAGCGCAGGCCGTTCTTGCGCGCGACCCAGGCGATGGAGGCCGACTCCCAATCCGCCGCGAAGGCGTCATATTTCTCGATCAAGGTGGGGATGTCGTCCGGGAGAATGTCGCGGTCGCCGGAGAGCAGGAGTCCGCGTCGGACGGGATGCGGCTCAGGAGACGGGAGCCAGCCCAGGTCCAGGTCGGTTGCGTAGTAGGCAATGACCTCGTCGGGGTCTTCCATCTGCTCGATGATGTCGTAGACCAGCGTCCGCTCGACAAGGATGATTTCCCCCCGCTCGACGCGCCCCTCGAATCCGCCACACGTCCCCAGGTTGACGATAATGTCCGGATGGAAATTATCTGCCACATATTGGGCGCTGGCTGCCGCCGAAATTTTGCCCCAGCCGCCGTGGAAAATGGTTACGGGTTGCAGGTTTAAAGCTGCAAGGAAGAATTCGCCGTAGGGCGAGGTCTGGATTTCCGCGTTGGGAAAGAGCGGCCTGACCGCGCGCCACTCGGCGTCCGCCGAGATGATGACGACAACGCGCACGGTCACCGCTCGTCGGCAGGTTTCAGTTTGAAGGTGTAGCCGCCCAGTTTCACACTCGGCTGCCACTCGCCAAAACTCGTCGCACGCACGCGGCGGGCGATCTCTTCATCGTCCATGTCGGGGGTGATGGTCATCAGCTCGTTGAATTCCTGGCGCGTAAAGGGTGTGCGCGTCCAGGTTTCATCGGAGACGGGGAGCGGCTCACCTTTGAAAATGCCGCTCACCACGTCGTAGAAAAGCACCAACTGATAGGCATAGGTGCGCGCCAGGACGGAGGCCACATCATCCGCGGGGAAGACCGGGAAACGCAGCACCTTAATGATGCCGCCGGTGTCCACCTTGGGAGCCATGTGGTGACAGGTCACGCCGTATTCGTCAACTTCATCGTAGAGCGCAAAGTTGTTACAGCCGATGCCGGGGTAATCGGGCGACGCGGGGTGAAAGTTGATGGCAGCGAGCTTCGCTCGTTCCAGCAAGTATTTGGGCACCACCCAGCGCGAGAGGTAGGAGATGATGAGATCGCCTTCCCAGGCTTTGGCCTCGTCCGACAAGGGCGCGCCCCATGTGCCGAGACACCAGGTCACGTTGGGGGTATTCTGACGGCAAAAATCGAGGCCGGCCGCGCAATAGGGATCGTCCGCTTTACCGAGAAAGAGGATAGAGATGTCTTTTGACATGGGCTTTCCTTTCCAAAAATTCACCACAGAGACCGCGGAGTTCACAGAGTTTCATTTGTCTTTCTCCGAGCGCCCGATGCGCGCCGAGGTGAATATCATCCTTGATCCAAATCGCGTTCGCCCTGCAAGTAAGCCATCAACATCTGCAAGACGGCATCGGCGGAGTAGGCCTTGTTTTGGAGGCGGTCGCCGTCCCAACAGAAATGACGCGCCCACTCGCCGTCCGGGGCAGACATCCCGATCCAGGTCGTGCCGACCGGCTTCTCGTCCGTCCCGCCGCCGGGACCGGCAATCCCGCTGACAGCGAGTCCGATATCCGCAGCCAGCGCCCGACGGACGCCGCGCGCCATCTCCAGCACCGTCTCGCGGCTGACTGCGCCGTGCGTATTGAGGGTATCCCACGAGACGCCCAACAAACGCACCTTGGCCTCGTAGGCATAGGCCGTTATGCTGCCCAGGTAATATTCCGACGAGCCGGGCACATTGGTGATACGATGACCAACCAGCCCGCCGGTACAGGATTCAGCGATGACCAACTTCAAGCTGCGTTCGCGCAGCAGCGTACCAATTTGAAATTCAAGAGCGTTAGGAATCATGGCGCATATTATACCAATTGCCTTTTATGCGCTGTGCACAAACGCGACCTCCCGCAATTCCCTGCGGGAGGTCTTTGGTATTTTTCCTAAAAAATTTATGCGTCAATCAGTTCGGCAGGTGGGACAGAGGAGGTTCCAAAATATCCCGCGGCTGCGCCGGCCAATGCGGCTGCACCTATCCCAATCAGCCCAAAACAAAACGCCGTCAACAGGCCACTCCCCCAATAGACAGCCTGATTAGAGGGACTTGGCGGAACGCCCAGTTGTAGAAGAAAATCCTGCGATTGCAAAAAAACCAACGCAGCCAAGCCGCCAA
>JAADGN010000039.1 GCA_013152325.1 Chloroflexota bacterium
ATGCTCAACATGCGGATGGACAGTGAGACGTACGGCGTATCGCCGTCCGTGGCGCGCAGGTAGCGTTTGGAACCCAATTTGTCCAGTTCCATTCCGGCCGGGTCCCAGAAAATAGCGACGTCAGACATTATCAACTCCCTTCTCTAAGTCGTGAAGCTGGTACACAAGTGACAATTACAGTATAGGGGAGAAGGTGAGGGAATACAAGTTTTGATAGTCCTGCACCGGCCGCCTCGTTTTCTCCCCGGGATGTGCACGTTGATCGGACTGTGGCCTTATCCCGGCCTGGTATTTGACGATTTGCCTGCCCGAAAGTACAATGTCGTCCCTGGCACCCCCAGCATGGATAGGAGTTTTTGTGAGCGTTAAACTGATTTTGCGCGATAAAGAGTATGAAGTTAAAGCCGGCATGACTTTGCTCTCGGCGTTGAAGAAAACTGGCATTGTGCCCGAATCTGTGATAGCCACACGCGATGGCGAACTGATCACTGAAGACGAAATCCTGCAGGATGGTCAGGTCGTCAAATTAATTGCCGTCATTTCGGGCGGCTGATGTCATTGCCCCGGGCCATGCCCTCGCAAAGATGTGTGCTTTTGAATAGAGATCAAAATGAAATGTCGTAAATGCGGCGGGAAAGCTGCTTTCAATATGCGCCAGCACAAACTGGCTTTGTGCAAGGAACATTACCTGGAGTGGATTCCGGCCCAGACGGAACGCTTCATCGAGAAATATCGCATGTTCACGCACGACGAGAAGATACTGGTGGCGGTCTCCGGCGGCAAGGATTCGCTCTCGTTGTGGGACATTCTCTGGAAACTGGGCTATCACGCCGATGGCCTGTACCTCGCTTTGGGCATTGACGAGGGCATCGGCTATTCGGACGAATCCCGTCGTCTGTGCGAGGAATTTGCCAGCAAGCGCGGCCTGACGCTGCACGTGGTGGATGTCTTGGGAGATTACGGTCACACCATTCCGGATTTGGCGCGCTCCACACATCGCGGCAAAGACAAGCCTTGTTCGGTTTGTGGATTGGTCAAACGGCACGAGATGAACCGCATCGCGCGCGACTTTGGGTACGACGTGCTGGCGACTGGACACAACCTGGACGACGAAGCCGCCGTCCTGTTTGGGAACACGCTCCGCTGGGATGGCGAATACCTGCTTCGGCAGGGACCGGTTCTCCCCGCCGCCCCCGGTCTGGCGCGCAAAGCCAAGCCGCTCTGCCGCTTTTGCGAGCGCGAAATGGCCGCCTACGCGCTGTTGAGCGGTATCGAATATATCTACGACGAATGTCCCTTCGCTGTGGGTTCCACGTCGATTTATTACAAGGAGTTGCTCAACGACCTCGAGCACGAACGTCCCGGCGCGAAATTGTCTTTTTACCTCTCGTTTCTGGAAGCCAAGAAGAAGGGCCTGTTTGCCGAACAGCGCGAAGAGACCACGGCTGGATTGAACGTCTGTCAGCAGTGCGGTCAACCGACCTCTGCCCTGGACTTGTGCTCGTTTTGCAGGATGATGGGCGTAGGCGTCTAATCTAAAAGAGACCTCCGAGGTTTTAAAAACCTCGGAGGTCTCTTCGTTCTTACGCCGTTTCCAAATAGCGCTCGACCTCCCAGTCAGAAACCTTCATCCGGTAGTCTTCCATCTCGGCCCATTTTGCGCGTGCGAAAGATTCATACGTTGCTGCGCCCAGCGCATTCTTGATGACCTCGTCGTTTTCCAATTCGCGCATCGCTTCGGCGAGAGAGCCGGGCAGGGCCTTGATGCCCATCTCGTCGCGTTCTTCAGGGGTCAGGTGATAGATGTTGATGTTGTTCAGACCCTCGGGAGCAGCCAGCTCATTGTCGATCCCGTCCAGCGCGGCGCCGAGCATCGCAGTGAAAGCCAGATACGGATTCGAGGAGGGATCGGGGAAGCGCAGCTCCGCGCGGACGGCCTTGTCTTGTCCTTCGTTGTGGCGCGGGATGCGGATCAGCGCGGAGCGGTTGGTTTGCGCCCAGCCGATGTATACGGGCGCTTCGTAGCCGGGAACCAGCCGCTTGTACGAATTGATCGTCGGCGCGACCACAGCCGCCAGCGCGCGGGCATGCTTCAACTGCCCGGCGATGAAACTGTAGGCCAATTTCGAGAGTTTGAATTCATCGCTGTCGTCGAAGAACAGGTTCTCGCCGTCCTTGTCGAAGAGCGACTGATGGCAGTGCATCCCGGAGCCGTTCACGCCGTAGATCGGCTTCGGCATGAAGGACGCCACTAAACCGCGCTGGGCCGCAATGGCTTTGACGGTGTATTTCAGCGTCAGCACATTGTCGGCGGCATGCAGCGCGTCGGCGTAGCGGAAGTCGATCTCGTGCTGTCCCAAAGCTACTTCGTGGTGACCTACCTCCACGTCCAGGCCCATGATGTCGAGGGCTTCCATCAACTCGGTGCGCACGCGTACCGCATCGTCGTTGGCGGAGAAGTCGAAATAACCGCCCACGTCATGCGGCAGGGGGTGGACTCCAGCGCCGTTGGCGCGTTTGAAGAGGAAGAACTCAGGTTCGGGGCCGATGTTCAGCTTCCAGCCGCGCTCAGCGATCTTTGCCAGCATCCGCTTCAACGTCCCGCGCGGGTCGCCCTCGAAGGGCGCTCCGTCTGGCGTATGAATGTCGCAGAAAACGCGCGCACGCCGGCGTTCCTCGGGCGACCAGGGCAAAAGCGCATAAGTTGCCGGGTCGATCACCAGGTGCATGTCGCTTTCCTGAATGCGTGCAAACCCTTCCACCGACGAGCCGTCAAACCAGACGCCGTCTTCGAGCGCGTCGGGCAGGTTGCGCACGGGCATGTCGACCGATTTGACCGCGCCGGTCACATCGGTGAACTGCAGCGAAACAAATTTGACATTGTCTTCCTTGATGCGGTTGAGTAGTTCTTTTTGATCCATTTTTCTCTCCTTCTAACTAAGTTGGTTGGATAGGATGACTTTCCAGCCTGCGCGAATTGGTTGGCGCGCAGATGATGGACAAATATGAGCGACCTCGACAGTCTCCGTTTTGCGCGTGGACCTGGGTTTGCCCGTACCCGACAAGGCGCTAAAACAAAAAAGGTATGCCTGTGCAGGCATACCTTAATAGACGGAGTCCGTTTAAATAAAGCAGCCCTTCCAGAAAAATACAAACAGGTGCAGTTATCCTGTATCACTGTATCGTCCTTGTGGCGCACGTTGCCGTCCGCTTTTCAGACCATACTTTCTTTTGGAAGGGGAAAAAGGAGCCTGTGATCGGGCTCCAGAGGCATCCGCTGATCTATCCGATTTTCAGCCCTCACTTGTGAGGGCTTTAGCGCGTCCCTCGCGGGACGGAACCTCCACCTCGTAACCCTGCCTGGTTGAGCAGGGCTCAGTCGCTAATTCTCCATTATTCAGTTGTTAAGGATACCCTGTAACAGGTAACCCCGCTTATGCCGTGTGCTGCTAAGTTTTGAACCTGCTTATGGCAGGTGGGTCCCGACGCAGAAATTTCGCCTTGGCTCAGGCCTATCGCGTAGCTTCTGTCAAAGAAGGACCCCTTTAGTACGTGTTGGTACAAAACGTTGGTGCGGCATCACGCGCACAGCAGGGTCAGAGATTTTATACCATAAACTTTGGGGGCTGGCTAGGGAAATATTAAAGTGCAGGGGCAAATGCCCCAAGTGACTGACGCCTCACGGGCGTCGGTCACTTGGGGGAACGTTACGGATAGACCCGCTTGATCGTGCGCGGGAAGGGGATCGTCTCACGGATGTGCTCGGTGCCGCAGAGCCAGGCTACCGTTCGTTCGACGCCCATGCCGAAGCCGGAGTGCGGGACGGAGCCGAAGCGCCGCAGGTCGAGATACCACTCGAAGGCCTCCCGGGGCAGGTTGTGCTCTTTGATGCGCTGCAGCAGCAGGTCGTGGTCAGAGATGCGCTCCGAGCCGCCGATGATCTCGCCGTAGCCCTCCGGCGCGAGCAAATCCACACTTTTGCAGACTTCGGGGCGTCCCGGCCAGGGCTCCATGTAAAAGGCCTTGACCTGCGTCGGGTAGCCGTAGACGAAGACCGGCTTGTCGAAGCGGTTGGTCAGTTCGGTCTCGTGAGGCGAGCCGAAGTCCATGCCCCATTCGAACGTGAGCAGTTCCTTCTTTTCGGGGTCGTCGGTCTCGTCACGGATTTGCTTGAGCATCTCGGCGGCTTCGTCGTAGGAGATGCGCGGGAAGGGCGGCTCGATTTTCTCCAAAACGCTGATGTCCCGTCCCAGTGATTCCAGTTCGGCGCGGCGGTCTTTCAGTACACGCTTGACGATGTGGGCGACGAACTGCTCCTCGATGTCCATCAGTTGATCCAGGTCGCAGAAGGCCACTTCCGGCTCGACCATCCAGAATTCGGTCAGGTGACGGCGCGTCTTCGATTTTTCGGCGCGGAAGGTCGGCCCGAAGGCGTAGACTTTGCCGAAAGCGAAGATGTTGGCCTCGTTGTACAGTTGACCGGACTGGGCCAGATAGGCCATGCCCTCGTTGAAGTAAGGCGTCTCGAACAGCGTGGACGTCCCCTCGCAGGCCGCGGGGGTCAGGATGGGCGTGTCCATGTTGAGATAGCCGTTCGTGTCGAACCACTCGCGGATGGCGCTGATGACCGTCGCCCGGACACGCAGGATGGCCCACTGGCTGGGCATCCGCATCCAGAGATGACGGTGGTCGAGGGCGAAGTCCACGCCGTGTTCCTTGAGCGCCATTGGGTAGTCTTCGTCTGCGGCTTGGACAATTTGCAGGTCGCTGATGCCGATCTCGTAGCCGCCGGGGATGCCGGGGGCGCGCTTGTCGGCCCGGACGGTGCCTGTCACGACGACGGATGATTCTTGCGGAATGTGGCGGATCCGGTCGAAGAGCGTTTCGTCCAGGTCGCCTTTGAAGGCCACGCATTGTACAAAGCCGGAGCCATCGCGCACCAGCAGGAAGGTCAGTTTGCCTTTGTCGGTGCGGTTGTAAACCCAGCCTTGAACGGTGACTTGCTGTCCGTCGTGTTGTGCGATGTCGCTAACGCGGGTAATGTCCATGATCTCTCCTCTTGCACGCTTACCCCTGCCCACGGGGAGGGGTTGGGTGAGGGAATTTACAAATCCAATTTAATGTGCAACTCTTTCAACTGTTTCGGTTCTGCGGGGGAGGGCGCGTCGGCCATCACGTCGCGGGCCTGTTGGTTTTTCGGGAAGGCGATCACCTCGCGGATATTCGGCGCGTTGGCGAGGAGCATGACCAGTCGATCGATGCCGACGGCGATGCCGCCGTGGGGCGGCGCGCCATATTCGAAGGCCTCCAGCATGTGACCGAAGCGTTCCTGCGCCACATCGTGGTCGAGACCGATCAGCGCGAAGACTTTTTCCTGCAGGTCGCGCTGATGGATGCGGATCGAGCCGCCGCCGACCTCGTAATTGTTCATCACCAGGTCGTATTGCTGGCCGCGCGCTTTGCCGGGATCGCTGTCGAGCAGGGGGATGTCTTCCGGCATGGGCGAGGTGAACAGGTGATGGCTGGGGTCCCAGCGTTGCTCGTCCTCGTTCCACATCACGAAGGGGAAGTCGATCACCCAGCAGAAGGCGAGCACGTTTGGGTCGCGCAGGCCGAGGACGTCGCCCAGGTGGACGCGCAAACGTCCCAGTGTTTCGAAGACGACTGCGGGCTGGTCGGCGACGAAGAGCAGCAAGTCGCCGGGCTCCGCGCCCATGCGCTCGATGATGGCCTGGACACGTTCTTCCGGCAGGAATTTGGCAAAGGACGAGCGCATCCCGCCCTCGCTGGGCAGCGCGATGTAGGCCAGTCCCTTTGCGCCGTGTTCCTGGACGAAGGCGGTCAGGGCTTCGATTTGTTTGCGGGTGTAATCGCCCAGCCCTTTGGCATTGATGCCGCGCACGTCTCCGCCCGCGGCGATTGTCCCTTCGAAGACTTTGAAGCCGCTGCCCTCGGCCAGGTCGCTGATATTTTGGAGTTCCAGCCCAAAGCGGATGTCGGGATTGTCTTTGCCGAAACGCTCCAGCGCCTCCTGGTAGGTGAGACGCGGCCAGGGACTGGCGAACAGTTTCTTTTCCGGGACGACCTCGGCGACCAGTTTGGTGAACATATCCTCGGCCAGCGCCATCACGTCGTCGCGCTCGACAAAGGACATTTCCAGGTCGAGCTGGGTGAACTCCGGTTGGCGGTCGCCGCGCTGATCCTCGTCACGGAAGCAGCGTGCGATCTGGAAATAGCGTTCCGTGCCTGCCACCATCAGCAATTGCTTGAGCTGCTGCGGAGACTGGGGCAGCGCGTAGAATTGGCCGGGATGCACGCGCGAGGGCACGAGGTAGTCGCGTGCGCCTTCGGGCGTGGTCTTGAACAGGATGGGGGTTTCGATTTCCAGGAAGCTGTGCTCGTCCAGATAATCGCGGATGGATTTGGTCGTACGGTGACGCAATGTCAGGTTGCGGCGCATGCGCTCGCGGCGCAGGTCGAGGTAGCGGTACTTGAGCCGCAGATGCTCGTCTTCGCCTTCTTCCTTGTTGACCAGAATTGGCAGCGCCTTGGACGGGTTCAGCACGCTGACGCTCGTTGCTGCGACCTCGATCTCGCCGGTGGCGAGGTTGGGATTGACCGCTCCTTCGATGCGCGGCTGCACCACGCCGGTAATTTGCAGGACCCACTCGGAGCGGGCTTCTTTCAGCGGGAGCAGCGCGTCGGACTCATCCGGATTGCCGACCACCTGGACGACGCCGAAGCGGTCGCGCAGATCGATGAAGGTCACGCCGCCGTGGTCGCGGAAATGGTGCACCCAACCGGCCAATGTGACCGTCTGCCCGACGTGGGCGGAGCGCAGTTCTCCGCAAGTATGGGTTTTGTACATGCCGAACCTCCGATTTTTTTATTCGTCACAGAGACACAAAGCGCGGCGTTTTTCTTCGCGGATACGGGGAAAGTCTTTGTGGCGAGTTGGTATAAACTAAATCGCCCTCCGCTGGATAGGCTTTGGGCGACGGGGTGTACCGAAAAATGATTTCGTTACGCTGGCAGGCTGCACCAGCCGGCCCGACGCCTGTCGGTCGGCGAATTATCATTATTGTTGGTGCGCAGTCTGAGTTTGAATATCATCTTTTTCTCCAGCGTGGCCGTATTATAGCACAGGGATGGGGGATGTGGGCAGGGGGAAAATACGAACTTACTTCACAAATACCTCGCTGGCCTCATCCAGCGCGGCGATCTGTCCTTCGTTCAGCCGCCAGCCGAGCGCGCCCGCGTTCTGCTGCGCCTGTTTGGCGGTTTTCGCGCCGGGGATGGGCAGCGTCCCTTTGCAGATGCACCAATTGAGCGCGATCTGGGACGGGGCTTTGCCGCCCAGGTCTTGGCCGATCTCGGTCATCAGTTTGAGCAATGGACCCATTTTGGGCAGTACCTTGGCCGCGCGTCGGCTGCGTGCGCCGGGGGGCGGGTTTTCGGAGGTATATTTGCCGGTCAGCAATCCCATCGCCAGCGGGGAGTAGGCGATCAGCCGCACGCCCAATTCCTGGCAGCGCCCCAGCAGACCGTTCTTCTCTATGCGTCGGTCGAGCAGACTGTATTCCACCTGATTGGACGCCAACGGGATGTCGTGCCGCGCCAACGCGGAGTAGGCGCGCAGCATCTGGGTTTGGCTGTAGTTTGAGACGCCGACGGCGCGCGTCAATCCGAGTTTGACCGTTTCGGCCAGTTCATTCATCCAGGTCTCGACAGGAATGGGCGGGAGAGGAAAATGGATCTGGTAAAGGTCGACCGAGTCCAGCCCCAAACGTTCCAGGCTGCGGCGCAGCGACCGGAGCAGACTGCTCTTGCGCAGCCGCCAGGGGAAGGGCATGAATTTGGTCGCCACCAGCACGGGCTGCTGGCTGTCTTTGATGAACTCGCCGAGCAGTTGTTCGGAGCGCCCGTTGCCATAGACCTCGGCGGTGTCCACCAGGCGGATGCCTTCTTCGAGCGAAACGTCGAAGGCGGCGCGGATGTCGTCGTCGGTATAGCCGCGTCCGTAGTTCCAGATGATGCGGTCGCCCCAGGCCCAGGCGCCGACCCCCATTTCGGTAACGTGCAGGAAGCGGGTTGCTTCGGGGATGTCGCTCATGATCTCTCCTGTGGGTGGGATATGCGATTTTATCATACGAAAACGGCTCGCTTCGCTTTTGCGCTTTTGTTGAGACCTCCGAGATTTTATAGAGTGATGACGAAAAAAAGAATCTTTGCGAGTGTGATACGCTTATTCCTGGACAGATTCTAGAAATCTCGGAGGTCTTGTCCGAAACATGATGCTATTCCCAATACTCTTCCAGAGAATTAATGTTTATTCCTGGACAGATTTTGGAAATCCCGGAGGTCTTGCCTGGGATTTAATGGGTTTATCTTTTTCCCGAAAGCGTGTAAAATCAGGCTTACCAAAATCTATTAGGAACTAATGGAACGCCAGCCACTGGACGCCGCTGTTGGGTGGCTGGCGCTCCCTGAGTTCCGGGAGGTTGTCAACATGTCTCAACCGAACGGACGGAGCGCGCTCGAAACTCCGCAGGAATTGGCGAAACGTTTGTCGCTGCCCTTTGCCGACGATGTGCATCTGCTCACTCGTGCGCTGACGCATACGTCTTATCTGAACGAGCACCCGGACGTCCTGGATGATAATGAACGGCTGGAATTCCTGGGCGACGCGGTGCTCGATTTCGTGGTCGCTGCGTGGTTGTACACGCATTGCCCGGAGATGCGCGAAGGCGAATTGACCCGTACGCGCTCCGCGCTGGTGCGCACCGAGCAACTGGCCGAATTCGCCCGCCGCATTGACCTGGGGGACGCCATGCGTCTGGGCAAAGGGGAACGGAGCAACGGCGGCGCTGATCGTCCCGCGCTGCTGTGTGCGACTTTTGAAGCCCTGGTTGGCGCACTGTACTTGCAGGCTGGCGTTCAAGCGGTCGAATCGTTCTTTTTCCCCTTCCTGGAAGAATCGCAGGAGCAAATCGTATCGCGTGCGGAGATCTACGATCCGAAGAGTCGTTTGCAGGAGTGGGCGCAGTCCCAAAAACTGGGTATCCCGCGCTACGTGACGATCCGGGAGAGCGGCCCCGACCATGCCAAAACTTTCGAAGTGGAAGTGTGCATCAACGGCACAGCCTATGGCGTGGGCAGCGGGTCGAGCAAAGGCGCGGCTGCCCAGGTCGCGGCGCAAGTTGCCCTCGAGACGCTGGGGTTGGTGTGAATTTGGCGATTGACTGCCAGCGACCGGCTTTTAACTTTTCAACTTGGTAACCCTCTAACTACATTATGCCTCTACGTCTGAAATCACTCGAACTGCACGGATACAAAACCTTCGCTGCCAAAACGGCTTTTGAATTTGCCGAGGGGATCACGGCTATTGTCGGCCCGAACGGTTCCGGCAAATCCAATATCGCGGACGCGCTGCGCTGGGTGTTGGGCGAGCAGTCCTACAGCCTGTTGCGCGCCAAGAAGACCGAAGACATGATCTTCGCCGGTTCGGAGCATCGTCCGCGCGCCGGGATGGCCTCGGCCATGATCCTGTTTGACAACACCGAGAATTGGCTGCCGGTCGATTTTTCCGAAGTTGCCTTGGCGCGGCGTGCTTACCGTGACGGCAACAACGAATATCGACTCAATGGGCAGAAAGTCCGCTTGCGCGATGTCAACGAACTGCTGGCGCAGTCCGGGCTGGGCCAGCGGACGTATACGATTTTGGGACAGGGCTTGGTGGACGCCTCGCTGGCGCTCAAGGCGGACGACCGTCGTCGTTTGTTTGAAGAAGCGGCGGGGATTGGCCTCTATCGTTCCCGCCGCGAAGAAGCCTTGCGCCGTCTGGAGAAGACCCAGCGCAACCTGGAGCGCGTGCTCGACATCATGGCGGAACTCTCGCCCCTCCTGCGCAGGCTGGAACGGCAGGCGCGCCGGGCGCGGGAATATTCCCAGGTGCAGGCCGATTTGCGCATCTTGCTGCGCGATTGGTACGGTTATCACTGGCATCGGGCGCAGAAAGAACTTGCTGAGGGCCGCGAGGCCTTGCGTCGACAGAGCGAGAAATTGCGCGAAGCACAGGGGGCGCACCACCAGCAGCAGGGCGAATTCACCGCCTTCCGCGGCCGCATCCAGGAATTGCGCTCCCGCCTGAGCGCCTGGCATCGTCAATCGTCGGAGCTGCACAGCCAGCGCGAGACCGTCAGCCGGGATTTGGCCGTGTTGGAGGAGCGCCGCCGCTCGCTGCAAACCTCCCGCCAGAATATCCTGGCGGAGCAGGAGCGCGCCAGGGACGAGGAGCGCATCGCACAGGAGAGGCTGGCCGCGGCGGAGAAGGAGACATCCCGTCTGCAGGCGGAGTACGAAGAAGCGCAGGGACAGATCGAGTCCGCCCAGGAATCGTTGACGGGACGCCAGTCCGAACGGGCGCAGGTGGAGGAGCAATTGCAGGCCGCGCGTCGGCAGGTCGGCAAGCTGGGCGCACAGCGCGCCGAGTTGCAGGCCCGCCTGGACGAACTTGGCTCCCGCATGGAGAGCCAGCAGCAAAAAATGGAACAAACCGAGAGGGCGGTTGCCAAGGCCGAGGAAGACGCTCGTCAAGCGCAGAAACGCCAGCATGCCGCCAAGTCCAAGCGTGAGAAGGCCGGGCAGGCCTACCAGCAAGCCGAGGCGGCGCTCAGCGCGCAGCGGGAAAAGGCCGCCGCGCTGGACGTGGAACGCCGCAAACAACTCGAAAAACGCGCCGAGCGCGAGACCACCCGCACCCGCCTTCAGGCGCAGCTCGAAGTGCTCGAACAGGCCGAGCAGTCGCTTTCCGGTTATGCGGAGGGCGCCCGCTTTTTGCTCGAAGCCGCCCGCCAATCGCGTCTCAAAAAATCGCACGGCGCCCTGAGCGCGGCATTGGACGTCCCGGCCGAATACGAGACGGCCATCGCCGCCGCGTTGGGCGAATACGTGGACGCCATCTTGCTCGACTCCGCCGATGAGACCGAACAGGCGCTCACGCTGCTCGAGAACGACCAGGCCGGCCGCGCCGCCATTTTGCCGCTGGAGAAGCTCTCGCAGGCCGCGCCGCTCAAGGCCCCCAAAGACGCCGCCTGCCTGGGCGTGGCCGCCGAATTGATCCAGGCGCCCGATGCGCTGCGTCCGGCGGTGGATTTGCTGCTCGGCCGGGTGTTGATCGTCAAAGATCGCGCTGCTGCCCGTCGTTTGATTAAAGGGAAGGATGCTGCAACCCGCGCCGTGACACTGCGCGGTGAAGTGTTCCGTGCGGACGGTTTGATCCTGGCCGGAGGGCAGACGCGCTCCGGGACCCTGAGCCGGCCGCGCCAACGCCGGGAGTTGCAGCAGTCCCTGGAGGATGTCTCGTCCCGTTTGGCGGCGTTCGACAAAACCCTGACGCGCTTGACCGCCGAACTGGAGTCTGCCCGGCAGGAAGAATCGCGTCTGGAGGAGGCCTTGCGGCGCGCGCGCGCCCGCCTCGACGAGGCGCAGGCCGAGGAACAGCAAGCCGCCCTGGCCCTCGAATCCGCCCGCAGGCAGGTCGCCTGGCAGACGTCGCAGCGGGAGCAGCTTCAGGCTGAGATCGAACGGGCTGAGACAGACCGTCAACAGGCCGCGGAGTCGCTGTCCAAAATCGATGAGCAGGATACGCAGTCACGCGAGGCGCTGCGCACTCTCAGCGCCCAGTTGGCCGAACTGTCGCTGGACGAGGCGCAGTCCCAGGTCACCTATTGGAGCACCCGCGTGGCGGTTACCGAGCGTGCTGTGAGCGATGCCCGCGCCCGTCAAACCGAACGTCAGCAGGCCGTCAGCCGTTTGGCCGGACAGCAGGAAGCGCTGCAGCGCCGCCTGAAAGAGACCGAGCAATCGCTGGCCGCGCTGGAGACGGAGAAGGAGACGCTGCGCAAGAAGGAAGCCGATTTGAACGCGCAGTTGGAAGCCCTGCAAACGCAGATCGAGCCGGCCGAAAAGGAACTGGAGACGGCGGAAGCGCAGGAGGGGAAGCAGCGCAGCCAGGAGACGACGGCCCAGCGGGCGCTGGCGACGATTGAGCGTCAGTATGGACAAATGCAGTTGGACGTGACCCGCCGCCAGGAGGCGCTGGATACGCTCCGTCAGCGCATCGAGGACGATTTTGGGCTGGTCATGTTCTCATACGGCGCGGATGTTTCCGGCCCGGTTCCGCTGCCGTTCGATGGCATGGTGGAGCAGTTGCCGGTCATCACGGAGCTGCCGCCCGAACTGGAAGAACAGGTCACGCAGCAGCGCGCCCGTTTGCGGCGCATGGGGCCGGTGAATCCGGAGGCGCAGGAAGAGTACGATAAGGAGCATCAGCGTTTCGAGTTTCTCGAAACGCAGGTCGCCGATTTGCGCAAGGCCGAAGCCGACTTGCGCGAGGTGATCGACGAGCTGGACGAATTGACCGAGCGCGCCTTCTACAAAACCTTCAAGGCCGTGGCGCAGGAGTTCCGTGAGATTTTTGTACGGCTGTTCGGGGGCGGGTCGGCCAAGCTGATGCTGACCGACCCCGACAACTTGATCGAGACCGGTATCGAAATCCAGGCCCGGCTGCCGGGACGGCGCGAACAGGGGTTGGCGCTGCTTTCTGGCGGCGAGCGCAGCCTGACGGCCATCGCATTGGTCTTCGCTTTGCTCAAGGTTTCGCCCACGCCCATCTGCGTGATGGACGAGGTCGATGCCATGCTCGACGAGGCCAACGTGGGCCGCTTCCGCGAGATGCTGCTCGATCTGAGCAAGGATACGCAATTCATCATCATCACGCACAACCGCAATACCGTCCAGGCCGCGGACGTGATCTACGGCGTGACCATGGGGCGCGACTCGACCAGCCAGGTCATCAGCCTGAAACTGGATGAGATCAGCGAGGATATGCTGAGGTAGTTTTTTTTAGCGTTCATTGGTTGGCCAGTGCATTGGTTCATTGGTTCGTGGATGTGTTGACGAACCAATCAACCAACTGACCAACGAAACCAAAGACCCGACAGGCCATGAGGCTTGCCGGGTCTTTTCTTGTGTCTTGGGTATTTGGCCGGGTTACTGTGCAGGCTGCGGTTGGCCAAAGGCCTCTTGTAACGCTTGCTGCAAATCGGGGTCGCTGGGTATGCGATCCATCCAAATATCGTAGATCTCGATATTTGCTTCTTCGCGCACCTGGGCCAGCCATTCCTGGAATGCGGTATCGCGTGCTTTCTGGTACTCGTCCGCGCTCAGGGGGCGGTTTTCGTGTCCCAGCACCTGGATGATGTGGAAGCCAAAGTCCGTTTGCACCGGTTCACTGATCTCGCCGACCTCGAGGTTGAATGCCGCGTCCTCGAAAGCAGTCACCATCGTCCCTCTGCTAAACCAGCCCAGGTCACCGCCGTTGTCTTTGTTGCTGGTGTCCAGGGATACTTGAGCGGCCAGGGTGGCAAAGTCTTCGCCGCTTTTCAGGCGTTCGCGGATGACATTTGCCAACGCGGCGTCCGGGACGAGGATGTGACGCGCCCAGACCTGCTCCCCCTCGTGGGGGACATCCGCGGTGATGACTTCGTAGAGTTTGTTGAAATAGAGCTGGCTCTCGAAGAGCGCGCGCACGTCTTCTTCCGTCAGGCCCAGGTCCGTGTAACGCGGCAGGGCATTTTGGTATTGCTGCTGATAGCCCTCCAGCGTGTAGGGTGTTGGCGTCAGTGTGGGCAGGGCAGTGGGCGTTGGGCTGGAGACCGCCGTCGGTGTGGCGGCTGGATCAGGGCTCGCGGTGGGCGCGGGGGTGGAGGTCGGGGCGTCGGTCGCTGTTGGGGTGATGGTCACCAGCGCCAGTTGTTCCGGCGAAAGAGTCGGGTAGGTGACTTCTGTGGGCGTGATCGTCGGCGTCGGGGTCCCGTCGGGGAAGAATCCAAACATCGAGCGGATATAGTCTTCCACTTCCTCCGGCGTGACGGTGATGCCGCGCTTGGCCGCTTCCTGTTGGTACAGACGCTCGTTGATCATCGCGTCGAGGACGCTTTTCCCGAGAACAAGCGGGGAGTTGAGGCGATCCTCGATGGGTTGGGTTTGGCTGGTCGTATCGAAACCAAGCGCCTGCCCGAATTGCAGCGTCTGGATATACTGGTCGATCAGACGCTGGCGTTCCAGCCGGACGCGGGCCTGGAATTGGATTATGGAGATGGTCTCATCCCCGACTCTGGCAACTGGCTTGTGCAGTTGCAGAACGGTCTGGTCGAGGTAGCCGTATCCCAGGAGCAGGATGATAGCGACCACAATGCCAATGGCGATGTTTCGGATGAGCAGCGACTGGCGTCGTTCGCGTTCCAGCCGTGCAACATGTTTTCTGCTAACTATTCTTTTTTGCCTGCGATTTGCCATAATTCACCTTATGAAAATTTTGGGGCATGGCATGCGCCATGCCCCGTTTGTTGCCGGATGGGGTAGATTATGATCGACCCTCTTCCCAGTACTTGCCTGTAAACGGCAGCAGCGCGATATGGCGGGAGCGTTTGATGGCAGTTGCCAGCGTGCGTTGGTGGCGGGCGCAGGTGCCGGTCTGGCGGCGTGGGCGAATCTTGCCGTCTTCTGTGATGAAGCGGCGCAGCAGGTCTGTGTTTTTGTAGTCGATTGCCAGATTTTTGTCTGTGCAGAACTGGCAGACCTTGGGACGTGAATAGTACCGGTTGTGAGAACGCCTTTTGAATGGACGTCTGTTGTTTGTCGGGGGCATTGCTTACTCCGATCTGTCTTATATCTTTTAAAATGGAAATTCGTCTTCGTCTGTCTGGGATCCGGCTTCGACGTCGGATTTGTCTTCGCCTTGGCTCTGACGGTTGTCCCGCCGATCCCCAAGCATCATCATCTCATTGGCGACCACTTCGACGGAGGTACGTTTCGTGCCTTCCTTGTCTTCCCAGCGCCGGGTTTGCAAGCGGCCCTCGATGTAGACCTGCTGACCTTTGGTCAGGTATTTCTTGCAAATTTCAGCCAAATGGCCCCAGGCGACCACGTTGAACCACTCGGTTTCAGAGTGGCGTTCGCCATCCGAGCTGTTCCATGAGCGGCTGACGGCGACCGAGAAAGTGGTCACAGGCCGGCCAGAGGGAGTGTAACGCATCTCAGGATCGCGCCCCAGGTGACCGATAATCATGACCTTGTTCAAGCCTCGGCTCATGACATTCTCCTTTACTAGTAGTTGACCGAGAAACGAAAACCAGACAGACGTGTGACTTAATTAACAAGGACGAGCATGTGACGCATGACGGGCTCTAGCAGACGCAGCTTGCGTTCCAGCTCCGACGTCGTGGCGGGAAGCATGGTGACGTTCAGCAGCACGTATTGACCTTCCATCTGCTTGCGGATCTGGTAGGCCATCTTGCGGCGGCCCCAAATTTCCACGTTGTCAACGCTGCCGTCTGCTTCGCCAATCCAACCCTTGATCTGGTCGAGCACGTCGTTGAACGCGGTCTCGTCCAGGTCTGGGTGGATCACACAAACCAATTCGTATTTACGCATGAGGGGGGAACCTCCTTTCCCTGGGATTGCTCCCGGTCAACACCGTGGGTGAGCCGGGGGCGGAAAGATGTACGCCGCGCGGGGCGTACATGAACTGGGCAAGTTTAGCACAAAGTAAAGGTTTTGGGGAGGGCGAAATGAAGTCCATGGGGCGGGATCGAATGCCGCCGATCCTGCCCGATCGGCCTACTTCACGTAAATCGGATTGCTGAAGATCCAGCCGCGCTTGCGTCCCAGATAACGGCGGTGGACCTCTACTCGATAGACGCCCGGCTCGGTGGTGATGTGGGTGCAGGCCTGCTGTTTCTTCCAGACGCGTATCACCTCCGCGTCCTTGATCAGGCGGATCTCGGCCAATCCGGGCAGGTGGGCTTGCAGGGTCACGCCGCCTTGAGCCGGGATTTCGTCGCCCATGATGGCGGCCTCTTCCCGTCCCTGTGCCGTGAAGCGGAAACCGCGCGTGGACGCGGGCCGGTCGTAGCCGACGAAGGCATGGCCGGCGCTCAAGGCGTCCAGGATCAGGCGGCGATCTGCAGCCAGGTCGCCGCTCAAGGGCTGGGGCAGGAAAAGGTGTGTGTTGATGGCCCTGAAGTGGAATTCATACGGAAAAATGACGCGTTGCAGCGGGCCCATGCTGGCCTGCATGGCGTGTGCGTCTGAGCCGCCGATGGCGACCACGCGTTTGCCGTCCGTGAGCAGGTCGTCCCATTTCCGTAACGCGTCGGGGAAGGGGCTGCGGGCGATGAAATCTGGAAAATAGGCGTAAAACAAGGCGTGGAATTTGCTCTTGATGGCGCCCTTGAATTCGCTGAAGCCGTTCCACAACTCGATGCCGGTAAAACCCTGCACGTCCCAGTCTGCCCAGGAGATGTCCGGCTCGTTGAAGGCTGGCTGCTCGGGGTCAAAAGGGTGGGCGATGAAGGCCAGCCCTCCGGCCTTGCGCACGTTATTGATCAGCGCTTGTGGGTCGTCTGCGTATGTGGCGACCTCGCTCCCCGCGCCAAAGACCAGCAGGTGATTCTTTTGTGGTTCGCGGTCCTGGTCGTGAACTTCCTCGCCGACCAGCAGCAGGACGCGTTTTGCCCCCTCTTTGTAATAGCCCTCCGGCCCCTGAACCCAGACGTTGTGATCGGTCACGATGACCGCGTCCAGGCCGGCGCGCAGGGCTGCCCGGGCGATGTCCGCGTGCGATCCGCTGCCATCGGAGTAACGTGTGTGCATGTGTAGGTTAATGATCACTTCGTGCATTGAAGCAGCCTTTGTCGGTTCTGTATTCTTCGAGAGAATTTCTTGTCATACTCGGCGAAATTTGTGAGAGTCGCCTCGCTGTTGACTATTTCACTGTATCGCAGGTATAATTTGCCCGCTAATTTCTAGGAGGCAGTGGTATGAGCAAATATTTGGATATTGCCCTGATTATAACGTCGATTGCTTTGATCGTCAGTGTGATCTTGCAAAGCAAGGGTGCCGGGCTGGGTGGTTTGACAGGCGGCGACACGGGCGGCGTATTTACGGCGCGCCGCGGCGTAGAGAAGACTCTTTTCAAAGCCACGATTGTTTTGAGCATTATTTTCTTTGCATTGGCGATCGCCGCGGTGTTGGCTGCTCGCTAGGAAAGCGTCCGATCTAGAAAGGCCGTTTACCTGGTTACGGCTGACAGGCCGGGTCTGGGAAAAGGCCTTTCTTTTTTTGTGCCTGCTGAGTGCGACGAAACTTGCTGAAAAAAACTGTTTTTGAAAAACACATAGCCCGGATTGGCGTTTTATGAAAAAACTTCGCTGGCAAATTCTGGTTGTTGTTCTGACTCTGGTTCTGGTCGCGATCTTGTTGCTCAGCCAGCAGCCGGTATTGCAACCAATCTCGCCGCAGCCGACCAGCGGCGGGGTCTACACAGAGGGTTTGGTCGGTTCGATGAGCCGTTTCAATCCGCTTCTGGATTGGAACAATTCCGCCGATCGTGACGTGGACCGGTTGCTGTTCAGCGGCCTGATCCGTTTTGATGCGCGCGGCTTGCCGCGTCCCGACCTGGCCGAATCGTGGGGCACGTCGCAAGATGGGATGATCTACAACTTCTCCATCCGCCCGAACGCGGTCTGGCACGATGGGACGCCGGTCACCAGTGACGATGTTATCTTCACGCTTGACCTGATCAAGGGCGACGCCTCGTTCTATCCACAGGACATCAAGGAATTGTGGGCCGAGGTCGAGATCAAGCGGCTGGACGAGAAGACACTGCAATTTCGGCTGCCCGAACCATTCGTCCCGTTTCTCGACTATCTGACCTTCGGCGTGCTGCCCAAGCATTTGCTGGAGTCCATCCCGGCGGCGCAGTTGGTGGACGCCGAGTTCAACCTGAAACCCGTCGGCAGCGGTCCGTATCAATTTGACCATTTGATCGTGGATAATGGTCAGATCACGGGCGTGGTGCTGACCATTTTCGAAGATTATTACGGACAAAAGCCATTTATCCAGCAGGTTGTGTTCCGTTATTATCCCTCCGCCAGCGCTGCGCTGGATGCCTACCAGCAGGGCGAGGTGTTGGGCATCAGCCAGGTGACGACGGACATTTTGCAGGACGCGCTGAACGAACCGAATCTGGGGCTGTACACCAGTCGCAGTCCGGAGTTGAGCCTGATCCTGCTCAATCTGGATAATGGGGAAGTGCCCTTTTTCCAGGAGTTGCCTGTGCGGCGGGCGCTGATGCTCGGGCTTAACCGTCAGCGGATGATCAACGAGATCTTGCATGGACAGGCCATCCCGGCGGACGGGCCGATCCTGCCCGGTTCGTGGGCTTATTACGATGGCATCGAGCACATCTCCTATGACCCTGACGCGGCGGTTGCGCTGTTAAAGGCAGAAGGCTATACCATCCCGGCCGAGGGCGGCGATGTGCGCGCCAAGGATGGCACGCTGCTGGCCTTTACGCTTCTCCACCCGGACGATACACTGCATACTGCGCTGGCGGAGTTCGCGCAGCGTGACTGGGCCAAGATCGGTGTGCAGGTCACGCTCCAGGCCGTCCCTTACGACCAACTGCTTTTTGAGAACCTGACGCCGCGTCAATATCAGGCCGCGCTTGTGGACTTGAACCTGACGCGCACTCCCGACCCCGACCCGTATCCTTTCTGGCATCAGGCCGAATCCGTGGGCGGACAGAACTATTCGCAGTGGGACAATCGTCCTGCCAGCGAATATCTGGAGCAGGCGCGCGTCACGGCGGACTTGGACGAGCGAACACGCCTGTATCGCAACTTCCAGGTCGTGTTTGCGAAAGACTTGCCGGCCCTGACGCTGTACTATCCCACCTACACCTTCGCGGTCGACGTTCAGGTCGGCGGCGTGCAGGCGGCGCCGTTGTACGATACCAGCGACCGGCTGAACGACATCGTGAATTGGTATCTCGTCACGCGCCGAGCGCTGGATCAGACTCCGACGCCGGCCGCACCATAGAGGGCATAGCTGTGTCCACCCAAGAAAAAGATCAAACTTACTTCCAGTCCGGTGTGCAGGAACTTTCCGACTACCTGCTTTCCAAAGAACTCTACTGGCCGCTTTCTTCGTCCCTGCCGCGTCTGACGATCGGCGGGCTGCTTTTGGCGCGGAAGCGTCTGGAGGCGCGTGCCGCCTCGGTCTCGCCCGCGGCGCAGGCGGATTTTCTCGATCTCGAAAACCAATTGGACGCGGTGCGCACCAAGTGGCGGGTGGCCTGGGAGCAGAAAGCAGCCCGCGAGGTGCGTGCACGTTACGATCTGTGGAAGAACTATCTGGCAGACTATCGCGCTGCGCCGGAGCGATACGGGGTGGACTATCCCCAGGAAGTGCGCTGGCGCGTCATGCTGCATTTGCTGCTGGCCGAGTTGCCGACGCCGCCTGCCGAAGGGGCCGCATTGACATCGCTCGACGCGGTGCTGCGGGCGGCGTTCGTGCCCGGTGAATTTGTTTGGGAAACTGATCTGGAAAATGGCTTCCCGCGGGATGAGTACTGGTTCCTGTACGGGACGTTGCGAGGCTAATTGTGCTGGAGGAGAAACGATGAGTGATGCTCGTGAAAAGGCTTTGCAATACGCTCGCCAGAACGGCGAACGTTTTTTGACGGAGTTGAAAGAGGTTTTGTCCATTCCGTCCGTCTCGACGGACGATGCAAATAAAGCCGATGTGCAGCGTACCGCCGAATGGGTGGCTGAGCAAATGCGCGGCATGGGGATCAATAACGTACAGGTCATGCCGACGGACAGGCATCCGGTTGTGTATGGCGAGTACCTGGAAGCGAAAGACGCGCCGACCGTGCTGATCTACGGTCACTACGACGTCCAACCGGTCGACCCGCTGGACTTGTGGGAGACGCCGCCTTTCGAGCCGACCCAGCGTGGCGAGAATCTCTACGCCCGCGGCGCATCGGACATGAAGGGACAGGTGGTCGCGACGCTCAAGGCAATCGAGTCGATCATGCAGAACGGCGGCCTCCCGGTCAATGTCAAGTTCATCATCGAGGGCGAGGAAGAGATTGGCTCGCCGAGCCTGGTTTCGTTCATGGAATCGCACAAGGACATGCTCGCGGCGGATTTTTGTTTAAATCCCGATGCGGGCATGTTGGGCGCGGACAAACCGAGCATCGCCTATGCCCTGCGCGGATTGGCCTATTTTGAACTGCGCGTTTTCGGCCCGGATCATGATTTGCATTCCGGTCAATACGGCGGCGCGGTGCGCAATCCGGCCAATACGCTGGCGGCATTGATCGCGGGCATGAAGGATGAGAACGGCCGTGTGACGCTGCCCGGCTTTTATGACAAGGTCCGTCCTTTGGACGAGGAAGAACGCGCCGAACTGGCGCGCCTGCCGATGGACGAAGCCTTTTACCTGGAGCAGACCGGCGCGCCCGCGCTGTGGGGCGAAACAGGGTATTCGTCGGTGGAGCGGGTCGGTGCGCGTCCGTCCCTGGATGTCAACGGACTGCTTTCCGGCTTTACTGGCAAGGGCGCGAAAACCGTCCTGCCGGCCTGGGCGATGGCAAAGATTTCCATGCGCCTGGTTCCGGATCAAGACCCGGACGAAGTCCGCCAGCAGTTGCTGCGTTATCTGGAAGAGAACGCGCCCGAAGGCGTCCGCTGGGAGTTGGAAACCATGCATGGCGGCCACCCCTCGATTTCGAAACGCGACACTGCGGGCGTGCAGGCGCTCAGCCGGGCGATGGAGACGGTTTGGGGCACGCGTCCGCTTTTCAAGCGGGAGGGCGGCTCCATTCCCGTTGTGGCGGATATGCAGCAAATCCTGGGCATCGAATCGGTGCTGACCGGTTTTGCGCTGCCCGACGACCACATCCATGCGCCGAACGAGAAACAACATCTGCCGACCTGGTATCGGGGCATCGAGGCGCTGATCCATTTTTTCTATAATTTGGCATAGGGACGCAGCACCGCTGCTTCCCTACTGCGATTACAAAACAGGATGACATGGAAGACAAACTGATTACTTACGGCGGTCAGGCCGTTATTGAAGGCGTGATGATGCGCGGGCGCGGCGCGGTGGCGATTGCCATGCGCGACCCGGAGGGGAAAATCGTTACCCATACCGAATCGCTGGGCGGCATCTATAAATCCCGCCTGGCGAAGATACCCTTCCTGCGCGGCCTGATCCTGCTCTGGGATGCCCTCGGACTGGGGATGCGGGCCTTGACCATATCGGCCAACACGCAGACCGGCGAAGACGAAAACCTTGAAGGCCCGGCTTTGTACCTGACGCTGGGATTTTCGCTTCTTCTTGGCGTGGGCTTGTTTTTCTTGCTCCCGGCTACTGCGGGCGGCCTGGCCGAACGTTTCCTGGGATGGAACGCCTGGTGGGGCAATCTGCTGGAGGGGGTTGTCCGCCTGTTGCTGCTCGTGGGGTATATTTGGGGCGTTGGCTTCATGCCGGATATCCGGCGCGTGTACGGTTATCATGGCGCGGAACACAAGACGATCAACGCCTTCGAGGCGGGCGTGGAACTGACTCCCGAAAATGTGGCGCGCTATTCCCGTGAACATGCCCGCTGCGGGACGGCCTTCCTGCTGACGCTGGTGCTGATGTCGATATTGCTGTTTTCGGTGATGGGGCCGATGCCGCTGGGCTGGCGTTTGGTCAGCCGGGTGGTGCTTCTTCCGGCGTTGGCTGGCGCGGCTTATGAGTACATCAAATGGACGGCCGGCCACCTCGACTCGCGTTTTGTCCGCGCCCTGATCCGCCCGAACCTGGCTTTGCAGGGACTGACCACGCGCGAACCCGATCTCGAGATGTTGGAAGTGGCGATCACGGCTTTCAAGACCATGCGTCAGGCCGAACAAGAATTGGCCGCCTGATTCACAGGATCGATTCGCAAGGGTGGCTGTTGGTCTGCCCTTGTGTGCTTTAAAGCCTTGCGGGGGATGTTGCGGCTCTGGCGTGATGGTATTCGGCGACTTGTTTTCCCCGAAAGGCGAGCGGTCGCCGGGGTTCCACGAATAGGGGTCAAAAAGGAAACAAGACGATGCCGAAAAGACGACCTGCCTTGTCCATTGTCTGGATACTGATCATCCTGTGCCTGTGTGTTGGCGCGCCGGGACTGTATTACGCTGGCCGTCCGCTGCCTGTTGAGATGCGGGAAGAACTGTATGACGGGGTGGTTTATCACCGCAAGGTGCATCTCACGCCGCACCTGATGATCGCGCATATCATCACGGTGGATTTGCACACGGAGGGGATCAGCTTTCTCGTCACGCCGCCGGACTATACAAAAAAGCGGGACGAACATCCGCTGAAGGCGCGCACGACCTCCCGGTTTTTGGATGAGTTTGGTTTGCAGGTCGCCGTCAATGCGGATGGATTTTCTCCCTGGTATTCAAACTCGTTCCTGGATTATTATCCCCATCCGGGCGACCCGGTCACCCCAAACGGATTTGCGGCCTCGCGCGGCAAGCGTTATTCCGATGGCGTTGAGCCGACATTGTACATTTCAAGGGACAACGTCGCCCAGTTTGGCTCGCCAAAGGGCAAAATTTACAATGCGATCTCCGGCAGCCATATGCTGGTCGAGAACGGTGAACCGGTCGCCGGATTGGACGACAGCATCCCCGCGCCGCGCACGGCCATTGGCGTGGACTTTGGCCCCGACCGGCTGGTTATCGTCGTGGTGGACGGACGTCAGCCGTTTTACAGCGAGGGCGCGACCCTGGCCGAATTGGCCGATCTGCTGATCTCTTACGGCGCGTACGCAGCCATGAACCTGGATGGCGGCGGCTCGTCCACGCTGGTGGTGGCAGGCCCCTTTGGGCCGCGCGTGGTCAACTCGCCGATTGACAGCCATATCCCCGGGCGTGAGCGGCCGGTGGCAAATCATTTGGGGGTATACGCGGGAAATAAATGACCGCGAGCGCGGCAACAGATTCTATACCGCCATCTCCCTTTTTTTCTTGGCGAACTTCGCGCCTTCGCGGTTAATTCTCCCGCCCTGCGCCCGGACGTGACCGCGGGCTGTTTTTTATGGAGCCTGCGGTCGGTGATGTTGTGGGTCGGGAGTCCCTGCGATATCGCGGGACGTCTGTCCCCCTTTTTTTTCTTGGCGGGCTTCGCGCCTTCGCGGTTAATTCAACTGTGTGCTTTCCGCATGGCGCGGTTCAGATCAAAACGCTATCTCCCCGATCTGTTCGAAGTTGATCTCGAAGTTCCCTTCGTCTTCCCTCTCGACCTCGGCCTCGTCCCAGTCTCCGGCTTTGACGCCCCGGTCGCAGTAGGAGCGATAGGTGCAAAAGCGGCATTTGTGCTCGTCATCTGTCAGCGGGAACTCGCTGGCGGACGAGATTTCGTCCACGATCTTGGTGACGGAATCCCAGTCGCGTTTGAATTGCGCCGCGTTGTAGGGGAAACACGCCGGTTCGTTGGGAAAATTCGCGAACCAGTAGATCATCTCGATTCGCTCCGGGACGATGGAATTGCTACCATTTAAATGGTCTCCGGCCTGGGTCAACAGCGCCCGGTAGAGACGCGTTTGCCAGCGGGTAGCCAGCCACTCGTCGCGTGGACGTTTGCGGTAGGTCTTCCAGTCGTAGATTAACGCTTGTTCGCCGGGCTTGACCGCGAGCAAGTCGTATTTTGCGACCAGGCGGTGTTCCCCCAGCGGCGCGGACAGTGTGTATTCGGGGTACAGGTCCAGACTTCGGAAGTTTTCGAAACTTCCGAAGTCTTTCTCATAGTGATCCCACCAGCGGTTGAGATTGGGCGTATTTGCCAACCGCGCCAGTTTTTCAATGGGCAGACCGATCAGGTGCTGCTGCACCAGACGGTGGAAGAGCAGCCCCTCCTCCTGATGGCGTTCGTATTCCTGCGTCGGTTCGCTCCCGACGGCGGGCCAGGCCAGGTGGTCAATGTAGCGCAGCTGGAAGCGGCGCGGACAGTCGCTGTAGTCTTGCAGGGAGGACTGCGAGAAGGTAAAGGGGGTGGGGAGTGTTGCCATGAGTTTCAGGTCTCAAGTTGTGTTCTGATCCACGCCAGCGCGTCGCCCGGAGAGCCGATCTGGAAGGGGAGTTCTGCCAAATCCGGGTTGTCCAGAAAATGCTCGCGGTCATGGGATGTGAACCAATCCGGCGCGGCTTGCAATGCTTCGGCCAAAACCTGCGCGTCCGGCGCATAGGCCATGAGCGCAGCAGCCTTGTCGAGATGGTCTTCTTGTGGATCATCCCCTATCTTTACTTGCGCAGCATCCAACAGCTGGGCTAGTAATGCGCGCAGTTCTGGCGCTTTGCGCAGCAAAACATCGTCTGTTTCTTGCAGCACGATCTTCCCGACGACCAGCGTCACCACGCCTGCCTCGCCGAGACGGAACAACATCCTCGCCCCGCCGGTTGCCGAGAACAAGGCCGCGATGATGACGCTGGTATCGAGGAAGATTTCAGGGCTTTTTCGCGGCATAGTCTGCGCGTACTTCGCGCAAGGTCGTCAACATCGATTCAAGCGTTTCACCGCGTTCTTCTAGTTCGCCGGCGATTTTATCCGCGATTTGGTCTACACGTGACCGGCGCGGCGAGAGCAAAAAGACACCGTTATCCAAGTCGATCAATGTCAGAACTTCGCCTTCATCGAGATGATATTTGCGGCGTAAATCGGCGGGGAGGGTGATCGTCCCCTTTTTTCGGATTTGGAGCGTGGTCGTACCCATTTTATTCTCCCGGATGTCGGAAAATCGGAAATTCCGCCCTTATTCTATCACGGAAATCCGGCATGGAATAAGAGCAGAATGCTGTGATGGGGGCTTGACGCCCGTCACAGCGTTCCGGAATCCATGCTATCCGTGTCCGGTATTTTTCAACCACTCCGCGACATACTCCGCGACCTCTTCCCAACCCGGTTCGGAGACGATCCAGTGTGCGTGGTTGGGGAATTCCTTGTATGTGGCGGTGGGATATTTTCTTGCCACCCGCCGCACGACCCAGACCGGCGTGATGTGATCCTGCCCGCCGCCGACGACCAGCATCGGCGCGGTAACTTTGGAAGCGTCCACACGCCCGTCCAAGCCGCCGCCCATCATCCACAAGCCGACCGCGGCAATCGCCCGCCCAGATTCGTGGACGAAGGTCTCGTAGACCGCCTTTTGCTCTTCGGGCGGCAGCAGGTTGAGCATCGAATAGGCGGCCTCGTTGAACGTCTGGCGCATGGGTTTTCTCCAGAAGCCCCAGGTGGTCAGGATGCTGAAGAAACTTCGCAGCACCGAGGGCGTGATGGGAAAGACCCCAACCGGCGCGGCGGGCGTCAACGCGACCAGCGCTTTGCCCAGCCCGCGGCCGCCCAAAATTTGGGTCAGCAGGCCGCCCATCGAGTGCCCCATGATGATGGGGGCTTCATCCAGGGCGCGGATTTCGGCTTCCAGGTCGGCGGCGTAGTCGAGCAGTCTGGTCACGCCCAGGCGCGGATCTGGGTCATCCCTGCGGGTGCTGTCATGGTAGCGCAGCGTGGGCGTGACGACGCGGTAGCCTCTGGCCTCGAAGAAAGTTTTGTAAGTATCCCAGAAGGCTGCCGTGCCCCACATGCCGTGGATCATGAAGATGGTTTTGCTCATTTTTGTTCTCCTTTTGAAATATGTGTTTGGATGGCGCAAGGTCTTCGCGAAGCACTTGTGGAGCGTTGAGACCTTCGGTCGGGTGTGTCCCTGGGTCGGGAGACCCTGGGACATCACGCAAAATCATTCTCTCCCATCCCACCAGCAGACCTGCGGGTCAAGAGCCCCGACAACATCGGGACCCAGAAACATCACACGAAATCAGGATGGCGCAAGGTCTCCTGACCTGCGCCGTTGAGACCTTCGGTCGGCTACGTCCCTGGGTCAGGAGACCCAGGGACATCACGCAAAATTATCGGGATGGCGCTAGGTCTCTTGACCTGCGCCCAGGAGTGACCGCAGGTCTCCAAACTACCAGTCTGCGGCTGATAGCCTCACGTCAACCTCTTCGTCCGTAAGCCAGAAGGCTGCTGACGAGAAGCGCCAGTCTTCTGGCCTGCGTACCAATCCTTTTCGGACGGGATTCCAGTGAATATAATTCATCTTTTGTGCCCAGAATTTCTCTGTGAATATCCCTTCGGGATGTTGCGTGGGCTGCCAGAAGCGTCGCTTGCGATCTTTTCCGGCGTGTTTGCGGAACGCTTCAGTGAAGATGGGAGACTTGTGTTGGACGCAGTAGTCTGCCAGACGCCGTCCTGTGAATTTCCGGATGTCGTCCAATGTGTGCTTGAGACGTTCGGCGTCGAACTCGGCGTCGAATACGATGGCATGGAAGTGGTTTGGCATGATGACGTAAGCGTTGACGCGCAGGTGCTTGTTGTCGATGCTGAAGTTGAGACTGTCCGTGATGATTTTACACGAGGCATCGTCGACGAAAACAGGCAGCCACTCTACGATGGTGAAGGTAATGAAATATAGCCCTATTCCTTCGACAATGCGGTAACTTTCCATGGATAGGTTGAGACAGCGCAAGGTCTTCGCGAAGCAGGGGGAAGGTCTCCCGACCTGCGCTGTTTGAGACCTTCGGTCAGGTTCGTCCCTGGGTCGGGAGACCCTGGGACATCAAGTCAGGAGACCCGGCAACATCGGTACGCGGGATGGCGCTAGGTCTCCTGACCTGCGCCCAGATGCGGCCGCAGGTCTTGGATGGCACAAGGTCTTCGCGAAGCACTTGTGGAGCGTGGAGGCCTGCGCTGTTGAGACCTTCGGTCGGCTACGTTCCTGGGTCAGGAGACCCAGGAACATCGCGCGAGTTGCGGGGCGGGAGACCCTGGGACATCACGCAAAATCATTCTCTCCCATCCCACCAGCCCTGCAGCGCCGCGAAGGGCAGCGCCTGCGTGGCGTCGCCGCGGCGGCCGGTGTTCCACGTCACCACGATCTCGCGCCTGGCGCGCGTGAGGCCGACGTAGAACAACCGCAGGCGCTCCTTGACGTAGTCCAGGCGCGCCGCTAACGTGGCCTGGCCCTCCGCGTACCACTCGTACTCGCCGCGCTGCGTGGCTGCCTCCAGTTGCGCCAGCGCCTCGGCCTCCAGGTTCAGGCCATCGCGCACGAACCATTTCTCCGAGATGTAGCTGTCGTTGGGCTGCCCGGACGGGAAACTGTAGTTGTTGACCGACATCAAATACACCCGGTCCCATTCCAGCCCCTTGGCCTTGTGCATGGTCGTCACCACCACCTTGCCGCGATAATTCTCCGGCTTGAAACCCGCATCGTCCGACGAAAAGCCGATGAAGCGGCGCTCGTTCCTGGCGATGACGGCCAGTTCGCCGGTCAGGTCGGGCAGCCGCCAGTCGCGGTGCGCCTCGCTGACCTGGCGCAGCAGCAGCGCCAGTTTGTGCGCCAGCGCCAGATCGGCGGCATCGGTGAACAGGTCTTGCGCCAAGGTCAAAACCATTTGGTCAATCGGGAGCAGCGTCGTACCCTGCCAGCGTTTCACCACCTCGCGAAAGGATTCCAGCTCCAGCAGAATCTGCTCGGACTCGGACTCCCGCAGGCCGGACAGCCAGTCGCGGGCCGGGTCCTGCGGGGAGACGAAATCCTCCACCCGGCGGCATTTGCGCAGCAACTTGCTTACGCGGCCGTAACGCGATTTTTGCTCGTCTTCGCCCTCGCGCCAGTCCCGCCGCCAGACTTTGTAGGCGGTGGCCAGTTTGGTCGGCGATTGCGGGTCGGCCAGGTAGTTGACCAGGTTGCCCAGCGCGCCCGCCGCGGCGCGCGTGGAGGTGGTGCTGGAAAGGAACTCGACGTAATCGAGGCCGCGTTCCTTGAGCGCTTCGATGATCTCCATGCCGCGTGTGTTGCGAGGCACCAGCACGGCGACGGTCTGATCGGGGTGGTCGGGCAGCCAGCGCGACAGGGAATCGGCCACGGCCTGCAGCTCCGCTTCGGGGCTGAATTTGCTGCCGATCAAACGGATGCCGGCCGGGTCGTCGGGCGGATTCGGCTGGGGGTCGCCCTCGGGGGCCGGGCGGATATGGGGCGGCGCGAGCGCCCCTCGGGCCTCCGCGTCCGGATGTTCCTCCATCACCCAATCGATGAGACGGTTTGCCAGCGCGATGATGCCGGGCTGGGAGCGTCCCGATTCGGGCAGCTCGCGCGGGAAGTCGGCTTCGCGGGCGATGAAGTCGCGCAGGTAGCGCGGGTCGGCGGTGGTGAAGGTTTCGAAGATGGCCTGGTTGGGATCGCCGACGCGCACCCAGTTGCCTTTCTCGCCGGCCAGCAGGCGCAGGATATCCTCCTGGAGTTTGCTGGAGTCCTGGGCTTCGTCTTCGAGGACGTAAGGCCAGCGGTAGCGCAGGCGCTCGAGAAATTCCTGGTCGCGTTCGAGCAGGTCGAGGGCGAGGCGGATCAGGTCGTCGAAATCGACCGCGCCGCGGTAGGCCAGGGCGCGCTGGTAGTCAGCGTAGATTTGCCAGCCCATCTCGGCCAGCGGCAGCGGCGCGGGTTGACGGTCGAGGTGGGCGCGCAGGGCGTCCGGCGTCAGGCGGCGGTCTTTGGACGAGCGGACGAAGGCCAGCGCCAGCCCTTCGAGCAGTTTGGGCAGTTGCTGGCGGCGCACCCAATCCCGTTTGGAGTCGTCGAGCGAGGGGTCGAGGAAGTCGTCGAGGTCGTGGGGGTGGGCGGCCAGCCAGGCGCTGACAGCCTCGCGGCGGATGAAGCCGGCCTCGCGCTCGTCGATGATCTGGAAGCGGTCTTCCAGCCCGACCATGCCCGGTTTCTCGCGGACGATGTCGTGCGCCAGTCCGTGCAGCGTGCGCACGCGGTAGCCGACGCGCGGCAGCAGGCCGCGCTCTGCGATGAACTCGCCGATGCGGGCGGAGAAGTTGTCCACCGCGGAGTTGACCAGCGTGACGACCAGCACTTCCTGCTCGGGGTCGAGGTCGCCGCGCGAGATGATCTCGGCGGCCAGCGCGGAGAGGGTGAAGGTCTTGCCCGCGCCGGGCACGGCGGAGATGCCGAGCGTGCCGCCGGTGTAGGCGAGGATTTCGGTTTGGGAGGGGCGGAAGGTGATATTCGTCATGGGTGAACCGCGAAGAGCGCTAAGGGCGCAAAGGGTTTGTGCTTTTATCTCTGGATTCTGGCAGGCTGTTGGTTACTCGTTTGACGTCATGTTTCGTCAATGTGAAGTTCCAGTCGGGAGGGGCGGAAGGTGAAATTTGCCATGGGTAAACCGCGAAGAACGCTAAGGACGCAAAGGTGTGTTTTGTCGAAGCAGTCTCGAATACTGTGTCTCATCCATGCGGCCTGTCAGGTGGGAGGGGTAACAGGGGATATTCGCCATAGACGAACTGCGAAGGGCGCTAAGGACGCAAAGGGTTTGTGTTTTTGTCTCTGGATTCCGGCAGGCTGTTGGCGACGCGTTTGATGCCGCGTTTCATCAGTGTGACGTTCCAATTCAGGAGGAAGCCAAGTTGACAGTCTTTCAATTTCAGATATGTGAGCAATTGCGCCAAGTGGATGGGGGCAATTCGCTCAACGGTTTTGTTTTCAATGATAACCAGGTCGTCAACAAACATGTCCAGCCGATAGCCGGCGTCAATTCTTTGCCCATCATACATGATGGGCACGAGGACTTCGGTTCGGACTTTGCGGCCTCGTTTGCGCAGTTCGTACGCCAGGCATTTTTGATAAGCCGATTCCAGAAGTCCCGGCCCGAGCGCGCGATGAACCTTTATGGCGGCATCCACGATGTCTGCGGCAACGGATTCAATTTGTTTGTCCATTCCAGGCCCCTTTTCTTTTCCTTTGTGTTCTTTGCGTCTTGGCGGTTGGCACCTCGCAAGACTTGCTTTTCTTTCCCTTCGCGTTCTTCGCGTCTTGGCGGTCATCCCTGGCGGTTGGCCTCCTGCAACACCCGCTGGAACGCCTTCAGCAGCACGCCGCGCTGTTCGAAGCCGCTCTCGCCCAGGTCGGAGATGCCCAGGTAGAGACGTTCCCGGCAGCGGCGCAGCAGACCGGTCAGCAGGCGGGCGAGCGTTCCCCGCGCGGCGGCCACTTCGTCGGCGTCCGTCCAGAGTCCGTCTTTCGGCCAGTGGCGCGATAACACGTAGGGCTGCGTCAGGGGCTGGAAGAGGCGCTCCGTCCAGCCCTCGGAGCCGGGATTGAGCCAGAACTGCGCCGTCACCGGCCGGTTTTGCATCAGGAAGGTGTAGGCCGGGGCGATCAGCACGGCCTCTTCCGGCTGGTCCCGCCAGGATTCGAGATATTGCGCCGCGATGACGCCCTCTTGCAGCATGGCGATGTATTCTCTGCCCAGGCTCGCAAGGGGTTCGCCCTCCTGCGAAGCGAAATTGGCGGGCTCCATCACCCGCCGGAACTTCTGCGCCGACTCGATCAGGCTGGCGGCCACGCGGGCGGCGTCGAAGTTGCGGTGAAAGCCAAATCCGGGCTGCGACAGGACTTCGCCAAACAGGCGGCGCAGGAAGTGGTCGAGCGGCATGGGCTCGCGCTCGCGGCAGGCCAGCAGCCAGTCACGGAGCTGCGTGTAGCGGGAGCCGAGCACGAAGGTGATGCGCTCCTGCACGTCGGGCTTGATGCGCTCGAACGACGAGAGATTCAGGTCCCGCTGGCGGTAGACGATCTCGGCCAGCAGTTGGGCGCGCACCAGGTCGCTCTCGAGGGCCAGCATGAAGGCGTAGGCCGCGTCGAAGGAGGTTGGCCGCAAGCCCCAGTCGGGATGGGCGATCTCGGCCAGCGTCAGCAGGGCTTGCGCGGCGGGTTCGTCGCGCAGCGAGCGCGAGGGCCGGTGTGAGCGGGCCGGGATGCGGCGCGCTTCGAGGCGGTTCATCAGCGAGAAGCGCAGCGCGTCCGAAAGGTAGGGGGCCAGGACGACGATCTCGGAGGCCGGCAGACCCCCGTCCATCAGCGCGGCGATCTCGTCCGTGACCCAGTCGAGCACTTCGGGGTAGAAGCGGGCGTTGGAGAATTTCAGGACGCTCGCCCCCGTTCCCTCTCCCTTCAGGGGGGAGGGGGAGGCCGCGGGGATAATGACGTTTTCCAAAGACCTCGCCAGTCGCTCGACCTCCTCCGAGACGACGAACGACTCGGCGAGCACGGCCCGGGAGGGGCAGAGGTCGCTTAAACGGCGGCCCGTTTCCGGGTCCGCGCCGAGGAAGCGGCGGTAACCGCCTCCCTCGTCGAAGATGAGCAGCGCCGAGTCGAAATCCGGCAGCCAGTCGGCGATCAGGTCGTGGGCGAGGGGGATGTCCTCCTCGAGGTTGTCGTAGATCAGGTGGCGGTAGCGCTGCGTCAGGTGGCCGCGCACGAGCGGGTCGGGCCAGAGATGATCCCGGAAGATTTCGAGCTGCAGCGAGAAGTCGAGCAGGTTGTGTTCCAGGCAGTAGTCGCGGAAGCGGTTGGCGCAGTCCTGGGCGTCAGCGTAGACGCGGCGCTGGGACGGGTCGCCAAGCCAGGCCGCATCCAGCCGCGCGCCGATTTCGGTGTGCGGGAAACCGACCGCGGCGGCCTTGTTGAGATTGTCGATGATCTGGGCGTAGAGGCGGTTGCGGTTGATGGTCAGCGATTCGAAGTAGCCCTCTTCGAGCAGCGGGCGGACGATGTGCGCCATGTAATACTGCGCCGTTTCGAGGGTCAGGAAGACGGGCGGCTGGTCTGGATTGGCGAAGCCGGCCGCTTCGGCAGCCAGCGGCCAAAAGAGATCCACCGTGCGACGGGCGAGGCCGCCGACGGTCGCCAGCGTGACCTGTCCGCCCGCGCCGACCTCGGGGCTGCGCAGGGCGTTCTGGTAGGGCTCCTGGAGGGTGCGCTGCGGCGTCAGGACGAGCAGCGACGCGCCGGGCACGCCGGCCTCGAGCAGCCCCAGCATCCGCGCCACGCCGACGGTGGTCTTGCCGCAGCCGGCCGGGCCGGACAGGAAGATCTTTGCTTCGAGCGGGGCTGCGACGACGTCGGTTTGCGCGGGGGTGAGTTCGTCCATGTCTCAAGATTAGCGGAAGGCGGGATGTTTGTCAATGCGGATGTGATAAAATGCGTTCGGTACAGGGAATGGGAATTAGAACTCGGGCTCATCACCCCGCCCCGACAGACGAAGGCTCCAGACAATTCTGGAGCCTTTTTGCTTCCCCTGTAACCCGGCTGTTATACGTAATCCAGCCATTCGGACGAGCGCTTGCCGTCGCCTTTCACCGTCTGGAAGAAGGTTTTTTGCAGGATTTCCGCCACCGGGCCGCGTTTCCCGGCGCCGATTTGGCGATGATCGATCATGCTCACCGGGGTGATTTCGGCGGCCGTCCCGCAGACGAAGACCTCGTCGGCAATGTAGAGCTGGTCCCGGGAAATGGGTTCCTCCACGACCCGGTAACCCAGGTCGCGGGCCAGGGTGATGACGGCATCCCGGGTGATGCCTTCCAAGATCGTTGCCCGATGGGGGGTGTAGATGACGTCATCGCGCACGAAGAACAGGTTTTCGCCGGTGCACTCGGCGACATACCCTTCCGGATCGAGCATGATCGCTTCATCGTACCCGGAACGCACCGCCAGCGTTTTGGCCAGGACCGAATTGACATAATTGCCCGCCAGCTTGGCTTTTGTCATGCTGACGTTGATGTGTTGGCGCGTGAACGATGACACCGTCATGTGGACGCCCTTTTCCAGCGCTTCTTCGCCGAGATATGCGCCCCATTCCCAGGTGGCAATGCTGACCCGGGGACGGGAAGCGTCCAGGTTCAGCCCCAAAGAGCCTTCCATGTACATGAGGGGGCGTATATAACACGCCTGGAACTTGTTCCGCCGGATGGTTTCGTGGACCGCTTGACGCAAATCTTCGACCGAATAGGGAAAGTCGCGAATCCCAAAGATGTGCGCCGAATTCAAAAAACGCTCTAGATGTTCCTTCAGGCGAAACACGGCCGTGCCTTTCGGGGTGGCATAAGCGCGAATCCCTTCAAAGATGCCTAAACCGTAATGCAATGTAGGCGTTAGAACGTGGACGGTGGCCTGATCGTAGGGAACGAGTTCGCCGTCCATCCAGATAAAATCGGATTTCATTGTCATTGTCTTCTCCAGTGTCTCAAAAGGTGATCGTTTCAGGAAAGCCGTTCGATGAGTTTTTCCGTCATTTCGCGGGTGTTCAGCGGCGACTCGCCCGGACGGGCGATGTCCGCGGTACGATGACCGGCGTTTAGGACAGCATCGACGGCGGCTTCGACCGCGGTTGCTTCATCGTCCAATCCCAGAGAGTGCCGCAGCATCATGGCCGTGGAAAGGATCGTGCCGATGGGGTTCGCAATGCCTTTCCCGGCAATGTCAGGGGCCGATCCGTGGATGGGCTCGTACAGGCCGCGCGGTTTGCCAAAGCGGTTGGTACCCTCGCCTAACGAAGCTGAGGGAAGGTTGCCCATCGAGCCGGTCAACACCGAGGCTTCATCCGTCAGGATATCGCCGAACAGGTTGGCCGTGACCATCACGTCGAAAGTTCCGGGGCGCGTAAGCAAGTGCATGGCGGCGGCATCCACCAGCAAGTGCTCCAGTGCAATATCGGGGTATTCTTCCGCCACCTGCGTCACAGTCTGCCGCCAGAGACGTGACGATTCCAGGACGTTGGCCTTGTCGACCGAGGTGACTTTTCCCTGCCGTTTGCCTGCCAACTGAAAAGCCAACCGCGCAACCCGCCGCACTTCGCTTTCCGTGTAAGCCATCGTGTCAACGGCTTGTTCCTCGCCATTCACGGTGCGGCGAAAACGCGGCTCCCCAAAATAAATGCCGCCGGTCAACTCGCGCACAACGAGCAAATTGACATTTTCCAGACGCTCAGGGCGCAAGGGGGAGGCATTGAGCAGGGTGGGATGCGGCTGCACGGGACGCAGGTTGGCGAACAATCCCAATCCCTTGCGCAATCCCAGTAATCCCTGTTCGGGACGGACAGCGGCGGTCGGGTCGTCCCATTTTGGGCCTCCCACCGCGCCCAGGATGACGGCATCCGCCTCGCGGCAGGCGTTCAAGGTCTCCTCGGGGAGGGGATTCCCGGTCAGATCGATGGCGGCGCCCCCAATGGGGTGCGCTTCCATTTTAAAGGTGTGTCCAAATCGTTCGGCGACGGCCTCTAGCATCGCTTGGGCTGCATCCACGACTTCCGGGCCGATGCCGTCGCCGGGAAGCAGGGTGATCATGGCTTTCATAAAACTCTCCTGCCTAAAGAAAAAAGATTATTTCTGTAGGGCATACTCAATGCTGTCGGCCAGCGCGCGCCAGCTGGCTTCAATGATATTCGTGCTGGCGCCAACCGTGCTCCAGCGCGAGTTGCCGTTTTTCGTGTCGATCAACACCCTCACATTGGCGGCTGTGCCGCTTTCGCTGTCCAGGATGCGAACCTTGTAATCGTCCAGGCGAAGATCAGCCAGACGAGGGTAGGCGTCGAGCAGGGCTTTTCGCAGAGCGGCATCCAGCGCGTTGACGGGGCCATTGCCCTCGGCGGCGGTATGCACAACCTTTCCGTTGACGCGCACCTTGACCGTTGCTTCGGCAAAGACGCCCAGCCCGCGTCGATGTTCGACGACCACGGTGAAATCGATCAATTCGAAGGGGGGCGAGTAATCCGATTTCATGCGCTTCATCAACAAGTTCGCGGAGGCTTCGGCGCCCTCGAAAGTAAAGCCCTGCGCTTCCAGCTCTTTGATCTGTATCACGACGTCTCGAGCTTGTTCGCTGTTGACGTCCAACCCAAATTCACGGGCTTTGTCGATCACGTTGCCGCGCCCGGAAAGTTCCGACACCAACGTCCTGCGTTTGTTGCCCACCAGCGCGGGGTCTATGTGCTGGTAGGAGTCTTCATTCTTCAACACCGCGGCGACGTGGATCCCGCCTTTGTGGGCAAAAGCCTTCTTGCCAACAAAGGGCAGGTAGGGGTTGGGCGGCTGGTTGGCGATCTCGGCCACGAAATGGGAAAGGTCCGACAGCGCAGCCAAATTTTCGCGGGTGACGCAGGACAGTCCCATTTTGAGCTGCAGGTTGGGGATGATCGTACACAAGTTCGCGTTGCCGACCCGTTCTCCGTAACCGTTGATCGTGCCTTGAACGTGCACGGCGCCAGCTCGTACGGCGGCCAGTGTGTTGGCGACGCCGTTGCCGCCATCATCATGGGTGTGGACGCCCAACGGAACCCGGATTCGTTCCCCTACCTGCCTGACGATCTCTTCCACCTCCCAGGGGAGCGCTCCGCCGTTGGTTTCGCACAAGACGATAACGTCGGCCCCTCCGCTCGCGGCAGCCTGGACGGTCTCGAGCGCGTATTCGGGATTGGCTTTGTACCCGTCAAAGAAGTGTTCCGCATCGTAGACGACTTCTTTCCCCAAACTTTTGATGTAGGCGACGCTTTCCTGGATCATGGCCAGGTTTTCTTCGGGGGTGGTTTCCAGCACGTCGGCGACGTGCAGATCCCAACTTTTTCCGACAATGGTGACAACCGGCGTTTCCGCATCCACGAGCGCCCGCAGGTTGGGATCGTTTTCGGGACGGCTGTTTTTCCTGCGCGTGGACCCAAAGGCCGCAACTTTGGCGTTCCGTAAATCCAGGGATCGCACCCGACGGAAATATTCGGCATCCTTGGGGTTGGACCCCGGCCAACCGCCCTCAACATAGTGCACCCCGAAATCGTCCAGGCGGCGGGTGATCTTCAGTTTGTCGTTGACCGAAAGCGAAATGCCTTCGCTTTGGGTGCCGTCTCGCAAGGTAGTGTCGTAGATAAAAACGCTTGACATGTGGAACTCCTCTCATAAAAAGAAAATGCAAATTTGCAATTACAGGGCAGTGACAGGGGTTCCAATACCCTGGGCGACGAGAATTGCCTGGCAATAAGCGCTCGTCGCCCAGAAGGCCTTCCTTTTGTGTTCCTTTGGCGTCGTCATAGAAATCACTTCTCCATCGCCTGCTCGAAAGCGGCGATTTTCTCTTCGTTCTTGAGCAGGTACCCGAGCTGGTCGAGCCCTTCCAGCAAACAGACTTTGCTGAACTCGTCTATCGGAAATGCGGCCTCCCGACCGTTGGGCAGCTTCACTGTTTGGGCATCCAGGTCAACGGTTACCCGCGTCGAGGGGTCGTCGGCAACCATTGCGAATAACTGTTGGTGGGTTTCCTCGTCCACGATGATCGGGAGCAGGCCGTTTTTCAGGGAATTGTTCCGGAAAATATCCGCAAAGGACGTGCTGATGATGGCCCGGATGCCCCACCCGACCAGCGCCCAGGGGGCATGTTCACGGGACGAACCGCACCCGAAGTTGTCTCCGGCCAACAGGATCTGTGCGCCTTGGAATTGGGGTTGGTTAAGTGGAAAGTCGGGTTTTGGGCTTCCATCCGGCAGGTAGCGCCAGCCGGCGAACAGTCCTTCCTCCAATCCGGATTTGTCGATCACTTTAAGGTAGCGGGCCGGAATGATCTGGTCGGTATCGACATCGTTGTGGGGCAGTGGGATGAGTCGGGACGTGAGAATCTGGAATTTTTTCATTGCTTAGCTCATGAATGTCCTGGGGTCGGTGACTTTGCCGGTGATCGCGCTGGCAGCCGCGGTGAGCGGACTGGCCAGGAAGGTGCGTCCGCCTTTGCCCTGGCGGCCTTCAAAGTTGCGATTGCTGGTGCTGACGGCGTATTGCCCGGGCTGCAACTGGTCTCCGTTCATCGCGATGCACATGCTGCATCCGGCATAACGCCATTCGCCGCCCGCATCCCGGACGATCTTGTCGATGCCTTCGGCTTCGGCTTGCCGGCGGATATTCTCCGAGCCGGGGACGACCAGCAGGCGCACGCCGTCGGCCACCTTGCGGCCTTTTAGCAACGAAGCTGCCAGGCGCAGGTCGCTCAGGCGTGAGTTCGTACAACTGCCGATAAAGACCACGTCCACGGGATGGCCGGTCAGCGGGCGACCGGGCTGCAAATCCATGTAGCGCAGGGCTTTTTCAAGGGCGGCGCGTTTTGCGGGGTCGGCTTCCTGTTCCGGATCCGGGACAGGCTGGCTGATGGGCGCGCCCATGCTGGGGTTGGTGCCATAGGTGACCATCGGCTCCAGTTTGGAGGCGTCTATCGTCACAGATTTGTCGTAAACGGCGCCCGCATCCGAAGGAAGGCTGCGCCAGCGATCCAGGGCGGCATCCCAGGCTGCGCCGCGAGGGGCAAATTGACGTCCGGCCAGATATTCGAAGGTTGCATCATCGGGGGCGATCATTCCGGCGCGTGCGCCGGCCTCGATGGACATGTTGCACAAGGTCATGCGGCCTTCCATGTCGAGGGCGCGCACCGCCGAACCGGCGAATTCGAAAACGTGGCCCGTGCCGCCGCCAATGCCGATCTTCGCGATCAGGGCCAGGATCATGTCTTTGGCGGCGACTCCCGGCTGAAGCTGCCCGTCGAAGTTGACCAGGTACGTTTTGGGGCGGTATTGCAGCAAACTTTGCGTGGCGAGCACATGTTCCACTTCGCTGGTGCCGATGCCAAAGGCCAGCGCGCCGAACGCGCCATGCGTGGATGTATGGCTGTCGCCGCAGACGATGGTCATGCCGGGCTGCGTAAGACCCAGCTCCGGCCCGATGACGTGCACGATCCCGCGTTCCGGGTGCTCCAGGTCGTAGAGCGGGATGCCAAAATCCGAGCAGTTGCTCTCGAATTGCCGCAACTGCCGGACGGCCATGTCGTCTGCCAGGGCCAGGGAGAGGGACAGCGTGGGCGTGGAATGGTCCATCGTCGCCACGGTACGATCCGGGCGACGGACACGCAGCCCTTTCTGGCGCAGTCCGCTGAACGCTTGGGGGGAGGTAACTTCGTGCACCAGATGCAGGTCGATGTACAGGATCGAGGGCGAAGCCTGGTCTTTGGCGACGACGTGAACGTCCCAAACTTTTTGCAGTAATGTTTTCGGTTGTGGCATGGCTGGATACTATTTGTACAGTTCCGACAGATCCCAGCGTGCGGGTATGGTTCTTGTTTCGGGAAAGGTCTCGATCTTGCCGGGCGCGTGAACTTCTTCGGTTTTCGGCGCTGGCTTGGAGGCCATTAAACCCGATACGTCCCAATGGGCCGGTATGGTTCTTGTTTCGGGGAAAGTTTCGATGCGGCCTTCTTCGTGAACCGGCTCATCGACGGGTTGTTGCGCATGTTTGTCGGTCTGGTTGGTCATCGTATTCTCCTTAAAGTTGATAGGTGAAGTTATCCTGCAATCTCGGTGGGGGTTTCGGCAAGCCCAAAGCGCCCGCTGGCAACCAACAGTTTGTTCAGGGCGGCCAGATAAGCTTCGCCGGCCACGATGATGTCGGTATCGGCGCCGTAACCGCCATACGTGCGCGCGTGGGCTTGTCCGCTTTGCGGGGATGTGCGCTGAGGGCTGCTGCCGTTCTCGGGCTGTAGGCGTACGGTGACCTCGCCAATCGCATCGATGCCCTCCGTGACGGCATGGACGTGAAATTCCAGCAACGTATTGGGCACGCCGACGATGGCGTCGATGGCTTTGTAGACCGCATCGACGGGGCCTGTGCCAATGGACGCCTGCACCAGCAGGTCGTCGTCGGGGCCGAGCAGACGGACGGTGGCGGTGGGCAGGCCAATCGTCCCGCAGGCGACCTGAAGACCGTCCAGGCGGTAGATTTCATGAGCCTGGTACATCTGGTCTTCGATCAATGCTTCCAGGTCTGCATCGGTAATGGTTTTCTTTTTGTCCGCCAACTCTTTGAAACGCTGGAAGGTGTAGGCCAGGTCGTCTTTTCCCAGGTCGTAACCCAACTCGGCCAGACGGACTTTCAACGCGTGCCGGCCCGAGTGTTTTCCCAGCACCAGACGGGAGCGATTGAGTCCAACGGTTTCGGGGCGCATGATCTCGTAGGTGGTTTCATTTTTAAGCATGCCGTCCTGGTGGATGCCCGCCTCGTGGGCAAAAGCGTTTGCCCCGACAATGGCTTTGTTCGGCTGCACTGACATGCCGGTATAGTTCGAAACCGTGCGGCTGATGCGGGTGATCTGCGTGGTGTCGATGCCGGTGGCGCAGCCATAGACCTTGCGACGGGTGTACAGGGCCATGGCGATCTCTTCCAAAGAGGTATTTCCGGCCCGCTCGCCGATCCCGTTGACGGTCACTTCGACCTGGCGCGCCCCGGCTTGGATCCCCGCCAGCGTATTGGCAGTTGCCATCCCCAGATCGTCATGACAATGGACGGAAACAACCGTATTTTCGATTCCGGGTGTGTTGGCGATGATCCCGGCGATCAGTTTTCCGAATTCATCCGGGGTCGTATATCCGACCGTGTCCGGAATGTTGAGGGTGGTCGCGCCGGCCTTGATGGCCTCGCCCAGCACCAGGTAGAGGAATTCGGGCTCGCTGCGTCCGGCATCTTCGGGGGAGAATTCCACATCGTCACACAGTGAACGGGCATAGGAGACCATCTCGTGGACGCGCTCGACGACCTCTTCGGGGTCCATGCGCAGTTTGTGCCGCATGTGGATGGAGGAAGTGGCCAAAAAGGTGTGGATGCGCGGCCGGGAGGCGTGACGGACCGCATCCCAGGCCGCGTCGATATCCGATTTCACGGCACGCGCCAGCCCGCAAATGATGGGGGGCTGGCCCGTCGAGGCGTTGCCCACTTCGACGGCGATGCGGCGGACGCCTTCCAGGTCGTCGGGGGACGCGGCGGGGAATCCCGCTTCAATGACGTCCACGCCCAGGCGAGCCAAACCGCGGGCGATTTCCAGCTTTTCGTTGGATGTGAGTGAAGCGCCGGGAGACTGCTCGCCATCTCGCAGGGTGGTATCGAAAAAGCGAATATAGTTATCCTGCATAGTTTATTCTCCAGCTTTAATGGTTACGGGTTCTACGAATGGCATCATAGAACGCAACTCTGCGCCGACTTTCTCGATCAGGTGCCCCTGCTCTTTGCGCCGCTGCTCGTTGAACCAGGGCCGGCCGGCTTCATTTTCCTGTATCCATCCCCTGGCATAGGTGCCATCCTGGATGTCTTGGAGCAGTTTTTGCATGATTTTGCGGGTCTCTTCATTGATAAGCTGGGGGCCGGCGTGATAGTCGCCATGTTCAGCAGTATCGGAAATCGAGTAACGCATGTAATTCAGGCCGCCGCGGTACATCAGATCGACGATCAGTTTGAGTTCGTGCATACACTCGAAATATGCAAGTTCGGGTTGATAACCGGCATCGACGAGAGTCTCGAAAGCCATCTTCACGAGGCCGCTGACGCCGCCGCACAAGACAGCCTGCTCTCCGAACAAGTCGGTTTCGGTCTCTTCGGAGAAGGTCGTTTCCAGCACGCCGGCGCGCGTAGCGCCCAAAGCATAGGCGTACGAAAGCGCGTTGGCCTTGGCTTCCCCGCTGGCATCCTGGTGGACGGCCAGCAGCGCCGGGGTCCCGCCGCCCTCGGTGTACAGTTCGCGCACCCGGTGACCGGGCGCTTTTGGCGCGACCATGCTGACGTCCACGTCTTCGGGGGGCGTAATGGTCCCGTAGCGGATATTGAAGCCGTGTGCGAACATGAGCGTTTTTCCCTTGCCAAGATGGGGGGCGATATATTCCTTGTAGATGGCGGGCTGCGCCGTATCCGGGGCCAGGAGCATGATGGTATCGGCCCACCGGGCGGCCTCGTCGATTGCGCTGACGGTCAGGCCGTTGGCCTCGGCTTTGGCCCATGACTTGCTGCCTGGCCGCAGGCCGACCCGGACGTCTACGCCGCTGTCGTGCAAATTAAGGCTGTGGGCATGCCCCTGGGAACCGTACCCAACAATGGCAACTTTCTTGCTGCGGATTAA
>JAADGN010000047.1 GCA_013152325.1 Chloroflexota bacterium
GATCTTTCCTCGTAAACGAGCAATTTCTTTCCGGATTTTGGTCATGGGGGCCCCCGATCTTTGGTTTAGAGCCTGTTCGAAAAAATGCGTAGCGGCGACTTTCCCGATCCAGACCGTCAGGACTGGGCAATTGCTTTCGAACGGCCAACCCTGACAGGGTGCTGCGTGAAGCCATTGCTACAAAATAATTTTCGGACAGCCATTTATCAAAACTGTGCCCCAGGCCGGTCTATAAGCCGCATTTTGTCCGGGGATGCAAGCATCCCCTGGACGGTCATCTATCTGTGCAGCCTACCCGAGACAAAAGGGCGGGCCGCCCATCGTCTCTGCTTGGCCTTGCTCCCGGCGGGGGTTGCCTGGCCGCCGACATTGCTGCCGACGCCGGTGGTCTCTTACACCACCTTTTCACTATCACCCGAAGGCTACCTGTTTCTGTGGCCCGATCCGACAGATTGCTCCATCCCGGGATTTCCCCGGCGCCGTGCCCTGTGGAGTGCGGACTTTCCTCAGCGCCGCCTTCGCGGCGCCGCGACCGTCCAACCGACCTGAGGCAGTTTCATCATACCTGCTTGGCGTCCCCCCGTCAACCGCCCCACATCTGCCCGGGAAATCAAAACTCGTTTGGAGTTTTTCACAAAAGCCAGTAAAATAGACGTGCAATCACAATCTTTTTTTGGAGTCTCACCGTGAGCAACTGGCCAGGGAAATACATCATCGGTCTGACAGGCAATATCGCTACCGGCAAAAGTGTCGTGCGTAAAATGCTGGAACACCTGGGCGCGTACGGGATCGACGCCGACGCGCTGGCCCACCGCGCCATCGCACGCGGCGCGCCCGGCTACCAGCCGGTCGTGGACACCTTCGGCCAGTGGATCCTGGACGAAGAGGGCCAGATCGACCGCGCCAAACTGGGCCAATTGGCCTTCAGCGACCCCGAAGCGTTGACTCGCCTGGAGGAAATCGTCCATCCCATCGTCAGGCAAGCCACCAACCTGCTGATCAAGCGCGCCCGGCAGCCGATCATCGTTATCGAGGCCATCAAGCTGCTCGAAGGAGACTTGGCGTCTGCCTGCGACAGCATTTGGGTTACGTATGCCCCGGAAGATGTCCAGACCGCCCGGCTGATGAAAAAGCGCGGCATGGGCCGCGAGGAGGCCCTCCAGCGCACCCTGATGCAAAACCCGCAGGACGACAAGGTCGCCGCGGCGGACGTCGTCATTCACAACACCGGCTCGTTCGAGGAGCTTTGGAAGCAGGTCACCGCTGCCTGGAAGAAAATTTCGCCGGTCGGCGACACCAACCCCGTCATCCTGAAGAAAGCCGCCGCGGGCGACTTCGCTGTCCAGCGCGGGCGGCCGCGCGATTCGGAATCCATCGCCGAACTGATCGCCCGTCTCAGCAAAAAATCCATGACGGCCTCGGACGTCATGGCCGCCTTCGGGGAGAAGGCCTTCCTGCTGCTCCAACTGGACAACGAACTGGTCGGGCTGGCAGGATGGCAAGTGGAAAACCTGGTGTCCCGCACCACTGACATGTACGTGGCCCCAGACGTGCCGCTGGCGAGGGCATTAAAAACACTGGTCGAGGAGATCGAACGCGCCTCGAAAGACCTGCAATGTGAAGCCGCCTTGTTATTCCTCCCTCCCAACCTGGCTGCGCACGAAACCGTCTGGAAAAACCTGGGCTACGAGCGCCGTATCCCGCAAACGTTGGGTGTACAAGCCTGGCAGGACGCGGCGCAAGAATCCATGCCAAATGGCAGCATCCTGTTCTTCAAGCAATTACGTCAGGACCGCATCCTGCGTCCAATCTAACCGCTGGTCAGTGATCAGTAACCAGCAATCGGCGGCTGACAGCCGCTGGTTGCTGTCATAATATCTCAATTCCGTGACCGAACTACTTAACGATCTCATTTTCATTTTTCAGCGTCTCAACTGGCTGAGTGTCGTCGACATTCTCCTGGTCACGTTGATCTTCTTCGCCCTGCTGTACATGCTGCGGGATACGCAGGCCATGGTGCTGCTGCGGGGCGTCCTGTTCCTGGTGGTGCTGATCGTCCTGCTGACCAGCCTGGTGAACTTGCCCGCCTTCTCGTGGCTGGTCAACACCACCCTGCCAGCCCTGCTGCTGGCAATCCCGGTGATCTTCGCCCCGGAGATCCGCCGCGCCCTGGAACGCATCGGGCGGGCGGGCACTTTTTTGCCGGCCAGCAGGAAATCCGCCGACGTGCAGCTGCAGGAGACGATCCAGACCGTCGTCAGCGCGGCGGCGCGGCTTTCCGCCCGACAGCACGGCGCGTTGATCGTCCTGCAGCGGCTGGACAGCCTGGACGAGTACGTCGAAACCGGCGTCCTCATGCAGTCCCTGGTCACGCCCGAACTGCTGCTGCAAATCTTCTACCCCAACACACCGCTTCACGACGGGGCCGTGATCATCGCCCACTCGCGAGTGGTGGCCGCATCCTGCGTCATGCCGCTCTCCGCCAGCGGAATCCTGACGCGTTCCCCCGAACGGCAAATGGGACTGCGCCACCGCGCCGCGCTGGGCATCTCTGAAGTCAGCGACGCGGTCGCGGTGGTCGTCTCGGAGGAAACCGGTTCGATCTCCATCTCTCACAGCGGACGCATGATCCGCCGTCTCGACCCGGAGCGGCTGGAAAACATCCTGATGGCTTTTTACCGTCCCAACGGCGCTTCGCGCAGCGTCAGCGCGATCGAACGCTTTTTCCCGTACCTGTTCACACGCAAGGAAGAGTAAGCACGCATGTTTCGCTGGCTAGGCAAAAACTTTCGCACATTCCTGTGGGCATTCGTCATGGCCGTCGCTGTCTGGCTGGCAGCCGTGACCGCTTCCGATCCGGACGAAGTGCGCGCCTACCCTGCGCCCATTCCGGTCGAAATCGTCGGGCAGGACCCCACGCTGATCATCACCGGAACGTATCCGGAACAGGTCGAGCTGACCCTGCGCGCGCCGCGCTCCGTCTGGGAGCAGTTGACCGCCAACGAGCAGGCCATACACGCCATTCTCGATCTCTCCGGGCTGGACGCAGGCTCGCACAACGTGGACATTCAAATCCAAATCGGCGTTCAGCCCGTGCGCATCGTATCCGCCACGCCCGCTTCCGCGACGCTGGTACTCGAGTCGCTGATCACGCGCACCATGCCCGTTGACCTGACCCTTTCGGGCGAACCGGCCGTCGGCTACCAGGCAGGGGAGGCAATACTGGACCCGGCCCAGGTCGTCATCTCCGGGGCGGAGTCTCTGGTCAACAGCGTCGCACGGGTGCGAGCATTCATCAATTTGGGCGGCGCACGCGAAGACGTGGAACAATCCCTTTCCCTGGAGCCCCTGGACGAGAAGAACCAACCTGTCACAGGCGTCACGCTCAGCCCGGACAATGTCCAGCTTACAGTCCGGATCAGCCAGCAAGGCGGCTATCGCGACATGGCCGTCAAGGTCGTCGTCAACGGGCAGGTCGCCAGCGGGTATCATCTGACCAGCATCTCGGTCTTCCCGCCGGTAGTGACCGCGTTCTCGTCGAACCCGCAATTGGTAAACAACCTGCCGGGTGTGGTCGAGACCGCTCCACTGGACATCAACGGCATCAGCGACAACATCTCCACCCGTCTGGCGCTGAACCTGCCGGAAGGCGTCTCGGTGGTAGGCGAACAAAGCGTGCTGGTGCAAGTCAGCGTGGAAGCCATCGTGAGCAGTCTGACCATCTCCAACAAACCGCTGGAGATCGAGAATCTGACGCCGGGCCTGACGGCGGAGGTCTCCCCGCAAACCGTGGACGTGATCCTCTCCGGGCCGCTGCCCCTGCTGGACATGCTCACGCTCCAGGACGTGCGCGTGGTCGTCGACGTGACCGATCTCGAGGCCGGGACGCATCAACTGACCCCCACGGTCGAGATCCTGGTCTCGGACATCACGGTCGAATCGATCCTGCCGGCGACCGTCGAGGTGATCCTCAGCCCTGCCGGAACGTCAACAACGACGCCAACCCCATAAAATAACAGTCACTTGCAGCGCGGCTATCGCCTGCGAACCAAAAAGGAAACCCATGCCCAAACCGATCGTGGCCCTGGTGGGCCGCCCCAACGTGGGGAAAAGCACGCTCTTCAACCGCCTGGCCGGAGAACGTCTCGCCATCGTGGACGAAACGCCCGGCACCACGCGCGACCGCATCCTGGCCGAATCAGAATGGAACGGCATCCTGTTCGACGTGATCGACACGGGAGGGATCGATCCCTCGCACGGCGGCAGGACGCCGCTCTCGGTCGGCTCGGCAGATTTCATCAAGGAGATCCGCACGCAAGCGCAGATCGCCATCCAGGAGGCGGACGCCATCCTGTTCCTGACGGACGGCAGCAGCGGCGTGACCCCGCCTGACCGCGAGGTGGCCGAAATCTTGCGTCGCAGCCAGAAGAAATTGGAAGATGGCAGCCTGTGGCCGCCCATCTTTCTGGTGGTGAACAAGTGCGAAAGCCCCGCACGCCGCGCCGCGGCCAGCGAATTCTATGAACTGGGGCTGGGCGACCCTCACCCCATCTCGGCGCTACACGGAACCAGCACGGGTGACCTGCTGGACGAACTGGTCAAGACATTTCCCCAAGTCGAGGAGGAAGAGGACGAATCGATCAAAATCGCCATTGTCGGGAAGCCCAACGCGGGCAAATCCAGCCTGCTCAACCAGTTGACCGGCGAGGAGCGCGCCATCGTCAGCCCGATCCCCGGCACAACGCGGGACGCCGTCGACACACAGATCGTCTACGAGGGAATTCCGGTCACGCTGATCGACACCGCCGGTATCCGCCGCCGCGGCAGGATCGACCCCGGCGTGGAAAAATACAGCGTCTTGCGCTCGCTCAAGGCCATCGAACGCGCCGACGTCGCGCTGCTGATGATCGACGCCACGACCGGCATCACCGCGCAAGATGCCCACATCGCCGGTTTTATTCTGGATGCCTGGAAAAGCACGGTCGTGCTGGTCAACAAATGGGACGCCATCGAGAAAGATTCGTATACGATGGACGTTTTCACCCACATCATTTTGCAAGAACTCAAATTCATGGACTACGTCCCGCTGCTCTTCATCTCGGCCAAAACCGGCCAGCGCGTTGACCGCGTCCTGCCTTTGGCGCTGCAAGTGCAGGAGGAACGGCTGGCGCGCATCACGACCTCGAAGCTGAACCAGATACTCCGCAAAGCGCAAGATGCCCACCCGGCCCCAACACATTCGGGCAAGCAACTAAAAATCTATTACGCCACTCAGGTGCGCTCCAACCCGCCGACCTTCCTGGTCTACGTCAACGATCCGAAACTGATGCACTTCTCGTACCGGCGCTTCCTCGAGAACCGCATCCGGGAGGAGTACGGTTTCCTGGGCACGCCCATCCGCATTGTGCTGAGGGGGAAAAAGGATAAATGAGCAGTTGTTGGTTGTGAGTCGTTAGTCGCCAGTTGTTAGTCGTGAGTTGTGAGTTGT
>JAADGN010000105.1 GCA_013152325.1 Chloroflexota bacterium
TTGAGATTGCCGATTGACTCGTATACCGAAACAGCCATCCAGGAACTCATGCGCCAGACGGCGGGATGAATCCTGCAACCTGAAAGGGGAGCCTGTGAGACCTCCGAGATTTTATGGGCTGATGGCGGAAAAAATAGAGTCTCCGCGAAGTGATACGCTTATTCCTGGACAGATCACGGAAATCTCGGAGGTCTTTAGATGCCATTCCCAACATACTTTTAGTGTCCCCCTGCTTGACACAGGAGGCTGTTTTAATGTACGCTGATTTTGGTAACAACGAGCAATTGCCCAAAGCGGAAAGGAGCCCCCAATGTCTGCTTTGAACAAAATTGCCCACTTCCAAAACCGGCGCGACGAAGTTCCCAACCAGGAACTCGCCAAGGAACTGGCAAAAACAAACGACCGGGCGGGCATCCAGGAGATCGCCGAAAACCTGTGGAACAAAGATCGGCGCATCCAAAGCGATTGCATCAAAGTGTTATACGAGACCGGCTATCTCAAGCCAGAACTGGTCGCGGCTTATGTAGACGACTTCCTGAAGTTATTGAAAAGCAAGCATAACCGCCTGGTATGGGGGAGCATGATCGCCTTATCCACAATTGCAGAGCTAAAGGCCGCAGAAATTTACGCACGCCGTGAAGAGATCATGCGGGCAATGGAAAAAGGCTCCGTGATCACCGTGGATGGCGCGGTGAAAACGCTGGCTATCGTTGCATCCCAAAATGACGAATACGGCGCAGAGATATTTCCATATTTGCTGAAGCATCTTGAAACCTGCCGTCCCAAGGACGTTCCCCAACACGCCGAAAAAATAGCTGTCGCGGTCAATACGGAAAGCCAGGCCGCCTTTATCGCGGTGCTGGAAAAACGCATGACAGATATGAGCAATACACAAATGAAGCGGCTCAAAAAGGTGATGGCAAAAGCCGAAAACCGATAGGACGAAAATGACCAGATTGCGTTATCCGCTTCCCCTGCTTTTGATCCTGCTGCTGGCGGTCAGCTGCAATGGAAAATATGACCCTGCAACGCCCCTCTTTGGCGGCGAGATCGGCATTCCTTTCCGGAACGGCGTCGAGTGCCTGGGCGAGGAAGCCCAACCCGTCCCGGGGGATTCGGTCTACGTCTCCCCGACAGGCAACGACTCTCATTCCGGCGGCACAGCCGCTGCCCCGCTGGGGACGCTGGCCTACGCGCTCTGCAACCTGCGCCCCGGGCAGACGCTCTACGTCCTGCCGGGCAGGTACCGCGAGTCGGTCGTCATGGGAATCTTTGGGGATCAGGACATGCCAATCACCATTCGAGGCGTCCTCGAAGGCGGCCGGCGTCCCGTCCTGGACGGCGAATCGACGCGCACGATGGGGATTGCGCTGGTGGAAAGCACGAATATCGTCGTCGAGAACCTGGAATTCCGCGGCTACACCGACGAGGGCCTCTACATTTTGGCAGGCTCCAATTTCACCATCCGGGACAATCTCTTCGCCGCCAACGGGCGCGCTTCCATCGACCCGGACGCGGACGGCGAGGGTTTTGGCGTCAACGTCGAGGGGGCCAGCCAGGTGTTGATCGAGAACAACGAGGCCGCCCGCAACGGCCCGAACGCGGAACGCTGGCAGGCGTTCACGCTGGGAACCGGCATCAACACGTTCGAACTCCGGGATTCGGTCGTGCGCGGCAACTACGTCCACGACACCACCGGCGGGGGCATCCTGGTGGAAGACGGGACGAACGTGCTCGTGGAGGACAACCGCATCGAGAACAACGAACTGGACGCCAACGGCGACTACTGGGACGGCGGCATCTGGGTGGACGGCGGCCAGCACATCACGCTGCGCGGCAACGTCATCACCGGCAATCATGGCCCGGGGATCACGATGAGCGACGAAGAAGCCGGTTATCCGGCCTCTTCGTTCGGATACATCGTCGAGGACAACGTCATCTCCGGCAACCTGGTCGGGGTGTTCGTCTGGAACTGGGGGCAGTGTCCCGCGCCGGAGAACGCCGTCCGGTTTGTGGACAACCAGATCGAGGGAAACGCCGAGGACGACGCCTGGTGCGAAGAGTGGATGTGCGGCGTAGAACAGGCATGTGAGTAGCGGGCAGGGCGGCAAAGGAACTGTCGCCCGAAGTTTCTCTGTGCTAAAATTGGCGCATGAATTACAGCCGCAACAAACTGTATTTTTTGGCCTTCCTGCTCGCCCTGGGATTGCGCTTCGTCCAGTTGGGCGCGCTACCCCTGAGCGACTCCGAAGCGGTCTGGGCGCTCCAGGCCTTGCAGGTCGCGCAGGGGAGCAAACCGCTGCTCGGCCCGCAGCCGGGCTACATCCTGCTGACCAGCATTCCTTTCTTCATTTTTGGCGGTACGAATTTCCTGGCGCGCTTTTGGCCCGCATTGGCGGGCAGCGCGCTGGTTTTTGCGCCCTGCTTTTTCCGCAAACAACTTGGGGAACGCCCGGCCCTCGTCCTGGCATTCGGGTTGGCGCTCGAACCCGGCCTGGTCGCCGTCTCACGGGGGGCGGGCGGGATGATGCTCGCCATCGCGTTCACGCTGCTGGCCTGGGCCATGTGGCAGGACGAACGTCCCGGCCTGGCCGGGATCTTCGGCGGGCTGGCGCTGCTCGGCGGGCCGTCGCTCTGGGCGGGCCTGCTTGGGCTGGGACTGGCCTGGGCCATTGCGCAAGGCGTGCTGCCGCCTGCCGGAACGGAATCCGGCGCGGGCGGCGGACGGGTCCGCACGGAAGGGGTCAAAACCGCGCTCACCTACGGGCTGGGGACCCTGCTGCTCGCCGGGACGCTTTTCTTTCTAGTCCCCAACGGCTTGAGCGCCGGGCTGTCTTCACTGTCCGCATATGCACTCGGCTGGCGGACGCCCGGCGTGCCTGCCAGGCAGCTGCTGGGCGCGCTGCTGGCCTACCAACCGCTGGCGCTCGTCTTCGGCGCGATCAGCGCGGCGCGGGGCTGGCTGCAAGACGACCGCACCGTCAAAGGCCTGAGCCTGTGGCTGCTGACGACGCTGGTGCTGGCGCTGGCGTATCCGGCGCACCAGGTCAGCGATCTGGCCTGGGCGCTGCTGCCGCTGTGGGCGCTGGCGGCCATCGAACTGGCGCGTCACCTGCGCATCCCGGCATATGACCGCATCGAAGCCGCCGGCGTCGCCGCCCTGACGCTGGTATTGCTGATCTTCACCTGGCTTAATCTGGCCGGGTTAAGCCTGCTGCCCGCCGGTTCGCCGCTGTCCACAAACCGGCTGCTGCTGCTGGGCGGGTCGCTGCTTTTGCTGCTTTTGAGCCTGGCGCTGGTCGCGATGGGCTGGACAGTCGAGACGGCCACCCTGGGCGGAACGTGGGGCGCGGTCATCGTTTTGGGATTTTATACCCTGGGCACGGCCTGGGGAGCGACCGGACTGCGGACGCCCTCGGGAGTCGAATTGTGGAACTCCGGGACACGCGTCGCCCAGGCCGACCTGCTGCTCCAGACCATTGACGACCTTTCAACGTGGAGCAGCGGCAATGCGAAGGCCCAGCCGGTGACCATCAGCGGCGTGGATTCGCCCGCCCTGCGCTGGCTGCTGCGGGACCACGAGGTGATCGAGGCCGCCTTCCTGGATTTCTCGAGCGCGCCCCCGCTGGTGATCACGCCGCAAACCGATGAACTGAATCTGGCCGCAACATACCGCGGGCAGGACTTCGTCTGGCGGCAGGCGCCCCCCTGGGGATATATCCTGCCAAGCGACTGGACAACCTGGCTGGTGCGCCGCCAGCTCCCGCAAGATTCCGAGACGATCATCCTGTGGGTCCGCGACGATCTCTTTTTCGACGGTCAATCGAAATAAGCGCCGCAAACAAACCCTAAGGACTCAAAGGACACGAGGTTTCCAGCTTTCAAAAGCCAGATGACAGTCACAGCAAATGTGACTGTCATCTCTGTTGCTCAAACACACCCTATGCCAAATCAAAAAACACCCCCAAACATCATCGCGATCGACGGCCCGGCCGCTTCGGGCAAATCCACGCTGGGACGTCGGCTGGCCGACGCGCTGGCATATCTGTTTTTCGACACCGGCGTGATGTACCGCGCCGTCACCTGGCTGGCCCTGCAGCGCGGATTGGACGTGCGCGACGAATCCGCCGTCGCCGCGCTGGCCGAGGAGACGTCGATCGACGTCCGCCCGCCGTCGCAGGAGGATGGCCGCGCCTGCGATGTGATCGTGAACGAAGACGACATCACCTGGAATATCCGCCGTCCGGAAGTGGACGCCAACGTCTCGGTCGTGGCCGCTTATCCCGGCGTACGAACCGCTCTGACCGCCCAACAGCGCCGCATCGGGCTGCGCGGACGCGTCGTCATGGTCGGGCGCGATATCGGCACCGTCGTCCTGCCCGAAGCCGACCTGAAAATTTATCTGGACGCCTCCGCCGAGAAGCGCGCCCGCCGCCGCTACGAGGAGATCATCGCCCGCGGCGAAAAAGCCGATTACGACGAAATCCTGCAAAAGGTCATCCAGCGCGACCGCATCGACTCGACGCGCGCCGTCGCGCCGCTGCGCCCAGCCGAGGACGCCATCATTCTCGATTCCGACAAACTCGATGCAGACCAGGTTTTCGAGCGCGTCAAGGAACTGTGCGAATGAGATCCGCATACCGTCTCCCGCTTCACGTTCGGATCGCCCGGCCGATCATCAGAACCTGTTTTCGAGGCCTTTTCCATGCGTTGTCCAGGATCGAGATCACGGGCGAAGAAAACATTCCTTTTGGCCAGCCCTACATCGTGGCGATGAACCACGTCTCGCTCTACGACCCGCCCTTCATCGTGGCTTTCTGGCCGGAGACGCTCGAAGTGATGGGCGCCCAGGTCGTCTGGGAGAGAGCCGGGCAAAAACAACTCGTCTCGATGTACGGCGTCATTCCCGTCCACCGCGGCGATTACGACCGTCGATTGATCGCCAGGGTACTGGCCGCGCTGCGCGCCGGCCGTCCGCTGCTGATCGCGCCGGAGGGCGGACGTTCACACGTCACGGCCATGCGGCGGGCCAAACCGGGCGTCGCCTACCTGCTGGACAAGGCCCGTGTGCCGGTCGTACCGGTCGGGCTGGTGGGCACGACGGATGATTTCTGGCAGCGCGCCCGGCGCGGCAAACGTCCGCAACTGGAAATGCACATCGGCGCGCCCATCCAACTGCCGCCGATAGAGGCCAAAGGCGCCGAGCGGCGCGCTGCCCGTCAACGCAACGCCGACCTGATCATGTCGCACATCGCCGGATTACTGCCCGAAGAGTATCGGGGCGTCTACGCAGGATCAGCCGTTTTTCCCACCACACAAACCAGTCGATCAGGTTCCTATTGAGACCGCCGGGATTTGATGGGGCGCTGGCGGCAAAACAGAGACTTTGCGGGCGTGATACGCCTGCTATTCCCGGACATATCCTGGAAACCCGGGAGGTCTTTTCTTTTCCGGGAGCACAGATTTACAGCTATAATGGTAGGGCG
>JAADGN010000018.1:0-5476 GCA_013152325.1 Chloroflexota bacterium
GTGGGCTGGATGCCGTACTACCTGGTGCAGTCTGGCGAAGAGACGATGGAAGTGGCCGCGTTTGGAAAAGAGTAGGCGTGCAGGAACAAGAAAAAACCTAACCACCGGACAGTTTGCCGGTAGATGCCCGGGCTTGTGGTTTTTCAAGATCATCATGTGGGCTGAAAGCCACCTGCGCCCCAAACGGGGTGTGCGTGCTGATCAGGGAGTCGGCTTCGGCCGACTTTTACGGGCTGAGGCAGGACTTTAGTCCGCCGAATGGCATTGTGTGCTATCGTCCAAAAGTGTCTGGTGGCTAGGAAAAAAATGCAAAAAATAAAACACAAAACCAACGTGTGAAATGTGATGCGTAAGATTTGAGAGGTATGAAATGGCCTGGCTGATTTTAGCGGTATTGGGTTGGGGGGTTGTTCATTCGGTGTTGGCTTCGTTAACGACCAAGGACCTCCTCCGACGGCTGTTGGGCGAGCAGACGATGCGTTTTTATCGCCTGTTTTACAACCTGTTCGCGGCGGCCACATTTTTGCCCATCCTGTATCTGATGCGCGCCTTGCCGGACCGGGTGTTGTATGCGATTCCCGCGCCGTGGTTGTATCTCGCATTGGCAGGACAGGCGTTGGCTGTAATGGGGGAGGTGGCCGGCGTTTTGCAGACCGACGCCTGGGCCTTCGCCGGCCTGCGGCAGATCGTCAGCGGGGCGGAGGCGGAAGCCCAGGAATTGACCGTCAAAGGACTCTACCGCTGGATGCGCCATCCGCTGTATGCGTTCGGGCTGCTCTTCATCTGGCTGACGCCGGTGATGACGGTCAATATGCTGGTCGTCTACATCGCGTTGACGGTCTATATCGTCGCGGGCGCATATTTCGAGGAGCGCAGACTGCTGCGTGAGTTCGGCGACGCCTACGCGGAGTATCGGACGGTTACCCCGATGTTCATTCCCGGTTTGCGGTAAAATCACAGCTGATGACCACGACTTCCTATCCCTACTCGCGACAGGCGAACCTTGCGGCGCAGATCGTCGCCGCATTGGTTGGCGGCCTGATTTTGTATTTTGGGAGCGTCTTTGCCTGGACAGTCGGCTACCAACTGATGTACGCGGGGCGCATCTTCCCCGGCGTCTCTGTGGCCGGCGTGGACTTGTCGGGCCTTAGCCCGGCGGACGCGTCCATGAAACTGAGCGAGAATCTTTCCTTCCCGTATACCGGTACTGTTGCGCTCCGCGAGGGCGACCGGGTGTGGCTGGCGACGCCCGCCGAATTGGGCATGGTCTTCGATGCTTCGGCCAGCGCACAGGCCGCCTATCGTCTGGGACGCTCCGGCGGGCTGCGAAGCGCGCTCTCCGACCAATGGAACGCCCGCCGTCATGGGATGGCGGTCGAAGCGGCGGTCATTTTTGACGAACACGTGGCCTATGCCTATCTTCAGCGCTTGGCGGCTGAAATTGACCGCCCGATGATCGAAGCCAGCCTGAGCGTGCAGGGCACGGACGTGATCGCGCAGCCCGGTCAGATTGGCCGCGCGCTGAACGTGGATGCTACGCTGGTCGCTGTGAGCGCTCAATTGCAGACCTTCCGCGATGGAGAGGTGACGCTCGTTGTTGACGAGCAGATGCCGCAACTGCTGGACGTCACGCCCCAGGCGGAGATCGCCCGTCAGATATTGAGCGCGCCGCTGCGTCTGACCCTGCCGGACGCTGTGGAGGGCAGTCCCGGCCCCTGGGTGTACGATGTCTCGACCGTGGCGAACATGCTGGTCATCGAGCGTGTCCAGGATGGCGAAAGCGCTCAGGTGCAGGTCGCGCTCGATCCGCAAGCCTTGCGCGAGGCTCTGCTTGGTATCGCCACGCAGGTAGACCGTGAACCGGAGAACGCTCGCTTCATCTTTAATGATGATACGCGTCAACTGGAGCTTATCCAGCCGTCGCTCATCGGGCGGGTTGTCGATGTCCAGGCGAGCATTGAGGCCATCAACCAGGGTATCCTGCAGGGGGTGCACGAATTCCCCGTGCAGCTTGTGTATGCCACGCCGGAGGTGGGCGATACGGCGACCACCGAAAGCATCGGCGTTCGGGAATTGGTCAGCGTCCAGACATCGTATTTCTACGGTTCCAGCGCGGAACGCATCCAGAATATCCAGACCGCCGCGGCGGCCTTTCACGGATTGTTGATCGCGCCGGGCGAAACCTTCTCGATGGGGGAGGTGCTCGGCGACATTAGCCTGGATAACGGCTATGCCGAGGCGCTCATCATCTACGGCGGGCGGACGATCAAAGGCGTGGGCGGCGGAGTCTGCCAGGTCAGCACGACGTTGTTCCGGACGGTCTTCTTTGGCGGCTATCCGGTCGCGGAGCGGCATTCGCACGCCTACCGCGTGTATTACTATGAGCAAAATCCGGACGGCAGCAATAATCCCAACCTGGCTGGTCTGGACGCGACCGTCTATTTCCCGCTGGTGGATTTCAAGTTCACGAACGATACGCCGTACTGGCTTTTAATGGAAACGTATGTTGATGCAGGGGGGCGCAAGCTGACCTGGAAATTCTATTCCACGTCCGATGGCCGCACGGTGGATTGGCAGACGACCGGGCCGACGAACACCGTCTCGCCCCCGAAGCCGCTCTACCAGGAAAGCGATGAGTTGAAGAAGAACCAGATCAGGCAGGTGGATTGGTCGGCGGAAGGCGCGGATGTGGTCGTCGAGCGTACTGTTCTGCGCGGCGGCGAAGTCCTTTTTCAGGATACGTTCCAGACGCATTATGAACCCTGGCAGGCGGTCTGCGAGTTTGGCCCGGGGACAGAAGACCCCGAGAAGCTGGCAAAGAGGAAAAATCTGTGCCGTCGGTAGGATGAATACTGTCAGGCGCTCGCTGCTCTGTCAAAATCGCAAACTTCGTGTAACGATAACGCGCTACCTGTTTTTGACGTACATGGTAAAATAGCGCCTTGTAAGGATTGGAGTAATACATGGTTAGTCAAGATCTGCTTGAAATTTTGCGCTGCCCGAACTGTGTGCGCGAGAAAGAAGGATTGCTCACGCTGGTCAAGGATTCCTGGCTGGTATGTCAGGATTGCGAGCGCAAATACCCGATCGTGGACGACATCCCGGTCATGTTGATCGATGAAGGCGATAAATGGGCCGGCACGGCGGTCGAAGAGCTGCCCGTGCCGCCGCCCGCCCCCAAATAGGTTTCCATCGTGTCCGAACTGGACGATTTGCTGGCCGACCTGACCAGCGGCGACGAAGACCGCGCCGAGGCTGCTGTCCCAAAACTGGTTTCCCTGGGCGAGGCCGCTTTTCCGGCCTTACGGGCCTTGCTGGATTCGCCGGATACCGATCGTCGCTGGTGGGCGTTGAGCGTCCTGGCGCAGAATGAGCAAGTGGACGTGGATTGGCTGCTGGCCGCGCTGGACGATCAAGCTGCGGAAGTGCGTCAATGTGCCGCACTGGGCTTGTGTGCTCATCCGGCCCCGAAATCCGTCCCCGCGCTCATCGGCGCTTTACAGGACCCGGACTCGATGGTCTCCACGCTGGCGGCCAATGCGTTGGCCGCTATTGGTGAAGCAGCGGTGCCGGCCCTGCTCGATCTTGTGGAAGATGCGTCCCTTGCTGCGTCGAAATCTGTCGCGGCGCAAACTGCTCGCCTGAACGCCATGCGCGCCCTGGCCGCGATCGCCGATCCGCGCGCCATCCCGGCCATGATGGCCGCGCTGAAAGAAGGTTCGACAGTTATGCAGCATTGGGCTGAAACCGGTCTGGAAAATCTGGGCCTGGATATGGTTTATCTCAAACTGGATTGATGAAAGTATGTCTGAAAAGAAAATTGATATTTCCAAAATATTGACCGCACTGAAACGCCTCTCCATTGGGCAGGTTGTCTTCTGGGTGCTTGCGTTTGCTCTGGCTGTTGCAGCCTTCGTCTTTACGCGTGGTTTTGTGGCGACCTGGAGCCTGACTCAGCTTCCAGGCATTGCTGTGACCCGCGCCGCCGACGCCGCTGCGACGCCTTCTCCCGGGGACGCGGTGCCGACTCCTGAAGTGGTCGCGCCTGACTCCAACCTGCCGGAACCCTGGGACGGCGGCAGCCGGGTGACCATTCTCTTTATCGGTCTGGACGCCCGTGATACGGACGCCGAGAACGATACCCCGCGTTCGGATACGATGATCCTGTTCACCATTGATCCGCTCAGCAAGACGGCGGGCGTTCTTTCCATTCCACGCGATATGTGGGTCAATATCCCCGGCGGTTTTGGCTATGGCAAGATCAATACGGCCTACGCGTTGGGGGAGGCCTATAAACTGCCTGGCGGCGGGCCAGGCCTGGCGATGAAGACCGTGGAGCAGTTCCTGGGCGTCCCTGTTCAATATTATGCCCAGGTGGATTTCCACGCTTTCGAAGAAGCTATTGACGCCATGGGCGGTTTGTACATCTGCATTCCTTACAAGATCCGCGTCGACCCAATTGGCCCGAAGCCGAAGCAGGCTATCGACAAAGGTTGCCAGACCCTGCCTGGTTACCTGGTGCTGGCCTATGCCCGCAATCGTAAGACCGAAGGCGGCGACGTGGACCGCGCCGAGCGCCAGCAGCAGGTGATCATGGCTTTACGCGACCAGGTACTCTCTCCGGAAAATTTCCCGTCCATGGTCGCGCAGGCTCCGGATATTTACAACGAAGCCGCGGCGGGGCTGAGAACCAATCTGTCTTTCGAAGACGCTTTGCGTCTGGCCACGCTGGCGACGCAGATACCGGTGAGCGAGATCAAGCGCGGCGTGATCAACTTCGATATGGTTATCCTGGGCACCTCGCCTGATGGCTTGAGCATTTTCAAGCCCATTCCGGACAAGATCCGTGTGCTGCGTGATGAGATCTTTCAGACAGGCGGCGCATTGAGCCCGATGGCTGTAGGCGACCCTGTTGACCTGATGCGGGCCGACGCGGCGCGCGTCAAGGTGCTGAACGGCGCTTATGGCATTGTCGAAGCGACCAATCTTGCCTCGCGGACGCAGCAGTACCTTGCCTCGCAGGGGATGAACGTGGTGGGCGTTGGAAATGCGGACAATACGTATGACCAAAGCAAGATCGTGCTTCATGGCCCCAACCTCTATACCTTGCGTTATCTGCTGGACCTTTTCCAGGCGAGAAGCAACCACCAGATTTCTTTCCGCTTCGACCCAAATGCCGATGCGGACATAGAGATCATGTTGGGCAACGATTGGGCGTTGAACAACCCCATGCCGCCCGCGCAATAACGATCCTTCCCTGACGGTGAGATTTGCGACACCCTGAAGACAGGGACTGACGAAAAACAGATGGGAATGCTTCATTTCCCCAGTCTCCCCTTCCTATTTTTGGGAAGGGGAGACTGGGTTATTCAGAGAATTTTAGGGAGGCAAAACCGCCCTCGAATCCCCCGTCGAAACATCCCTCCCCAGCAAGACCAACTTGATTGGCGTTCTTATCGGTCCGGCGGGGGAGAGC
>JAADGN010000018.1:5548-8713 GCA_013152325.1 Chloroflexota bacterium
CGCCATTTTCGTCTTGACAGGATGGCGCGCTCAAGTCGGGGATGGACGCGCCGCCGTCGGCCAGGCGCAGCGAATACGCGACATCCGGCGTCATGACGAAGTCTGCGTAGCCATGCCCCAGCTCGGGTTTGAAGCCGGTGAAGAAGTGCTCTTCGCCGCCGTTCCAGGCGACGATGATCTCGGCTCCGGCGACGGGTTTTCCGGCCGCATTGCTGACGTATACCATCAGCAGGCCTTCGGTTAAATTGAGACTGCATATTGTGTCTTGCGCTGTTAGCACGTAGGGCGCGCCGAGGGTCGGCGTGGGAGTGCGCGTTGGCCGCGGGGTGGGGGAATTGGGCGGCGGAAATGTTTGGGTTGACGTAGCAGGCGCGGGCGGCGTATGAGTTGGGGGGATTTCGACCGGAGTCGACGTGGCGGGGGTGCCTGTTTTGGTTGGCAGGCGCGGCGTACGCGTGGGTCTGGCCGTCCCCGTTCCTGCAATTGCGTTTTCCGTCCCTTCCTGTTGGATCGCAACAGCCAACATGGCCAGCGCTTGCAGGGTTTCGGGCGATCCGCCCTCCGCCAGCGTACGTTGGGCTTGCACGGTCAACGCTTGAACGGGATCGGGATCGCCGAGCAGGGCGAGACGGGTCTGCGCCCGCCCCAGATCGCCGGTGGAAATATAAGCCGCGGCGATGGCCGCGCGGTATTGATCTTTGAAATCTGCGCGCAGCAGGGATGGGGGCGTGTCGGTGTATTCTACGGGGGAGACGACCCAGGCGAAAAGCAGACCCAGCCCAATCCCCAGGATGAGACCGGCGAGCAGGTGCCAGGGGATGCGCTTTGTGCTCACTGCACGTCTCCTGCCTGAACGGGCTGCCAGGCCTGCAAATCTTGTGACAGGTTTTGGAGAAGGTTCAGGTCGCTTTCGGTGTAGGCAGAGGCTTGGGCGAATTCAAGCGCCTGCGCTGCGATCTCGGATGGGTGTTCGCTGCCCAGAATGGCTAATCGGCGGGCGGCCAGGTCCAGGTTTTGCTCGGTTTGATAGACCTCGGCGACCATCAGAACGTAGTCGGCGCGGTAATCGGCGCGCAGCGTGTCGGGCGTGGTATCCACGTATTCGACCGGGGCGATATTCCACCCATAGACCAGCCCGGCTGCGAGGCCGAGTATGGTGGCGATGAGAACTTGCATCCAACGGGACATGGGGTTATTTTGCCATAGAGGGGGACAGACGTAAAGCGTGAGATGAAATATCCGGACAGGTGACCGGCGGCGCCCAGAAACGCCCACTTACCGTTGCTGCCTTTCGGCCCTGGCGGGGTTCGCAGGGCTCTGCCGCGCCGGACCTGCCCGGACGGGTGCAAGCATACCCGAAGGCGCGGCGGATGTCAACGCTGTTGAATCAAAGGGCGTATTGTTTGGGATGCTCCCCCGCGCCGTTTTTTGCTTGTTTCAATAGTAGCCCTAAAAATGATACCGGATTGCGTTTTCATACCTCCACATAGTAAGAAAGTACTAATGTGCATTATAATACGTGGCATATTAAAAAAGGCTGCCATGATCCGGTCAACTGAATTGGTCGCTGCCAGGGCGCGTGCTGGCTAAGTTGTCCGGGGAGCAAGAGCGAAACCGGCCTTGTTCTGGCCGGTTGCCTTTGTTTAATGCAGGAGAATGCCTCATGACGCTGGATTTCTTCATCGACCGCACGAAGGCTGTCGTGCGAGTATTGCTCATTTTCGTCTTTATTGTGGCACAAAGCGCGGCGTCACTTGCCGTGCAGGTGACGACAGCTCAGGCTGCGCCGCCGATGATCCATAGCGCGCCGAAGGCAGGCCACCCGAAGCCTGCGGCGGCTGCCGCACCCACCGTCACGATTGCCGGTACCGGTAAGGTGTTGATGGGCGCGGATTTCTCGCTGACGGTCTCTTTCAGCAACACTGGCGCTGATGTGGGATATGGCCCCTTCGTGGATATGATTTTCCCGGTCAACGGCAAGGATGGGGCGAACAATACCAACCCGCCGCTGGACGGTGTGAATTTCAGCAGCGCCTCGTTGCTGGGGTATACGTTCAATACCGGCGATGACACCCTGAGCGTGTTGACCTTCCCCGATGACCCCAGCGGCACGGGATGTGTGGATCACCCTTGGGCCAAAGACAGCAGCGGCGCGCCGCTTTCCATCTGTGGGCCGTCGGGCGACCAACTGGTCAGTTTGCGTCTGCCGTTTGGCTCCTTCGTGCCTGGTCAACCGACGGCGGAAATCACCGTCCAGGCGCACCTGAGCGAGTTGGCCGATGTGAACGCTGGCCTGCCCGTCAAGGTGCGCGGCGGCTTCATGTATGGCGAGACGCCGCTCGATGACTGGTGCTGCGGCGATACGCCCATCGTCAACCCGGCCAGCAATGACGGCAGCGGCTGGCCACAGAAATTGATCCTTCCGCAGGCTTTTACCTTTACCAAAACGTATATCGGCCCCGGCGACGTGCAGGACGAGACGGCCAGCGGCCCGAACTTCATGCGCCAGTATGTGTTGACGGTAGACATCGCGGAGGGGCAGCGCATTACCGGTTTGTGGGTGGACGATATTATTCCGGACAATATGCAGTACAGCGGGCTGGATACCGCCAATACGACGCCGGGCTATACCCTGTTCTCTGAACCTTTCCTCAACACGCCTGACAGCAGGTTGACGCTGATTTACAGCAAAACTGGTACCGCCTCGACGGAAGATATCAAGGTCACCTACAACTTCTATATTCCGCGGCGCGACCTATATAGCGACCCCGTGATCAACGCCAGCACCGGGGATGACGTCGAGTCCCGGAACATCGCCTGGATACACAACGGCACGCTGCATCCGAAGGATACGCGTGATGGATTGAGCCCGGTCTCATCCGATGACAGTTGCCCGGCATGTCCGCCGTTGCACACCCTGCAGGATAAATCCATCGCCATCCAGAAGGACGTCAGCAACGTGACCGATAGCAACAACTCGCCGACCGATACGCTGGAATACACGCTGACTTTCCAGGTTTCGGATTTCTTCGCTTTTGGCGATGTGGTCGTCACTGATGTCATTTCCGATGGCCAACACTTCGATAGCAGTTTTGCCCCGACGTTACAAGTGGACGGCAATGGATACGTCCTGGCTGTGCAACCGTTCCACCACGACGCGACCGA
>JAADGN010000120.1 GCA_013152325.1 Chloroflexota bacterium
CGGAAGCGTGTGCGCGCCTGCGGTCCGAACATGCGGCGGGCAAAGTCAGAGAGCGTGCCTTTCAGGTCGCTGAAAGTGATCTTCTCGCCCACAGCCAGCCCCTCGACCTGGTTAAATTGGATCTCGGAGCGGGCTGTGATCTGCTCGTAACGGAAGCACATGCCCGGCAGCGCGATGCGGATTGGCGGCGGGTTCTCCGGGTCGGTGGCCGCGAACTCGCGCATGGCGCGGATTTGCCCCGGCGAAGTGTGCGTGCGCAGCAGGAGCGGGTTGTCCCCGCGCTCGCCGGCCTCGACGTAGAACGAGTCTTGCATCTCGCGCGCCGGATGGTCGGGCGGAAAGTTGAGATACTGGAAGTTGTACTCGTCTGATTCGACCTCGCGCGAGGTATAGACCTGGAAGCCCATATCCGCCAAAATATCCAGGATGCGGCGCAGCGTCTGCGTGGACGGATGCAGGCGTCCGTTTTGGAAGGGACGTCCGGGCAGGGTTACGTCCAGGCGTTCTTCTTCCAGGGAACGCGCCAGCGCAGCGGCCCTGATGGCCTCGGCGCGCGTCGTCAAGGCCGCTTCGAGCGCGATCTTGACCTCGTTCGCTCCCCGACCGACAGCCGGGCGCTCCTCCTTGGAAAGTTTCCCCAGCCCGCTGAAGACTTGCATCAGCGGTGAACTGCGTCCCAGGTGGGCGACGCGCCAGGCTTGCAGCGCATCGTTGTCCTGAACGGACTCGAGCGCCTCCAGCGCAGTTTGTTTGATTTGTGCCAGTTTTTCCAGCATATGAACCTCCAAAATAATGCCGTGCGGAGCTTGCAATGACGATTGCAAAACAAAACCTCCCGTCCACAATGGGACGGGAGGGAGTTCCCGCGGTACCACCCAAATTAGCCGCTCGCACGGCTCGCTCGTTAGAGAGCAGAGGTCGGAGAATAGCCAGACCAGTCTCCACTCTCTGATCCCGACACCCTCGTCTCCAGTCTCCTCCCGTGTAACGTTGGGATAACGGTCTGAACTACACAACGTGTCACTTGAGACAAGCATACGCGACGCGTCTTCACCCAGACAACTCGGGAGGGAACTTCAGTCAGGTTCTGCCGGGCAGGGGTTTCAGCCTGCGCCCCTTGCTTCTCTGGCGGCTTCCGCCGACCTACTTTCCTCCGTCATCGTTTTTGGAAAGGGTCAGTTGTTGGGGTTTATTATCGTCAGATTTGATGCCCTGTCAAGGGCAACATTCCCTTTACGGCCCGGTTTCAATCGGGTAACCGCTGGCGCGCCAGGTTTTCACGCCGCCAGCCATGCTGGCGACCTGCTCAAAGCCGGCCTGGAGCAGGATGTCCCGCCCGATCTGGCTGCGATTGCCGGAGCGGCACACGACCACGATCATTTGGTCGCGCGGTACTTCGTCCAGACGGTCGGGTAATTCGTCCAACGGGATCAGGGTGGTGTTCGGGATGTGGTACTCGTTCCATTCTTCGATAGTGCGCACATCCAGCAGGAACGTGCCCTCGTTGTAGCGTTGATACGCCTGGTCAACATTGATCTCGGTGGGAAGCGTTGCAGCAGTTGGTTGGGTGTTGTTGCTGGCAACAATAAGTGCGACAATTAACACGGCGACGCCGATCAGCCCGAACTTGAACCAGGCCTGGTCGAAGACGGACTGCTTGCGTTTTGAACGGGAAGTTTTCCGTTTGGTCGTGCGTTTTTTAGCCATTGGTGAGACACCTCGCAAAATCAGGGTTATTTTTTAGATGCGGTTTGGACGAATAAGTCGCGCGCTTCGAGCCTCCGGACAGATGCGCGCGGCTTTTCGCGCCAAGCGGGATTGGCGAGGTGCCGTACCAATAGATACCCAGGCTTGTGATTTCTCGAGATCATCGTGCGGGCTGGCCGGAGAGTCGGCTCCAGCCGACTTTTACGAATTGGGGCTGAGCTTTAGTATCTATCCGAAAATTCTTTTGTAGTAACGGCTTCAGCCGTCAAGCAGCGACTAAAAGTCGCTACTACGCATTTCTCGGACAGGTTCTTAGTCCGTCGAATGGCATTGTGCTTACCCCCCAATGTCCGGCGGCTATTTTTCTGGATCATGTCCCCCCGTCCTCTCGTCGCTTACTTCTCAGCCGCCGCCGGATTCACGCATTGTCCCCTTATTTCTGAAGTTCATCAATTGCTGATAGATCCCGGACAACGTTTGGCCCTCGTTCGACAAGCCGTAAATGCCGACAACGCCGCTGAAAACGTAATTGAACAGGCGCACGGTCAGCGCGACGGCCAGCGCGGTGGACCAATCGCCGGAGAGCAGATTGAGCGCGCCGCCGATGGCTGCTTCCAGCGTCCCCAGTGCGCCGGGCAGCGACGGAACAGCCCCGCCGAACGCAGCCGCGCCCAGCCCGAACATGCCCCAGACAAGCGTCGCCTGAGGGAAGAAGGCCGCGACGATGAAATAATATTGAAAGATCGCGATGATCCAATTTGCCAGCATCCAGAACAGGAAACGGATGAAAAGCCAGCCATCGGTCAGCACGGACAGGCCCGCGAAAACGGACTCGACCAGATTGCCGCCGAGTTGCTGTAATTTAGGCCAGCGAGCGCTCAGCGATTCGAAGGTTTTCATCGCCCAGGCCTGGTTGCGGGTCAGGAGATATAGCGCGCCCAACCCAGCCAGGACGATGCCGCCGACAACGAAGCCGATCCGGTCGGTCCCGGCAGCGTCGGAAACGAAGGGGACGACGCCGACGAGAATGGCAGCCGAAATGGCCAGATCGAAAACGCGCTCGACCACAATTGTGGGGATGATCTCGGTGAAACTCATTTTGCTCTTGCGGCTGAGCAAAAAGGCGCGCCCAACTTCCCCCAGGCGGAAGGGCAGGAAATTGTTCATCAGGTAACCTTCGCCCAACGTCACGAAGACGTCGCGATACGAAGCCTGGTCCTGCAAGAGCGTCCGCCAAACCATCCCGCGTACGAGCAGCCAGACGACATTCAGCGTGACGGCAACAAGCAACAGGCTGTAATCGGCTGAGCGAATGGCATCGATCGTAGAGGGCAGGTCTACGGCGTTAAGGATGATGGCTGCCAGCCCCACGCTGATGATCGCGCCGGGCAGCCAGCGCTTGGTGTTTTTGAGAAGTCGGTTCATAACAAAGCTCGCCACAAAGGCAAACGGGATGCGAAGGTTCTCTTTGTGTTCACAAAGAAAGAACTTTGTGCTCCCTGCACCTTCGTGGTGAAAAGATCAATCGTCATCCAGTTTCAGTACAGCCATGAAGGCAGCCTGCGGGATTTCCACATTGCCGACCATCTTCATGCGCTTCTTGCCCTTTTTCTGTTTTTCGAGCAGCTTCTTCTTGCGGCTCACGTCGCCGCCGTAACATTTGGCAAGCACGTCCTTGCGCAGCGCCTTGACGTTGGCGCGGCTGATCACCCGTCCGCCCGCCGAGGCCTGGATGGCTACTTCGAACAACTGGCGCGGGATCGTCTTTCTAAGCTTGGTGATCAGGCGCTGACCTTTGTGATAGGCCGCCTCGCGATGGACAATCGCCGCCAGCGCATCGACCGGTTCGCCATTGACCAGGATCTCAAGTTTGACCAGGTCGTCCGGGCGGTACTCCGCAAAATGATAATCCAGCGAGGCGTAACCGCGCGTACGTGACTTGAGATCGTCGAAAAAGTCCACGATCAGTTCGGAGAGCGGGATTTCGTAATTCAACTGCACGCGGTGCGGCGCGGGATATTCCTGCTCGATGAACGAGCCGCGCCGTTTGGTGACCAATTCCATGATCGGGCCGTAGTAGTCGGTCGGCGTGAAAATCTCGATATTCATCCACGGCTCGCGGATTTCCTCGATATCGCCCTCGTCGGGCAACTCGGCGGGCGAATCAACCAGCACCGTCTCGCCGTTGCGCAGCAACACCTCGTATTCGACCGACGGCGCGGTGAAGAGCACGTCCAGCCCGTATTCACGCTCAATACGTTCCTGGATGATCTCCATGTGGAACAGGCCCAAAAATCCGGCCCGGAAGCCGAAGCCCAACGCCTGCGAAGTCTCCGGCTCGTAGTTCAGGGAGGCATCATTGAGCTGCAATTTTTCGAGCGCATCGCGCAGATCGCCGTAATTATCCGCCTCGACCGGGTAGATGCCGGCGAAAACCATCGGTTTCGGGTGCTGATATCCCGGCAGCGGTTCGGACGCGGGACGCTTGGCCTGCGTCACCGTATCCCCAACGCGGCACTCATGGACGGTCTTCAGCCCGGTCGCCACGTAGCCGACCTCCCCGACGCTCAGCCTCCGGACAGGTTCCATGTTCGGGGCAAAAATGCCGATCTCGACCGGTTTGACGTCCGAGCCGGTAACCATCAGATGCAGCGTATCGGTCGCGCCGATCGTCCCGTCGACGACGCGCACGTAGGCGATGACGCCCTTGTATGCGTCGTAATGCGAATCGAAGATCAACGCCCGCAGCGGCGCCTCCGGGTCGCCCTTGGGCGGCGGGACCTGCTGAACAACGGCGTCCAGCACCGCGGGGATATTCGTCCCGGCCTTGGCCGAGATGCGGATGATCTCATCCGGCGGCGTGCCGAGCAAACTGCTGATGTCTTCTGCAACGACGTCGGGCTGTGCGGAGGGAAGATCGATTTTGTTGATGACCGGGATGATCTCCAAATCCGCTTCGAGGGCGGAATAGAGATTGGCGAGGGTTTGGGCCTCGATGCCCTGCGTCGCGTCCACGACCAGTATGGCGCCCTCGCAGGCTTCCATCGCGCGGCTGACCTCGTAGCCGAAATCCACGTGGCCGGGGGTGTCGATCAGGTTGAGTTCGTAGGTCTGGCCGTCCTGCGCGGTATATTGCATACGCACGGCGGAGGCCTTGATCGTGACCCCCTTCTCACGTTCCAGGTCCATGGCGTCCAGCACCTGCTCGGTCATGTCACGGTCGGAGATGGTACCCGTGAGTTGCAGCAGGCGGTCGGCCAGCGTGGACTTGCCGTGGTCGATATGGGCGATGATGGAGAAATTGCGAATGTTCTTGCTCATGGCGCTTTCTAGTTAAAGGGATTTTTATGGCGGGGGAAGTATACCATTTTGTGGGTATTCGGGATTTGGGAATGGAACACGGACAGGACGAGGCAGGCGGATTTGCACGGAGCAAACAAAAAACTGCGGAGGGTTGCAACTCCGCAGCGCTGCGCGGCTCCGGAGCTTGTGCCCGCAGTTTGCCGGATATTCCCCGATGCGGAAGGAAAAAGCGAACCCGGCTGCGAAAAGCGGCGCGGGGCAGGATAGCGCT
>JAADGN010000153.1:0-23828 GCA_013152325.1 Chloroflexota bacterium
TCGTCTTCCCGTGATCGATGTGTCCCATCGTCCCCACGTTCAGATGCGGCTTCGTCCGCTCAAATTTTTGCTTCGCCATGACTTTCTCCTTCTAGAGCAAGAAAAAGATTGATAATGATTTACTTCAATATCTCTCGCGCCACAGATTCTGAAACTGGCGCGTAGTGATCAAATTCCATTGAGAACACGCCCCGGCCTTTTGTGCCCGAACGAAGTTCTGTTGCGTACCCAAACATCTCTGCCAGTGGCACCATCGCCCGCACTGCCTGTGCATTGCCCGGGCGCATCTCCATGCCCAGGATGTTCCCGCGGCGGCTGTTCAATTGGCCCATGATATCGCCCAAAAACTCTTCCGGCACCACAACTTCAACCTTCATCATCGGTTCGAGCAGCACCGGAGCCCCCTTCTGAACACCTTCTTTGAAAGCCATCGAAGCCGCCATCTTGAAAGCCATTTCACTCGAGTCGACCTCGTGGAAAGAGCCGTCAACCAGGGTGATCTTCATATCTGTAACCGGATATCCGGCCAACACGCCGCTCTCGGCCGATTCCTTGACGCCCTTCTCAACCGCCGGGATATATTCTCGCGGGATAGCGCCGCCGAAAATCTTGCTTTCAAACGAAATGCCGCTGCCGCGCTCACCCGGTTCCAGCGTCAGGACAACGTGGCCGTACTGTCCGTGACCACCGGTCTGCTTGATATAGCGGAACTCCGCCTTTTCGACCGGGCGCGTAATCGACTCGCGATACGCCACTCGCGGACGCCCAATGTTGGCCTGGACGTTGAACTCTCGCACCATGCGATTGACCAACACGTCCAAATGCAATTCGCCCATTCCGGAGATGATCGTCTGCCCGGTGTTCTCATCCTTGCGGACACGGAAAGTCGGGTCCTCTTCGGATAACTTGTGCAAGGCCGTGGACATCCTGTCCTGGTCGGCGAGCGTCTTCGGTTCGATCGCGACCGAGATAACTGGTTCCGGGAAGGTGATATTCTCCAGAACGACCCTTTTGTTGTCGCACAGCGTATCGCCGGTGAAGGTATTCTTGAGACCGAGAACCGCCGCAATGTCGCCAGCGCGTACTTCCTTGACATCCTCCCGACGGTCGGCATACATGCGGATCAAACGCCCAATGCGTTCGCGCTTGCCCTTGGTCGAGTTGAAGACCGCTTGTCCCTGGCTGATCGTTCCGGAATAGACACGGAAATAAGCCAGGCGGCCCACGTAAGGGTCAGTGACGATTTTGAAGATCAGTGCGCTCAGCGGAGCGTCATCTTCGGCAGGCAACTCGATAACGATTTCTTCGTCGTCCGGGTCCGTGCCGCTGACCGGCGGGATATCCGCCGGAGAGGGCAAATAATCCACGACCGCATCCAAAAGGGGCTGAACGCCTTTGTTGCGCAGAGAAGTACCGCAGAACGCTGGCGTAGCCCGGTTCGCGATCACGGCTCGACGCAAAGCAGCCTTCAATTCGTCCACGCTGATGTCTTCCCCCTCCAGATACTTAAGGGTCAGATCATCATCCAATTCGGCGATTTTCTCGACGAGTTGTAAACGGGCTTCTTTGGCCTGCTGTTTTAATTCTTCGGGGATTTCGATAACCTGCGGCTCTGCGCCCAGTTTATCTTCCCAGATAATTGCTTTTTGTTCCAGTAAGTCGACCGCGCCCCGGAACGATGCTTCGCTTCCTATGGGCAACTGCATGGGGATGGGGTTGGCCCCCAGACGTTCGCGCACCATCTCAAGCGTCCGGTCATACAACGCCCCAACGCGGTCCATTTTGTTGACAAAACAGATGCGCGGCACGCCGTAACGGTCTGCCTGACGCCAAACTGTTTCACTCTGCGGTTCCACGCCCTGAACGGCGTCAAAGATGACAACACCGCCATCCAGAACACGCAGCGAACGCTGCACCTCGGCGGTGAAATCAATGTGGCCCGGCGTATCGATAATGTTGACCTGATAGCCCTTCCACTCCGCAGAAACAGCCGCTGAAACAATGGTAATGCCACGCTCGCGCTCCTGGTCCATCCAGTCGGTGACCGTTGTACCGTCATCCACCGAACCGATGCGATGTGTCTTGCCTGTATAGAACAGGATACGTTCTGTCGTCGTCGTTTTACCGGCATCAATATGGGCAATGATGCCAATATTACGATACCGTTCCAGCGGATAAGCGCGTGCCATTTACAAATACCTTTATCTTTATTATTAAAGTGCGACTAGTAATTACACACGATAATGGGAGAAAGCGCGGTTCGCTTCTGCCATTTTGTGTGTTTCATCTCGTTTGCGGATTGCCGCGCCAGTCTCGTTATATGCATCGAGCAGTTCAGCGGCCAGGTTTTCAGGGAAAGCTTTGCCAGTGCGAGCACGGGTTGCCCCCAATATCCAGCGGATTGCCAGCGCCAAGCGGCGCTCAGGGGTGACTTCCAGCGGAACCTGATAAGTAGCGCCACCCACACGACGCGGGCGGACTTCCATTCGAGGCGAGACGTTCTTCAAGGCCGTCTCAAAGACCTCGAGCGGGTCTTTCTTTGTACGCTCCCCAAGTATGTCCATCGTTTCATACATCAGGCGCGTAGCCAGGCTTTTCTTGCCGCGCTTCATAACATGGTGGATCATCGTCTGGACGCGCACACTGTTATAGCGCAAATCCGGGGTAATAATTCGTTTTTCGGGTCTCGACCGTCGCATACCAGTACTCCACTATTTCTTCGGGCGTTTCGCGCCGTATTTAGACCGCCCCTGACGCCGATCATCAACGCCAGTGGTATCCAACGAACCGCGGACAATGTGGTAGCGCACACCAGGCAAATCCTTAACGCGGCCACCGCGCACCAGTACGACCGAGTGCTCCTGCAACTGGTGACCTTCGCCGGGGATGTAGGCAGTCACCTCGAGGCCATTGGTCAGGCGTACACGGGCGATCTTCCGCAACGCGGAATTCGGCTTCTTGGGGGTCATTGTGCGGACAACAGTACAAACACCGCGCTTCTGCGGTGCGCCTTCCGGCTGACGAATTCGACGCTGTTTCACCGAATTGAAGGTGTACAACAAGGCCGGGGCCTTGCTTTTAACCTTCTTTGTCCGACGACCTTTGCGGATCAATTGATTGATTGTGGGCACGCTCGCCTCCGAATAAAGATTCCAACTTCTTCAAAAAGATGTCTTGCCAAGAAATGAGGCCATCAAAAACTCCACTGATGGCCTCTTTTTTTCTGCCACGTTCTTATCGACGGTAAACCACCGCCTCTTTTCAGGCAACGAGGAACAATTCTAACATGTGCTCATCATGACGTCAAGATACACTTTCATTTTTAGACGCCCAATTTCTTGCCAATGTCCAGCAAACCCGTGTTCAACTTGGGCGGATGGGACTTGGCCTCGTCCTTCCCGAACTTGATCACATCGCCCGTTTCGCTGATCGCTTCAACGGCCAGCCCCAGGCTCTGCAATTCTTTGACCAGCACGCGGAATGACGCAGGCAAACCAGGCTCTTCCATAGGCTCGCCCTTAACGATCGCTTCATAGGTATTGACGCGCCCCTGAACATCGTCAGACTTGACCGTCAACATTTCCTGCAAAGTGTACGCTGCGCCATAGGCCTCCAGCGCCCAAACTTCCATTTCTCCGAAGCGCTGACCGCCAAACTGGGCCTTACCGCCCAACGGTTGCTGTGTAACCAGGCTGTATGGGCCAGTGGAGCGCGCGTGCACTTTGTCTTCAACGAGGTGATGCAGCTTGAGAATGGTCATCACGCCAACCGTTACGGGCTGGTCGTAACGTTGGCCCGTCTTGCCGTCACGCAAAATCTGTTTGCCCAATGTCGGCACAGGGACGCCAGTTTTGAGCATCATCGCATGTGCCTTTTTGGCCAGCTTCTCGTCAGGCACTTGCTTTGTATAGCCTCGCCTCTTCAGCCACAACCGCAGACAAGCGTTGACTGCCGTCTTGTCGAGTTCTGACGACCTGTGGAAATTATCTGCATCGTCTGGAGCAAAGATGGTAGCGGGATCATAATCATGGTCGCGCAGCCATTCTTCGACGGTGATACGGCGGGCATACCGCTCGTCTGTTGCCAGGCGGTACACGTCATGGCCGCGCTCGCCCAGCCAGCGTTCAAGATAGAGGCGACGGACTTCATCGTCGTCCTCGATCATCTCCGGATCGTATTCCTGCTCGTTCAGCCAGGCCCAAGCCGTCTTGGCAACCTCTTTCCAGGCCTGATCCACAAGCCAGGCGCGCGCCAACTCGGCCTCGATCTCCATTTCCTTTGCACCATCAAAGACCGGCGTAATGGCGCGGAACCCCAGCCGCTTGGCAGCCCAGCCCAAATGCACTTCCAATACCTGACCGATATTCATGCGGGCAGGGACGCCCAGCGGATTCAGGATGATGTCCACCGGGGTGCCATCCTCGAGGAAAGGCATGTCCTCAACCGGTACGATGCGGGAGACGACGCCCTTGTTCCCGTGGCGACCGGCCATTTTGTCGCCCGCGGTGATCTTGCGCCGCTGAGCGACCGAGACACGCACCATCATGTCCACGCCAGCCTTGAGGTCAGAATTCTCTGCCCGCGTAAAGACCTTGACGTCCACAACCTTGCCGCGCTCACCGTGCGGCATCCGCAAGGAGGTATCCTTCACGTCTCGCGATTTTTCGCCAAAGATGGCGCGCAACAGGCGCTCTTCGGGCGTCAGCTCTTTTTCGCCCTTCGGTGTGATCTTGCCGACCAGAATATCGTTGGGGCCAACTTCAGCGCCGATGCGAATGATGCCGTTTTCATCCAAATCCTTGAGCGCATCTTCACCCACATTCGGGATATCGCGGGTGATCTCTTCAGGACCAAGTTTGGTATCGCGGGCTTCGACCTCATGCTTCTCAACATGAACGGACGTAAAACGGTCATCCTGAACTACGCGCTCGGAGACCAAGATCGCATCTTCGAAGTTGCCCCCCTCCCATGACAGGAACGCCACGACAGCATTTTGTCCAAGCGCCAATTCTCCGCTATCCGTGGACGAAGAGTCGGCAATAATGTCACCCTTCTTGACGACCTGTCCCTTGACAACTGCCGGGCGCTGGTCAATGCAGGTGCTCTGATTGGAACGCTGGTACTTGCGCAGCAAATAAGAGCGCAAATTGCCGCCGCGCTCGCGGATCACGATTTCACTGCCCGTCACGGAGACAACTTCGCCGTTTTTCTCAGCGATAACCACTTGCCCGGAATCGAATGCGGCATTGTATTCCATGCCGGTCGAGACCAACGGGATCTCCGGGCGCAACAACGGGACGGCTTGAGCCATCATGTTCGAGCCCATCAAGGCGCGGTTGGCGTCATCGTGCTCAAGGAAGGGGATCAGCGAGGCGCTAATGCCCACAACCTGGTGCGGAGCCACGTCCATGTAATCCACTTTCTCTGGCGAAGCGAACAAGAAGCCGGAGTGGTAGCGGGAGGAAATACGCCGCCGCTCAAACTCATGATGCTCGTTCAACGGCGCATTTGCCTGGGCGATAACGAATTTGTCCTCAGCATCCGCCGAGAGGTATTCATTTTGGTCCGAGACGAAAGGAACCACGTCAATATCCTGCTTCAGCTTGGCGATCTTCTTCAAGTTTTTTGCCGTAATGCGTTCGCCATCTTTCAGGATAACGGTCCCCGTCTTCGGGTTAGTCAGATCTCCACGTACTGCACGTCCTTCCAGCCTCGGATCATCACAAGGCAGCGATTTGATAACTGTGCGATACGGAGTCTCAATAAAGCCATATTCATTGACGCGTGCAAACGATGCCAGGCGACCGATCAAACCAATATTCGGCCCTTCCGGTGTTTCGATCGGACAGATGCGTCCATAATGCGAGTGGTGCACGTCGCGGACATCGAAACCGGCGCGCTCGCGGCGCAGGCCGCCGGGCCCGAGGGCCGAGAGCGTGCGTTTGTGACGCAGTTCAGCCAACGGATTGGTTTGATCCATGAACTGGGACAATTGGCTGGAACCAAAGAATTCCCGCAGCGAGGCCACAACCGGCCGGATATTGATCAGCGTAACCGGCGACAATTGGTCCTGGTCACGAATGGACATACGCTCCTTGATAACGCGCTCCATGCGACGCAGACCGATGCGCAGCTTGTTCTGGATCAACTCGCCAACCGTCTTGACGCGGCGGTTGCCCAGATGGTCGATATCATCCGGCGGCTCAATGCCATTATTAATGAGAATCATCCGCCGCACCAGGCGGACAATGTCCCTCTTCGTGATATTGCGATGCGGGATGGGAATATTCAAACCAAGCTTTTGATTAAGTTTATAGCGCCCCACACGCTCCAAGTCGTAGTGCCGTTGATCGAACAACTGCTCTTCAAGGAAAGCCCGTGCGTTCTCCAAGGTAGCCGGATCGCCAGGGCGCATACGCTTGAAGAACTCGATCAGCGCGGCTTCCGCGATCGTCATATCTCCGGAGAGGTTCCATTCCGGCTCCTGGCGCAGGGTCGAGGTAATGAACAGACGGTCAGGATTATTGTCCACGTCCTGGAACAGGGCCAGGATCTCCTCGTCCGAACCCGTCTTCAACAGGGAGTCGGAACGGCCATCGTCGACAGCAGCCAGCGCGCGCAGGAAAACCGTGATCGGTACGGTGCGTTTGCGGTTGAATTTAAGAATGATATAGTCGCTCTTGCGCGTTTCGAACTCCATCCACGCGCCGCGGTCAGGGATGAGCTTGGCCGTCGCCAACAGGCGACCGGTTGAACGGTCGGCGGTTGCTTCGAAATAAACGCCGGGGGAGCGAATCAACTGCGAAACGACAACGCGCTCCGTACCATTAATAATGAACGTCCCTTTTTCGGTCATCTCGGGGAAATCGCCCAGGAAGATGTCCTGCTTAATTGGCTCGGGCACATCCGGGCCGGCCAGCAAAACCGAGATGTATAACGGGCTGGCATACGTAAGATCGCGTTCGACACATTCTTCAATGGTGTGTTTGGGTTCGTCAAACCAGTATTTCAGGCCCCATTCTTTCGCCTCGGGCCCGCGACTGGGGAAGTATAATTTCATGCCCTTGTTGTACGATTCGATCGGCGAGATCTCATGGAAGAGACCCGCCAAACCCTCTCGTTTAAGGCGCTTGAAAGAATCAAGTTGTACTTCAATAAGATTGGGAAGACCGAGCGTGACAGGGATACGCGCGTAACTCTTTGTAGGCAACACAGATGCCATTCGACTCTCCTGACCGTTTAACCTGGATGGTAGTTAAAACAATTACCCCGTCCCGCCAGCGTCATGCACAACGGGACAGCAAACTTAGATTATAATCGAAGTGTTCGTTTTCGGTCAAGCAATTTTTTGGGAATTTCGACAACCCACTTCCCCATTTTACCCATAACAGCTACAATATCAGCCAGAACCGCGCTATTTTACCATATTTCAGCGCAACTCAATAGTTTCCCGCGGGTTTTCTTATTCAGTCGCCCACTTCTCATTCCATTTCCATCAGGAGGAAAGATGACATCGCACGCAGATTCACAATCGACAGTTAGCCACAAACGCCAGATTTTCGGTTGGACAATGTACGACTGGGCCAACTCCGCCTTTGCCACCACCATCATGGCCGCCGTCCTGCCAGTGTATTACCAGAAAGTGGCCGGAGCCAACCTGACAGGCAACCTCGCAACCGTCTATTGGGGTTACACCACATCAGCGGCTTTGCTCTTAATCGCCATTCTTGCACCGATCTTGGGCGCAATGGCCGACTTTCGGGGCGCAAAGAAACGCTACCTGACTGCCTTCGCGCTTTTCGGCATCATGGGCACTGCTTTGCTCTACTTCGTCCAAACGGGAGACTGGCTCAAAGCATCCATCTTTTATATCGTCGGGAACATCGGCTTCGCCGGAGCCAACATCTTCTACGATTCACTTCTGCCGCACGTTGCCAGCCCCGACGAGATCGACATGGTCTCATCAAAAGGCTACGCGATGGGCTACCTGGGCGGTGGGTTACTGTTGGCAGTCAACCTGGCTATGATCATGCTTTCTCCCGAACACCTGACCGGCCTGATGACCCGCCTCGCCTTCCTCAGCGTGGCAATCTGGTGGCTGGTCTTCACCATTCCACTCTGGAAACAGGTTCACGAACCCGCGCGCCGCGTACTAAAAGGCGAAGAAAACTTCAATCCTGTCAAAGCTGGCTTCAGCCGCCTGGGAAACACCCTGCGCAAGATCACCAAATACCAAGAACTCTTCAAATTCCTGATCGCCTTCTGGCTCTACAACGATGGCATCGGCACTATTATAAAAATGGCAACCATCTATGGGGCTGAAATTGGGATCGGCTCCACCGACCTGATTGGCACCCTCTTGGTCGTGCAATTCGTCGGCATCCCCTTTGCATTCCTGTTCGGCTGGCTGGCAAAGAAAATCGGCACCAAGCGATCCATCTACATCACATTGGGCGTTTACACCCTTATCGCCATTGGCGGCTACTTCATGAAAACAGCGACCCATTTCTGGATATTGGGGTTCGGCGTTGCAACCGTCCAGGGCGGCAGTCAGGCCTTGAGCCGCTCGTTGTTTGGGCGGATGGTTCCCAAAAGCCAATCCGCTGAATTTTTTGGCTTCTTCAGCGTCAGTTCCAAATTCGCCGGCATCATGGGTCCGTTGGTCTTTGCCTTCATCGGTCAATTAATGGGCAGCAGTCGCCTGAGTATCGTTTCGCTGGTTATCTTCTTCATCGCTGGCGGCTACCTGCTAACCCGCGTCGACGAGGAAAAAGGCATCCGCGTTGCCGAGGAAGAAGAGGCCGCTCTAGCGGCGGCAGCGGCATAAACCGCCAGAAGCAGTTGCAACAACGCGCCTGACCTAATGTCAGACGAAAAACCGGCTCGGACTCACTCCGGGCCGGTTTCCATTAAATATGCATTTCCCAACGCTGACCGATACCGCCAACTACCCCACTTTGATCACATCGACCAGCGCCCCCATCTCTGCCGGGATAACGCGCGGTTTTTCCATTGAATGCGTGATCACGTCCGGGTCCTTCAAACCATGCCCGGTGCAAACCACAACAATGCGTTTGCCGCGTGGATCAAGATTCCCGGCCTCGACTTCGGCCTTCAACCCGGCCAGCCCCGCAGCCGAGGCAGGCTCCACCCACAGTCCCTCCCCGGCCAGCATCTGTTGCGCGGCCAGAATTTCGTCATCGCTGACGGCAAGGATGCGCCCGCGCGACTCCTGGGCAGCCTGGAGAGCCTGTTCGCCACGCGCCGGACGGCCAATACGGATGGCCGTCGCGATCGTCTCCGGCTGCTCAACCGGGTGGCCGAGCACCAGCGGCGCAGCCCCGGCGGCCTGTGCGCCCAACAATTGCGGCAGGCCGGTTTTCTTCAGGGCATGATATTGTTCGAAGCCCATCCAATACGCGGTGATATTTCCGGCATTGCCGACCGGCAGGCACAACCAGTCCGGCGCAGCGCCGAGCGTATCACAAATTTCGAACGCGGCGCTCTTTTGCCCCTCCAGGCGGTAGGGATTAAGCGAATTGACCAGCGCCAGCGGCGTGCGCTGGGTGATCTCCACGACCAGCGCCAGTGCATCGTCGAAAGAACCCTGCACCTGAATGACCTGCGCGCCGTAAACAATCGCCCCGGCCAGTTTTCCCGCCGCGACCTTCCCTTCCGGGATGAGCACAATCGCCCGCAGTCCAGCGCGCGCCGCGTAGGCCGCCGCTGAGGCAGCCGTGTTGCCTGTCGAAGCGCAGATCACGGCTTCGGCCCCGCGCCCCACTGCCTCGCTGACCGCGGCGGTCATGCCGCGGTCCTTGAACGAACCGGTCGGATTCAACCCCTCAAATTTGACAAAAAGTTCGAAATCCCCACCCAATTTCTCAACCAGCCCCGGCACGGGAACGAGCGGCGTCCCTCCCTCCAGTAACGTCACCTGCTGGGTGTGGTCGGGCAAGCCGAGCAAAGACCCGTAGCGTTGAAGAATACCTTGATAAGCCATAATTACCATCCTTGAAAGTTTCCCCGATTATAATCCTGCCTATCAAAGTGCGCGGCACTTAAATGCAAGGAGAAAAAATGCCTCCAACCACATCCTGGCGCGTCCCGGCCACGACGGCCAACCTGGGTCCTGGATTCGACTGTCTGGGCATGGCGCTGACACTTTATAACGACGTCTCGTTCAGCCTGGAAGGCGAAGGCGTCCGGGTTGAGATTCACGGCGAAGGCGCTGACACACTCCCCGGCGACGAGAGCAACCTCATCGTCAAGTCTTTTTTGCACGTCTATCAAGCCGCCAATACCCCGCCCCCGAACGGACTGTTCGTCACCAGCCGCAACCGCATCCCGGCCAGCACGGGGCTTGGCTCCAGCGCGGCGGCCATTCTCTCTGGGCTGCTAGGCGCAAACGATCTGCTCGGTCGCCCCTTCGATGAAGATACGATTTTACGTTTGGGGACAGCATTGGAAGGACATCCGGACAACATCGCCCCGGCGCTGTTCGGCGGACTGGTCATCTCCGCCCAAACAAAAACCGGGATCATCACCCGTCCGGTTCCCGTCCCGGACTTGGAGCTGGTCGTCGTGACCCCGGACGTCCACTGGCCGACGAGGACGGCCCGCGCCGTCCTGCCGAAATCCGTCCCGTTTGCCGACGCGGTCTTCAACCTGGGACGGACAGCCCTCGTCGTGGAGGCCCTGCGGTCAGGCGATCTCGACCTGCTGCGCGCCAGCATGGACGACAGGCTGCACCAGCCCTATCGCCTGAGCCATATTCCCGGCGCGGTCGCAGCCCAAACGTCCGCGCGTGAACGAGGCGCAGCCGTCGCCATCTCCGGCGCCGGGCCCAGCCTGGTCGCGTTTGCGGCCGAAGATGCGCTGGAAAACATCACGGCCGCCATGCTGCAAGCGTTCGACGAAGCCGGCGTTTCCGCCCGCGCGCGGCGGCTGCGACTGTCGAATGCGGGGAGCAAAAAACTCTAGGCAACAAAAAACTCCCGCAGGGTTTGAACCTGCGGGAGTTTGTCGCTTGGCTACAACTTCGGCAGCACAATGGACTGCTGCTTCTGGTACTTGCCTTTCTTGTCGGCGTAGGATATTTCGCAGACTTCGTCGCCTTCGAAGAAGAGCACCTGGGCGATGCCTTCATTCGCATAAATCTTGGCCGGGAGCGGCGTGGTGTTGGAAATTTCCAGCGTAACGTAGCCTTCCCACTCCGGCTCGAATGGCGTCACGTTGACGATGATGCCGCAGCGCGCATACGTGGACTTGCCCAAGCAGACCGTCAGTACGCCGCGCGGAATGCGGAAGTATTCCACCGTGCGCGCCAGCGCGAACGAGTTGGGCGGGATGACGCATACCTCGCCCTGGAATTTGACCATCGACTTGGGATCAAAATCTTTGGGGTCCACGACGGCGGAATGCACGTTGGTAAAAATCATGAATTCGTCGGCCACACGGATATCGTAGCCGTAAGATGAGACGCCATAAGAGATCACGCCGTTGTGCACCTGCCCTTCGATGAACGGCTCGATCATCCGTTGCTCAACAGCCATCTTGCGTATCCAGTGGTCAGGTTTCAATCCCATTTTTTCTCCTTTTTCGACAGGAGCAAGCTCCTACAACTCCAATCCACCACGTTCCGTCAGCGTCCGGCGAATGGACTGGTCGATCTCATCGGCCCGTCTTTCTATCGCGTGCAAATCATCCAGCAACGCGTCCCGCACGGCTTCATCCTTCAGCGACGTCAGGTTGATACGCACATTGTAGCCGGCGGAGACAAGGCCCGAGCGTGCCAGGGCCGCACCGGAGGCGGCGTCCGTGATGGCATTGAGATTCCCCAACGCAACGACCCGCCCTGCCAGTTCGATCACTTCGACCGCATAGCGAGCCGTTTCCAGCGGAACCTGCGCCGCATAAAGTGTGGCAGACTGAATGGCCCGGGAGCGGGCTTGCTTCTCTTCGTCCGTTCCCTTGGGCAATTTAAAGGCCGACATGATCGCTTCGAACGCGGCGGCGTCTTCATCCACGGCACGTCTCAAGGCAGCCCGCAGCGTTTCCGCCCGCGTTAATATCTCTTGCATCTGTGTTTCGACTTCGGCGTATTTCTTCCTGCCGACCGTCAGGCGGGCAACCATCGCCACCAACGCCGCCCCCATCGCAGCCGCATAGGCCGCCGCCGAACCGCCGCCAGGAGTCGGCGCACCGGCCGCAAGGTCGGCAAGAAAATCGGGCGGCTGCGCCCCGGCGGATTGGGCATAAAGCCGGGTTTCGAGTACCTGGTCTTTCTCAAACTGGTCGAGCTGCAAATACCAGACCGCCGCGTCGGTGAGCGCCTCCTGCGGGATCAGGCCGACCAATTCGCTGTGATGCACGCCCACCCCATGGCGGACAGCCTCGCGGCGGATCATCTCGACCACACGGGCAACCGGCGTCTTGCGAAAATTGGTCAGGTTCATCGAGACCTGGGCGCGCCCCTCGACCAGCACCCCCATCGCCTTGACGAAACGCAGCCCGCCGGACGAATGGCGCACGGCGCGGGCGATCTTTTTGGCGATACCAACGTCGTCCGTCGTCAGGTAGACGTTGAAAGCGACCAGCGGGTCGCGCGCGCCGATGACCGTCGCCCCAGCCGGGCCGACCTGCCGCGGGCCGAAATCCGGGTCGCGCGCCGGGTCAACGCCCATCTCCTCCTTGAGCGCTTCGTACTCCCCCTTGCGGATCTTCGCCAGGTTCACCCGCTCCGGACGCATGGCCGCGTACTCATAAAGATAGACCGGGATGCCCAACTCCTCGCCCACACGCTGACCCAGGCGCTGCGCCAGCGCGACGCACTCGTCCATCGTCACGTCCGACAGCGGCACAAACGGCACCACGTCCGTTGCTCCAATGCGGGGATGCTCACCAGTGTGCTCATCCAAATCGATCAACCCGGCGGCCGTCTTGATCGCCCGAAAGGCGGCCTCGGCCACATCTTCGGGCGGCCCGACGAACGTCAGCACGGTGCGATTGTGATCCATGTCAGACGAGCGATCCAGCAGACGCACAGCCTCGACGGAGGTCACCGCCGCGGCGATCTGGTCGACCACTTCGGGGCGGCGGGCTTCGGAAAAATTGGGGATACATTCAACCAGGGGGGCAGGCATAGAAACCTCACAAAAAGGATGACGACATTATAAACGCTGAAAGGGCCGGGGAACATCCCTGCCCGGTCACGGATAAAATTTCAAGGCTTCTTCCAGCGCCTGTTCGGCAATCTCTTCGTCCGCCGACAGCCAGACGACCAGACGCCCGGACTGAAAGTAGAAATGACGCTGTCCCAAACCCGTCAACCCGTAGACAGCGCGTCCATCCGCATCGTGCACGCCAGTGCTGGTAAACGGGGAACGGCCGGCGGCGATGCCGTCCGTCATCTGCGCCAGCAGCGCCTCCGCATCCCGCGCCGACCCGGAGACGGACACCCACAAAACAGCCTGCTGGCTGCCATAGACCGCCACTGCGCCATCCGCCAACGGGAAGTCCTTGCCGTGCAGCTGGTTTATGCTGACAATCGCCTCATTGCCGGTGACGACCTGCGCCAGGGGAACTCCCGCCATGCGCTTCGGCACATCCTCCGCGGACAAACCAACCGGCAGTTCGGTATGCTGCCAGAGCAGCAGCGCGCCAGTCAGCGTAAGCAGACCAGCAATCAGGAACGCATAGGGCAGAAAACGTTTCATCGCTCTGCCTGCGAGCGCGCTTCATGGATTTTGCGAGCAAGATAGGCAGCGCCAAGCAGCAGGCTGGCGGCGGCAAAAACCCACTTCATCCACACACTCGGCTCCCCGCCGAGGATATCGCGCAGGGCGGCCCAGTTGAGCGCCAACAGACCAAGTACAAACACCCAGACAACAGTTTTTCGGTTCATATCCGTCCTCTTCAAAAGGTATGTCGAATTCTACCATTTCGCCCGCCAAAATTCTCATCTTTTGGCGGTGATTACGACTCTGTCCGAAAAATGCGCAGCAGCGACTTTCCCGACCCAGACCGTCAGGACTGGGCAGTCGCTTTTTGACGGCTACCGTTTTAATAGACCTCTTGCAAAAGTCAATAAACCAACTTGTTCTAGGCGGCGTCTCGCCGCCGGGAACGGCGATATGAGCACTTATGCAAGAGGTCTAATGAAAAAGTCAAGTGAAAAAGAAGAAACGCCCAATCAAGGCGTTTTTTGCTCTCAGGCAACACCATCCTGCCCCGCGCTGCTTTTGGGGTTTTTTCACCGCAAGATTCTAGCCCGAACAATCACATTTCTGCTACAATAGCAACATTATTTCCTCTTATTGGTATCCCAAGACTGGAGTTCACCAAAAGTGGACAAGCCCTACGTTACGATTCAATTCGAACGCTACAGTCAAGGCAAATCAGAGACAGTGACCGGGAAAACCATCGCTGAAACCCCCGTCACCCTGACCGTGAACAATGAGGCCTGGCTGACGTTCATGTGCACGCCCATCCAACTGGAGGCGCTGGCGGTCGGCTTTCTGTACAACGAGCGCCTGATCGACGCCGCGGACGAAATCGCCGACGTGCGCGTCTGCGAACACGGCGACAACGTAGACGTCTGGCTGACGCATAACGTAGACCGCCCCACAAAATGGGCGCGCACGTCCGGCTGCACCGGCGGCAGGACAGCGATCCAGCCCAGCGAGGAGCGCGCCCCGGTCTTCTCATCCAACGGGCCGACACTCGAACCCAAACTGATCGGGCAACTACTGGACCTGCTCTTCGACACGCAAGGGCTGTACGGCAAAACCGGCGGCGTGCACACCTCCATCTTGAGCGACGGTGAACAGGCCATCTTTGTGTCGGAAGATATTGGCCGTCACAACACCCTGGACAAACTGGCCGGTCTCTGCCTGCTGGAGGATGTCTGGCCAAAACGGCGCATCCTGCTCACGACCGGACGCATCAGTTCCGAGATGCTGCAAAAAGCCGCCCGCATCAGCGCGCCGATCGTTATTTCGCGCACGTCGCCTTCATCGCTCTCCGTTCAAATGGCGCAGCACCGGGGCATCACACTCATCGGGTATGCGAGGCGCAACGCATTCAACGTCTACGCACACCCCGAACGCATCCTCCAACCGACTGTCACAGGAACAACGTCATCCCACCAAAGAGAAAATCCATGACCAACAAGCGCATCATCCACCAACCCATCCAACCAGAAATCCAGGAACTGGCTGCCGAATACGGGAACGACTCTGAATCAATTCTGAGCATCCTGACCCGCCTGCAAGAGTTGCATGGCAGTCTGTCGCCTGAAATCATCACCGACGCCGCGCGCGCCCTCAGTGTCCCCGCGCATCAGGCCTATGGCATGGCGACTTTCTACTCCATGCTTTTCCTGGAACCCCGGAAACAGATCGTACACGTTTGTGACGGGCCGGTCTGCTGGACAAAAAACGCCGCGGCGACACACAAGGCCATCGAGGCCATCGCCAACGATGACTGGACAGTCGAGCGCGCCTCCTGCCTGGGCTTGTGCGACAGTGCGCCAGCCGTGCTTGTCAACAACGAACAGGCCGGGCCAGTCCTGCCGGAGGATGCCGCCAAGCTCCTCGAGGGTTGGCGCGGCACCCCCAACGGGTACACCACGCCGCGCAAGGGCGAAGTACGCGCCATGATGGCCAACGCCGGCAAAGTCGACCCCAAGTCCATTGACTCGGCGCTCGAACACGGCGCATACGATGGGCTGAAAAAGGCGCTCGGTATGACGCCCGAAGCCGTCGTCGCGGTCGTGGACGCCTCCGGCCTGCAAGGACGCGGCGGCGCGGGCTTCCCGGTCGGGCGCAAATGGAAATTCGTCGCCCAAGCCAGGAACACGCCCAAATACGTCATCTGCAACGCGGACGAGTCCGAGCCGCTGATCTTCAAAGACCGCGTGCTGATCGAAACCAATCCCCATCAAATCCTGGCGGGCATGGCCATCGCCGGATACGCTTGCGGTGCGAGCGAAGCCTTCATCTACATCCGCGGCGAATATGCCGCTCAGGCCCGTCTGCTGGAAGGAGCCATCGAACAGGCCGAAGAAAAAGGCTGGCTGGGCGATAATATCCAGGGCAGCGGATTCAGCTTCCACGTCCATGTGCATCGCGGCGCGGGGGCGTATATCTGCGGCGAGGAGACCGCCCTGATCGAATCGCTGGAAGGCAAACGCGGCGAACCGCGCCTGCGTCCGCCCTACCCGCCGACCGCAGGTTACCGCGGCCTGCCCACCCTGGTCAACAATGTCGAGTCCTTTGCCGCCGCGGCCAACATCGTCCGCAACGGCGCTGACTGGTGGAGATCGCTCTCGGATTATGAAACGCCCGGCACAAAATTGTACATACTGCTCGGCCCCGTCGAAAATCCGGGCCTGTTCGAAGCGCCCTTTGGGCTGACCCTGCGCCAGATCATTGACGAATTCGGCGGCGGGATGCTGCCCGGTTCCGAATTCCGCTGCGCGCTGACCGGCGGTGCTGCCGGGACGATCGTGGACGAAACGCTGCTGGATGTCCCCATAGACTATGCGTCGGGCTCCCGGTACGGTATTTCCCTCGGGGCAGGCGCGTTCATGGTCTGTGACCAGACCACATCGCCGGTAGCCCTGCTGCAGGTGCTGCTCCACTTCTTCGCCGCCGAATCATGCGGCAAATGTACGCCTTGCCGCGTTGGCACCTGGCGCTCGAAAGAGATTCTGACCCGCATGGTCAACGGGCAGGGACAGCCCGGCGACGTGGAGGAACTCAAAGCTCTCGCCGACCACATGCAAAGCGCATCCTTCTGCGGACTGGGGCAGTCGGCGGGTGTTCCGATGAATTCGGCCATACAGCATTTTGCACAGGCATTCGAGAAGGCCGCAAACGGATAAACGTCAGAACGTTTCAACGAGGTGCACCATGACCGTCAATATTACGATAAACGGACAAAAAATCCAGGCCCAGCCGGAGCAAACCATCCTGGAGGCCGCCCGTGAGCACGGCATCAACATCCCGACGCTGTGCTACCACAAAGACCTCTCGCCCACCGGCAATTGCCGCATTTGCATGGTGGACGTAAAGGGGGCGCGCTTCCTGCAAGCCGCCTGTGCGACCCAGGTTTGGGAGGGTATGGAAATCGAAACCCACGGCGAAAAATCCATTGTCTCGCGCAAAATGACGCTGGAAATGATGCTCGCCAACCATCCGGTGGACTGCCTGACCTGCGAGGCCAACGGTGACTGCGAATTGCAAGACCTGGCCTACGAATACAGGGTCGAGGTGCCCGAGTGGGGCACAAAAGGGACGCACTATCCGGTGGACAGCGACCCGAATCCCTTCATCTTCGTGGACTTCAACAAATGCATCCTGTGCCGCCGCTGCGTGCAAGCCTGCGCCGAAATACAAGTTCGCGACGTATGGGGCGTGGCTCAACGCGGCTTCGACGAGACGATCGTCGCCGGTGCGGATACCACCATGCTGGAAGCGCGCTGCGAATCGTGCGGCCAATGCGTGGCTTACTGTCCCACCGGCGCGCTGACCAGCAAGATATCCCGCGGCCTGGGACGCGCCCCCCAGGTGACCAAAGTGACCACCACCTGCACATACTGCGGCGTCGGCTGCCAGCTCGACCTGAACGTCAAAGACGGCAAGGTGATCGGCGTGACATCGAACCCGGACGCGCCGGTCAACGGTATGGCGTTGTGCGTCAAGGGGCGCTACGGATGGGATTTCATCCACCACCCCGACCGGCTGACCAAACCCCTCGTGCGCCAATATCTGTTGAGCGATCAGCCCAAACCCAAAGGCAAGCTGGGCGAGTGGGTCGAGGTGGATTGGGACACCGCGCTGGACATCACCGCCCGCAAACTCAGCCACGCGCGCGACACTTTCGGCCCCGACAGCGTTGGCATCCTGACTTCGGCCAAATGCCTGAACGAAGAAAACTACCTGATGAACAAGTTCGCCCGCCAGGTGGTCGGGACCAACAACATAGACCACTGCGCCCGTCTCTGACACTCTTCCACGGTGGCCGGTCTGGCCGCCTCCTTCGGCTCTGGCGCGATGTCCAACTCGATGGACGACATCGCCGGACAGGCGCAAGCCTTCTTCGTCATCGGTTCCAACACCACCGAACAGCACCCCGTCTTCGGCACCATGCTGCGACGGGCGGTCCGCTTCCGCGGCGCGAAGCTGATCGTCGCCGATCCGCGGCGCATCGACCTGGTCGATTTCGCCACCCTGCACCTGCAACAAAAGCCGGGCACCGACATCGTGCTGCTGAACGGCCTGATGCACATCATCCTGCAAAACGGCTGGGAAGACGAACGTTTCATCGCCGAGCGCTGCGAGGGCTTCGAAGAATTCAAAGAGACCGTCATGCGCTACACACCGCAGATGGTCAGCGAAACCACCAGCGTCCCCGTTGAAAAACTGCACCAGGCTGCCGAGATCATGGGCACGCACAAACCCATGGCGGTCATGTGGGCGATGGGCATCACCCAGCACATCTCTGGCGTGCCCAATGTGCTCAATCTGGCAAACCTGCAAATGCTGCTCGGCAACATGGGCATCCCCGGCGGCGGCGTCAACCCGCTGCGCGGCCAGAACAACGTTCAGGGCGCATGTGACCTGGGCGGACTGCCCAACGTCTACCCCGGCTACCAGAAAGTCACCGTCGCAGAGCACAACCGCAAATTCGAAGCGGCCTGGGGCGCGCCGCTCTCCGACAAAATCGGCGCGACCGTCACCGAGATCATCCCCGACATCCTGGAGGGCAAGACCCACGCCCTGTACATTCTGGGCGAAGACCCGCTCATGTCCGACCCGGATACGGCCCACATCCGCAAATGTATGGAAGCGGTGGATTTCCTGGTCTTGCAGGAACTCTTCCCGTCCGAAACATCCCACTACGCCGACGTGATGCTGCCCGGCGCATCCTTTGCCGAGAAGACCGGCACCTTCACCAACACCGAGCGCCGCATCCAGATGGTGCACAAGGCCGTCGATCCGCCCGGCGAGGCTCTCCCCGACTGGAAAATCATCACCAGGCTGGCAAAGCGGATGCTGCACGGCCGCACGCTCTCGCCGGACGCCCCCTACGCCGGATGGGAATACAGCAGCACCGCCGACGTGATGATCGAAACCGCCGCGTTGACGCCGCTCTATGCGGGCGTGACGCACGAACGCCTGGAGCGGGGCGAACGCCTGCAATGGCCGGTCAAAGCCCTGGATCACCCCGGCACGCCCATTCTGCACGTCGGACAGTTCAGCCGCGGCAAGGGCATCTTCCACCCCATCGACCACATCCCGCCCGCCGAAGAACCCGACGAAGACTATCCCTTCGTGATGAGCACGGGCCGCGTCATCTACCACTGGCACGGCGGGCAGATGACGCGCCGCGCCCAGGGGCTGCTGGAAGTCTACAGCGAGGCCCTGATCGAGATCAACCCGGATGACGCCGCCAGGATGGGCATCACAACGAACGGATCGGCGCAACGCGTGCGCGTCAGCTCGCGGCGCGGCAGCATCGAGGCGCAAGCCTGGGTCACCGATCGCGTCCCGCCCGGCATGGTCTACGCCAACTTCCACTTCCCGGACGCTTCGGCCAACGAGCTCACCCAGGCAGCGCTCGATCCGGTAGCGAAAATCCCCGAATACAAGGTCACTGCCGTCCATGTCGAGCCGGCATAGCAAGGAACAAACAGCCGCCTGGTTTCACCAACGAACACACTGGCAGGCACGGTCCGACCTCTCACCGTGCCTGCCAATTCTTTAGGAGGAAAAATATGGCCACCAAACTACACACCCCAAAGGAGCCTGGCAAACCATTACGGATCGTGTTCGTGCCCTCCCACCATTACGCAAAACCAGATCTCCCTGAGATACTCCCATGGTACCGCAATCCGCTCCAGTGGCTTGTCCAGAGAATATATTATTTCATTCGAACGATCTTCCGCCTGGCGGAATGGCGCAAAATACCGCCGAATTCTGACTACATCCGTCACGTGGACAAAATGTGGTCAGACCTGTCCAAACACGTCTTCTACCGACGCTACCTGAACCGCATGGAGGTTTGGCGCATCGACTGGACTCGCAGTGATGACATGAAGGCCGCCATTCCGGCAGAAAGCAAAGTGCGCCAACTGGTCAAGAACAAAGCGCAAGGCTTCAACTCGGACAACAGTGACGTAATCGTTTTCTGTATTGGGGAGAAAGACCAGGGAAATACGCGCGGCGAACCGAATTTTGTTCAAATGGCCAGAGATATGCATCGGTATTTCATACACGAGTTCTCACATTCGTTTGGCGGCCTCGCCGATGAATACCCGCGTACGACCCGCAATACCGCGCCGCCAGTTTCTCCAAATGTCGCTGAAGAAAAACGCCCGGGCTACACCTGCAAAGACAAGTGGGGAGATATGTTCGGCCTGGTCGTTCACGCCCACCCCGATGTCAGCAGTCGGACCGGGCAATACCAGGCAAAGGTCGGATGCTACCAGAATGCGGCCGCCACCAACTGGTACAAACCGACGGAAAAGTACTGCGTTATGAGCCAGCAAGGACCAGAATGGCCTTACTGTCCGGTTTGCCAGCGTCACCTGGAAAAGCTGATGCACCGTTACGGCACAGGCGAGACGGTGGTCACCTTCGATCGCTATCCGGATGGGGCCAAGATCACCAAGCCGGTCCTGCTCAAAGGCAATGAGTTCCTGGCCCACGGCATCGCCTTCGCGCCCGATCCATCCCACTACGAACCGCAGGCAAAGGGACAACCAGCCATCCTGAAAAACAGTTACGGCGTGCCGGGCAATTATCTGGCCATCACAGATGCGGGCAAATACAAACACAATATGCGTAACCTGCACATCACCTTCGACTGGCCGCAGAAGGAGGTGACCGTCACCTTCTACGGCGCGACCTCCCCTTATCATTTGGAAGCCTACGACAAGAACGGCACTCCTGTCGCAAAAAGTCTCCAGAACGCCGTGTTAAATCAAGGCCCCTTTCAGGTCACGGTCAAGGATCCGAAGAATCGCATTCACAAGGTGGAATTTGGGCATGATGTTTCCATCACGGCAATTACAGAGTTGCGCTATCGATAATATGTGCACAATCGCAATTAGCCGGAACCCCGCCCGATCCTGCCGGTCAACGCCTGGCAAGACGGGAACACTCGAAGGTTGGTAGAACCCATATCGAGACCTTTGAGATTTTATAAAGTACCAATGGCAAAACAGAGTCTTTACGAATGCGACACGCCCATGCCCGGACAGATCCCGGGAATCCCGGAGCTTGCCCAATACATCGAGTAAAATTGCGTCATGCGTTTTACGATGAGTTTCTCTCTTTTGCTGATACCATTCCTGCTCGCGGCCTGCACCCCCGCTGCGCCGGAGACGCCCGCCTGGGATGATTACAACCCCTTCGTCACCCCGGGAGCATTGACAGCGGTCCCGCTCTCGGCGCTCCTCCCGCCCACGCGCGGCGCAGGGACGCCGATCGTCTCGCCCACACCGGACGCCCCGCATTTCGCCCCATCGGCGCAGAGCGCGACAACGGAATACGTGGTGCAGGCCGGGGACACGCTCGCGGAGATCGCCCTCCGTTTCGGCGTGAGCACCGAATGGATGCAGCAAACCAACCAGTTGACCGATCCGGAGCAATTATTCGCCGGGCAGGTACTGACCATCCCAGCGCCCAAGTCCGGGTCGGGGTTCAAGATCGTTCCGGATTCGGAATTAGTCTATGGCCCGGCCAGCGCCGTCTTCGACCTGAACGCCTTCGTCGAGAACGAAGCAGGTTATCTGGCCTCTTACCAGGAGGAAGTGAGAGGCGATCAGCTCAGCGGGGCGCAGATCGTCGACTTGGTGTCACGCACGTATTCCGTCAACCCGCGCCTGCTGCTGGCGCTGCTCGAATATCAATCCGGCTGGGTTACCCAAAGCACGGTCGCTGAAGTCGATTTTCCGCTCGGATACCAGGATACGTGGCACGCCGGGCTGTACCGCCAGTTGACCTGGACAGCGAACGAACTCAACCGCGGGTATTATTTGTGGCGCGTCTACGCCGTCTCAAGCTGGACGCTGGCCGACGACAGCCTGGTTCCGATCAATCCATCCATCAACGCCGGGACAGCGGGCGTGCAAAATCTGTTTGCCCAACTCGACGACCGCCCTGCCTGGGAAGAAGACGTCTCGCCCGACGGCCTGTTTGGAACATACGTCAAACTCTTCGGCTATTCCTTCGATTACGCCGTCGAGCCACTCCTGCCGCCCGGCCTGACACAGCCAACCATGTCCCTGCCCTTCGCGGCCGGGGAGACCTGGTCTTTCACCAGCGGCCCGCACGGCGGCTGGGACACCGGCTCCGCCTGGGCAGCCCTCGATTTCGGCCCGCCGGGAGAACCCCAGGGATGCGCGCCCAGCGACGCCTGGACGCTGGCTGTGGCCGGCGGGGTTGTCGTCCGTTCGGACCACGGCGCCGTCATTCTCGACCTGGACGGCGACGGCTACGAACAGACCGGCTGGACAATACTCTACATGCACATTGCCAGCCGCGACCGCGTCCAGGCGGGGACGCTTCTCCAGGCCGGGGACCGCATCGGGCATCCATCCTGCGAGGGCGGCATTGCCAATGCGACCCACCTTCACCTTGCCCGTCGATACAACGGGGAGTGGATTCCCGCCGACGGAGCGCTGCCCTTCATCCTGGACGGCTGGGTATCCAGCGGGACGGGCGTCGAATATGACGGCTACCTGACGCGCGGCGACGACCAAATCGAAGCCTGGGACGGACGCAACGCCCTGAACCAGATCACGCGCTGATCCAACCAGCCTTCAAACTTGAACCATCCAATGAAACCTCGTCCTGTCATTTTCCTCATCATCGCTGCCCTGCTGGCGTCTTGCAGCACACCGCCGCTGTGGGGCACATACAGCACGCCCACACCCGACGCGCCCGCGCCCCTGACGACGCCAACGCAGCCGTCTCCGCCGACGCCAACTGTCCGCATCCAACCCAGCCCCGCGGCAGCGCCCACCGTCACGCCCAAGAGGCCCACGCCGACCGCCGTCACCAGCACCCCCTTCTCCGGAACGCCGAAACCGCCGCGGCTGTATTATTCCCAATCCGGCGACACGCTCCCGGTCGTCGCGGCGCACTTCGGCGTAGACGTTTCCGAGATCAACGCCGCTGTCCCGCTGCCGGAGAGCGGCCTGCTCAACCCCGGCACGCTGCTCGTCATCCCCGACCGGCTGCCCGAAACCACCTCCGGCGAGCAAATCCTGCCCGACAGCGAACTGGTTTTCTCGGCCACGGCCATCGATTTCGACACGCAAGCCTACGTCAAAGAAGCAGGCGGTTACCTGAGCACCTACCGAGAGTATCTCGGCTCAACCGGCTGGACGACTGGCGCCCAAGGCATTGCCCGTCTGGCGCTGGAAAACTCCATCAACCCGCGTCTGCTGATCGCCCTGATAGAACACGAATCCGGGTGGGTCACCGGTCAGCCCGCCAACCTGTCCCAGACCGATTTTCCCCTCGGCTATACCAACCCGCGCAACCACGGCCTCTTCCGCCAAATGATGCTGGCCGTGCAGGACATCTCGGTCGGCTACTACGGCTGGCGCGACGGGACGCTGACCGAACTGACCTTTCCCGACGGGACGACGAAACGCATCGCCCCGGACCTGAACGCGGGTTCCGTTGCCATTCAATATTTCTTCTCCCTAAGGCTGGACCCCGAACGCTGGGCGCAGACCATAGACCCGCGCGCCGGATTCCCGGCCCTGTACCTGGAGATGTTCGGCGACCCCTGGGCGCGCGCACAGG
>JAADGN010000153.1:23847-40068 GCA_013152325.1 Chloroflexota bacterium
TGGGATTGAAGCAGCCGCCGCTCGTCCTGCCATTCGAACCGGGGCGCGAATGGAGCTTCACCGGCGGGCCACATTCCGCCTGGGAACACGAGGGCGCGCTCGCGGCCCTCGATTTCGCCCCGGCCACCGACTCGAGCGGATGCGTCACCACCAAGAAGTGGCTCGTCGCCGCCGCGCCCGGCCTGGTCGTCCGCTCGGGGAACGGCGTCGTCGTACTCGACCTGGACGGCGACGGCTACGAGCAGACCGGCTGGAGCCTGCTTTACCTGCACGTCGCCACCGACGGACGCGTGCCGCTGGGCACGTGGGTGGAAACCGATGACCGCATCGGCCAGCCCTCCTGCGAAGGCGGCGTCTCGACCGGCACACATCTGCACTTCGCCCGCAAATACAACGGCGAGTGGCTGCTGGCAGACGGGGCAATTCCCTTCAATCTGGATGGCTGGATCGCGCACGCCGGGGAAAAACCCTACGAAGGCACGCTCACTCGCGGCGACGAGATTGTCATCGCCAACCCGGTCGGCTCGGCAGAGTCGGTGATTTTCCGCGACTCCGGTGAAGAAGGTGAATAGGTTGGTCTTAAAAGCCCTGCTGGGCGCACTGGCCTTGGCGCTCCTGAGCGGATGCACGCCAAGCGGGAACAGTCCCCAAAACCTGACCGCTTCGCAAGCAGCAGGCAGCACCGCGCCCCAGATCACGGCTACGCCCTTCCTGGCCCGTCCGGAGTACAAGCCCGGCGAGTTGGTGGACTACGCCGCCCAAACCGGCGATACGCTGCCCGCGCTGGCCGCGCATTTCAACACCACCGTAGACGAGATCCTGGCCGCCAACCCCATCATCCCTGCCAATGCGACCACGCTGCCGCCCGACCTGCCGATGAAAATCCCCATCTACTACCTGCCGCTGTGGGGCAGTCAGTTTCACATCTTGCCAGACCACGCCTTCGTAAATGGGCCGACGGCGGTCGAGTTCGACACACAAACCTTCGTGGATGCCTACCCCGGTTGGCTGAAGGATTACCGCGCCTACGTGGGCGGCCGACACCGCAGCGGCGCAGAGATCGTGGATTACGTTGCGCTGAACTTCAGCGTCAACCCGCGCTTGCTGCTGGCCCTGCTCGAGTATCAGTCCGGCGCGCTGACCCAGCCCGAACAACCCGACAGCCCTTACACCCTTGGCTACGAGGAACCCAGAAGGCACAAAGGAACGTACCTGCAACTCGTCTGGGCCGCCAACACGCTCAACAACGGCTATTACGGCTGGCGCAGCGGAAACCTGACCCAGTTCGACCACCCCGACGGGCGCATGGAACGTCCCGACCCGTGGCAGAACGCAGCCTCGGTCGGAATCCAGTATTATTTTTCGCGCATCCTCCACAAGTCCGCGTATGAACGGGCCATCGGCCCCGAAGGGCTGCTCGCGACCTACCGCGACCTGTTCGGCGATCCCTGGGCGGACGAGACCGTCCTCATCCCCGGCAGTTTGCAGCAACCGGATTTGCGTCTGCCCTTCCCTCCCGGCCGTACCTGGACGTATACCGGCGGGCCGCACACCGGATGGGGCGAGGGCGAACCGCTGGCCGGGCTGGACTTCGCGCCGCCCTCGAATTACAGCGGGTGCTTTATCGCCGAACCGCAGCAATACGCCACGGCCATGGCCGACGGGCTGGTCGTGCGCTCGGAGACCGGCATCGTCGTGCTCGATCTCGACGGCGACGGCAACGAGCGTACCGGCTGGGTGATCTTTTACCTCCACGTAGGGACGGACGGACGCGCCCAACAGGGCGACGTTTTGCACGCCGGCGACCCCATCGGCTATCCGTCTTGTGAGGGCGGGCGGACGACCGGCTCACACGTTCACATCGTCCGCAAATACAACGGGGAGTGGATCATCGCCGACGGCCCGCTGCCATTCAACATGGAGGGCTGGATCGCCCACAACGGCTCGCGTCCCTACAAGGGCACGCTGACCCGCAACGGCATAACCGTGACAGCCAGCGATGTTTCGGATATTTACAGCCAGCTCACTTCGAAGAAGTAAGACTTTTGGCTCTTGACGGGGCAAAGCGCCGTCGAGAGTTTTCAGATCTTGATTTTTTTTGACAGCTACTGCACAGAAGAAACCCGGCGGGGATCACCTGGGCGCCCGTTCATCGAGCAGGCAACGCGTATGCACGAGGAGGGGCTGCTTTTTTAAACGCACCACCAGGCTGTTTTAAGAAGTTCAGGTCAGGCATCGGTGAATACAAAAAACAAGGTCAAATTTTGAATGGATAACTACACCAGCACAATCATCTTCGTCGGCAGTTTTGCCATCATCGCGTTGGCATCCAAACAAATTGGAGCATTCTTTACACGCTACAACCTGCCCCTCATCAGCGGTTTTCTCTTCGCCGGCATTCTGGTCGGCCCCTTTGTCCTGAATCTGGTCCCCCATGAAGCGCTTGAGAATCTCCACTTCGTGGACGAAATTTCGTTGGCCTTCATCGCTTTCGCCGCAGGCAGCGAACTGTATTTGAAAGAACTCAGGAGCCGCTTCAAAAGCATAACCTGGGTCACCGCCGGCCTGGTTTTGGCGACGTTCACACTGGGCAGCACGGCCGTTTTCCTGCTCTCCGACTTCATCCCCTTCACCCAAAGCATGTCTGCCAGCAATCGGCTGGCGGTCGCCATCCTGGCCGGGGCCATCCTGGTGGCGCGCTCGCCGTCCTCCGCGATCGCCATCGTCAACGAACTGCGCGCCAAAGGCCCCTTCACCCAAACAGTGATGGGCGTCACCGTCATCATGGACGTGGTCGTCATCATCCTGTTCGCCATCAACTCAGAGATCGCGGATGCGCTGCTGACCAATCTCAACGTCAACGCCGGTTTCGTGGCGCTGCTGCTGGGCGAGCTGTCACTATCGCTCGTCCTGGGATACCTGTTAGGCAGATTCATCCACTTTGTCTTATCCCTGAATTTCAACAGCCATCTCAAGGCCGGCATCCTTTTGCTGCTGGGCTACTCTGTCTTCATCGCCTCCGCCCTCGTGCGGAATTTCAGTTACGCAAATTTGTCCAACGAGCTTCTCCTGGAGCCTCTGTTGATCTGCATGATCAGCAGTTTCGTGGTCATTAACTGGAGTCCGCACCGGGACGAGATGTTAAGCATCCTGCACGACGTTGGGCCTGCGATATACATCGCCTTCTTCACGCTGACCGGCGCCTCGTTATCGCTGGATGTTTTAGCCAAAACCTGGCCGATCGCCCTGACGCTGTTCTTTGTGCGCCTGTTCTCCATTTTCATCGGCTCCCTGAGCGGGGGCACGATCGCACGCGAGCCAATGCGACACAACCTCGTCAGTTGGATGGCCTTTGTGACCCAAGCGGGCGTCGGGCTGGGATTAGCCAAGGAAGTGGCGGTCGAGTTCCCGGAATTTGGCCAGGACTTCGCCACGATCATCATTTCCATCATCGTGTTGAACCAGATCGTTGGCCCGCCATTTTTCAAGTGGGTCATCAGCTACGTAAAAGAAGCCCATCCACGCGGCGAAACGAGCTTCGACGGGAGGCGGGATGCCCTTATTTTTGGCACCGACCACCAGGCCCTGGCAGTCGCCCGTCAACTAAAGGCGCATGGCTGGCAAATCAAGTTCGCCTGCACAGACGCGGCTTGCGCGACATGGAACGATGCAGAATCGCCGATGCATTTACTCCCCAGCATTGACCTGGACAGTTTACAAGCCATCGGCGCGGCCCAGGCGGATGCGATCGTAGCCATGTTGACGGATGAGGAGAATTACCAGCTTTGCGAGTTGTTTTACGAGCACTACGGCACAGAACCGATGGTCGTGCGTCTGAACGATCTGGCAAACCTGGAGCGTTTCCAGAAACTGGGCGCGCTGACCGTCGATCCCGGCACAGCCACCATCGGCCTGCTGGAACAGTTTGTGCGTTCACCATCCACGGCTTCGCTGCTGCTGGCGATGAATGGCGAACAACAAATGGTGGATATCGTTGTGCGTGATCCCGATCTGCACGGCATGGCACTGCGCGACCTGCACCTGCCGCTGGACACGCTCATCGTCTCGGTGCACCGCAAGGGACATGCCATTGTGTCGCATGGGTATACCCGCCTGAAAGCGGGCGACAAAGTAACCGTGATCGGCTCGCCAGAAAGCCTGGAAGCGGTCATCCTGAAATTCGAAGCATAAAAAAAGCGGCCGGCAAATTCCTGCCGGTCGCTTTTTTGTAATCGCTGACTTTTTACTCAGCCAGTTGGTACGTCCCCTGGGCAACCAACTCGCGCTGGCCATCTCCCTTGTCTTCGTAAATTTCGTAGTGCAATTCGATTGGAATGATCTTGTCGAGCATATTCTGCGCCGGGCAGTAGCGTTTGGCGGAGAGTTCCATCGCGCGCAGGACAGCCGCCTCGTCCACGCCACGACCGGTGACCTCGTAGGTAATCGCCGCCTGCGTGAAGACGTGGGGATGCCGGTCTGCCTGGTCGGCGTGAACCCTGACCTCGTAAGCCGTCACGTCCTGGCGTTTTTTGCGCAAAATCGAGATCACGTCCATGGCAGTGCAGCCAGCCAGGCTGACAGCCATCAACTCCATCGGTCGGAAGCCGTCGTTATCGCCGCCCACCTTCGGGTCCGCGCCAAGCGGCACGCTGAATCCGGTATCCGCCGTACCGGTGAAAGTCAATCCGTGGTCCCAAACAACCTTTGCGTCCATTCGTCGCTCCTGTTTCCTGTTCGCCGCTCGTGGTTCTCTACTCCGCGATAATCGGCGTGACGTACTTCTCCAACATCGCGTCGCTGATCGCCCCTGTCCAGGCCAAACGCACCGTGCCCGTCCGGTCAATGACGTAGGAGCTGGGCAGCGTAAAAGTCATGAAAGCTATCTCGGTCTTGCCTTCCTGGTCGATCCAGATCGGGTAGGTCAGGTCACGGGTCTTGATAAAGGCTGCCACCTCGTCAGACGGTTCACCGTCCTCGATGCCAATGATCACAAAACCTTCCCTGGCATGTTTTTCGTAATAAGCCTGCAAAATCGGCAACTCCGCCTTGCACGGCGGACACCAGGTAGCCCATAAATTGACCAGGACAACCTGTCCCTGATAATCCGCCAGCGATGTCTCGCTGCCGGTCAGGTCGGTCAGGGTCAGTTCAGGCGCCGGGTACTCGACCGGTGCAGGCACAGACGAGCCGTCATTCGGCACGTCCGGCACATTGGCGCTCGTCCGTGACTTTGGCAGCATGAATACGGCCGCAATACCAATCAATAGCAGTCCCGCACCAACAATGAACAACGGCAAGGCGCTGCGTTGCTGCCGTTGTTTGTTCCTGCGCGTCGCGTGGCGACGAGATGAATTGGGTTGTCCCATACTGTTTCCCTCGTGATGAATTAATGACGATGTATGCGGCGCGGATCACTGCTCAGTTGGCCGCTCAGGTACAATTGTACTGCGTCCTCGATCGAGCCGCCGGTCATGACGACCTCCAGGCCAGCCGCGAGGGCTCTCTGGTACGCCGGTTCTCCCATCCCGCCGCACAGCAAAACCTGGCAATCCGAAATGGGGGTGAAAAATTCCGCATGATCATGTCCATGGTGGCCATCGTTGTTGCTGTCATGTTCCGGGTGAGCTTCATGATGATATTTGTCCACCTGAACATCGGCAACGATCTGCCCGTCTTCCACAGTGAAAACACGGTAAAAAGGCGCCATGCCAAAGTGGCTGGCAAGCGTTTTCCCGTTTTGTGTAACTGCTGCGATCTTCATTTCTTCTCTCTCAAAATCAAGTGGTTATGCGCAGAACGCAGCATTGGGACAGCAGTCGATCTGCCGTCCCAATGCACCCCTATTTTGTCAAACCAAGCAGGCGGTCGATCTTTGGGCGGTTGAAACCGACCACGATCTTGCCGCCGATGTCGATCACCGGCACGCCCTGCTGGCCACTGCGCCGCACCATATCGCGGGCGGCAGCCTGGTCGCGCGAGACGTCCACATCCCTGAAGGGGACGCCGCGGCTGCGAAAATATTGTTTCGCCTTGCGACAAAATGAGCAAGTCGGCGTCGAGAAAACGATCACACGGGGGTATGTTTTCCTTGTTTCAGCCATACAAACCTCTACGAATAAAATTTTTCCGGGTGGTAACATCTCCAACCGTTACCACCTTGGGTCCTACCCTGCCATAATGCGCTGGATCTCAGCGAGAAGGTTCGCTTCAGGCACAGCGCCAACCACATGCGCAGCGCCGTCGTTGAGTGTGGTCTGCGGAACGCCGCTAACGCCATGTTTGTTCGACAATTGTTGGAACTCCATCGCCTCGATCATTTCAGCTTCTACCATCGGGCTTTCCATTGCCATTTGGTGAGCGAGCACCACGGCTCGCGGGCAGTATGGTCAGGTGGGGGTGACGAAGACCTGCAGGAGAACCGGTTTGCCCAGTCCCTTGAGATATTCGCGCGTCGCCGGCTGCAGGCCGGAGTCGCGGCCCGAGACAAGCAGAATGTCCTGGATCAGGGATGTAAACTCATGTCCGGACGGAATACCAGCGTAGCGGATTCCAAAATCAACGATCTGGTCGCCGTTCTGTGCAGCAATGACGATACCGGGCGCTTTATCCACATTATAGGCGGCAGCCGTTTCGGCGTCTTCCTGCAAATCATAGACGGCAAGCTCAAGTTTGTCCGAAATGGCTGTGACTTCTTCCAGCAACTGGCGTGCGTCATCACAGTAGTCACAATTCTCCTTCTGGCTGAAGAAGAGAATGTGCACGGGGTCTTTCATTTGTCCAAAGACCTCGCGTATCTGCTGGACGACGTTTTCATCAAGTAATTTTGTCATGCAACTCTCCTGGGCCCGCACGGGGCCAAAATAACGTTATCAGGTACACCCGCCGCCGCCGCTGGCGGTGAAACCGCATTTCGGGCAGACCAGATCCAACAAACCGTCGTAGTCGAGGTGCCCCTCGCCACATTGCGGGCAAAGCGCATCTCGCTTCAATGGCTCGCTGCTTTGCACTGCTGGCTCTGGCTCTTGCTCCCAGATATAAACGGCTTTCTGTTTCTCGTCCTGCGGCATAGGGTTTCCTGCCTCACGCAAATTTAGATGCAACAAAAGAAAAAAAGTTGCATCTTATTTCATTGACGATGCGAGAAACCAATCCATTACTTTTGAATAAAATCGTCCAGGTCGAGGCGATGGAAGAGGCGCGCCCGCACATCAATGGGAACTTCCGTAGTGGCAGCCGTCTCGTGGTAGAGGTAGATCGTCTTCTTGAGCGTATCCACGACCACGCGGCAATTGTCACAGGCGGCAATATGCCGCTCGATTTCCTGGCAAAGTGCATCCCCCAGCACCCCATCCACATAGTCCGAAAGCGACGCAAGCAGTGTCTGGCAATTGAGTTTTTCTGGCATCAGGTCGACTCCTTGGCGAGGCGTTCCCCGTAATACGTGGACAAGTACTCGCGCAGACGCAGGCGAGCGCGCAGCAAACGGGTCTTGACAGCGGTTTCGGTCAGGTCAAGCGCCTGGCTGGTCTCCCGAATGGACAGTCCTTCGATGTCCCGCAAGATGAACACGGTGCGCAGTTTCTCCGGCAATTGCCGAATGGCCTGGTCCAAATAAGTCCTTGCCTCGGAGGAGAGCAACTCTTTTTCAGGCAGGCAGCACCAATCTTCAAACTGGGTCGGGACGTAATCGTCATCGTCGACGGCATCGCCGTTCCCCGCAATCGAGACCTCCGGTTTGCGACGGCGCAGCGTCATCAACGATTCGTTCACCGCAATGCGGTAAAGCCAGGTAGACAGACTGGAACGTCCTTCGAAAGATGGCAAGGCCTGCATCGCCTTCAAGAATGTGTTCTGCAGTACGTCCTCTGCATCCTGTGGATCAGCAAGCATTTTCAATGCCAGGCGATAGATCTGACTCGCATGGGCATCTACCAAACGGGCAAATTCAGTCCGATCACCTGCCCGCAGCGCCTCCAATGAAAACGCCTGTGATGTCGATTCACTCATTTAGATGGTTCCTCTTCCAAAAAGTTGCACAATGATCCGTACAACCCGTAGTGTCTTTGAATGCGCCCAGTATAACGCATGATTATATGCGGGTCGTTAGAATCCCGGCCGCCCAAATTTGACAAACCGCGACGCTCCGATTCGGGACAAATGTCAAGGCTTTCAGGAAATTTGCCACTAGAAAGCATCTTATTCATTAAGATAATATCAATCAAATGCTTTCCACACTCAAAGATATTTCCCTGTTTCAAGGCCTGAGCGTTGACGAAATCAGGCTGGTCGAATCGCTGTTTGAACCACGCATCTGCAAAAAAGGATGGGTATTCGAACAGGGCGATCCGGCGCGCTATTTATACCTGGTCCTGGAAGGGATCGTTGAAATCCGCTACAAGCCATACGACGGCCCGCCCATTACGATCACTCGCGTCAAGGATGGGGGCGTCTTCGGCTGGTCCGCCATTGCCGGGAACGCCGTCTACACATCTGGCGCAATTTGCGAGGAAGACTGCCAGGTCGTGCGCATTCAGGGCGATCTGTTGCGCAAATTGTGTGTCAAGCACCCTGAGATCGGCGCCACACTCCTCGACCGGCTGGCGGATTCCGTTTCCATGCGTTGGCAGGATTCGCATTCGCAGGTACGTGCTATACTTTCTCAAGGCGTGTCAGGCGATACTAACGTCGATTAATGCGCGCGCCAAAGGAGAAAAGGCAATGGCAACCCCGCCCAACCATTCCAGGCAGGAACAACTCAAAGGTTTAGTCGAACAAATCAGCGCCTATGTTGAACAGTACCACGGCGGCTCAGTAGAGTTTGTATCCTTCGATGGCAAAGTGTTGACCGTACGGCTGGGTGGGGCCTGCCTGGGCTGCCCTCTCTCCCCCACGACCCTGCAGGGCTGGGTTGCCGGGACCGTTCATCAGTTTTTTCCCGATGTCGAGATTGCCGCAGCCGAATAAATAAGAGACGAAACATTCAATGGATTTCACAGGAGCGTTCAATGAACGCTCCTTTTCTTTTTGCACAAAATGTTGCGGATTTGTCAGGTTACCGTCCAGGCTTTCGTGCTAGACTAGGATCAGAACCTATCCGAAAAATACGTGGCAGCGGCTTTCCTGACCCAGACCGTCAGGACTGGGCAGTCGCTTTCGAACGACTAACCCTTGCAGGGTGCTGCGCGAAGCCGTTGCTGCAAAGTGATTTTCGGACAGATATTTTTTATAGTCACACCCGCCTTTTTTTACACACGGACGCGACATGAAACGTATACTCACGCCACTTTCCAAACTTTCCCCCAAAAAACGATACGCCCTCTTTGGCGTCTTCTTCGGCCTGTTATTCCCACTCGGCGGCACGATCATGGAGATCGCGCTTGGTCATCACGACCTGACTTTCAGCATGTCCAGTTTTCTCCAGGTTCAGCTTCTAACCCCCATGTTGTGGATCATCGACCTGGCCCCCCTCTTGCTGGGCATCGTCTTCAGCATGGTCGGTGCGAGTGAAGAGAAATTGGCGCAAAGCAACGATTTTCTGGAACAAAAGATCGCCGAGCGCACCGCCGAGCTAGAAAAAAGCAACCTGGCCCTGAAAAACGAGAACGATGAACGCCAGCGCGCCGAACAGGAAGCCCTGCGTCAAAAACAATATTTCCAGGCATTGATCGAAAACAGTCCGACAGCCGTGGTCATGCTCGACAACGATGAAAAAATCCTGGATTGCAATTCAGCCTTCGAGGAACTCTACGGATACACCTGTGCCGAGATCGTCGGGGAAGATATCGATGTGCTCATCACCACCCAGGAAACAAAAGCGGAGGCGGCTGCCTTAACCCAGCAGGTCATGACCGAACGCGTGCACAGAATCACCAAACGCCGGCGCAAGGACGGCTCGCTGGTAGACGTGGAATTGTTCGGCGTGCCGGTTTTCGTGGAGGGCGAACGCGCCGGAGCATTGGCCATCTACCACGATATCTCCGTTCTGATCCGCGCCAAGCTCATGGCTGAAGAAGCCAATCGCGCCAAGAGCGAGTTCCTGGCCAACATGAGTCACGAGATACGCACACCGATGAACGGGGTTATCGGCATGCTCGACCTCGTGCTGGATACCCCGCTGGACGATGAACAAAGGGATTACGTCGCCGTCGCCCTGCAAAGCGCCGAAGCTCTCTTGACCCTGCTCAATGACATTTTGGACTACTCCAAGATCGAAGCCAAGAAACTCGAGCTCGAGATCATCGATTTCAACTTGCGCAACACGGTCGAAGGGGTGGCTTACACCCTGGCGAAACGCGCTGAAGAAAAAGAGTTGGAACTGGCCTCCCTGGTTCATCCTGGCGTGCCTACCAACCTGTGCGGCGACCCCGGCAGATTGCGCCAGGTGCTGGTCAACCTGACCGGCAACGCCATCAAATTCACGCAGGCAGGCGAGGTTATCATCCGCGCCGAACCACTCTCGGAAACAGATACGCACGTCACCATCCGCTTCTCGGTTCAGGATACCGGCATCGGCATCCCAGCCGACCGGGTAGATGCTATCTTTGAACGCTTCATCCAGGCCGATGGCTCCACCACACGCCGCTTTGGCGGGACCGGCCTGGGGCTGGCCATCTCCCGGCAACTGGTCGAAGCCATGGGCGGCGAACTGAAAGTCGAAAGCGAACCCGGAAAAGGCTCCACATTCTCGTTCGTGATCCAATTCGAGAAATCGAGCCGAAAGGCGCCTGAAGCGCCGCCCGAGATCACCAGCCTGCAAGGGCTGCACATCCTGGTCGTGGACGACAACGCCGCCAACCGCACCATCCTGACCAAGATGCTGGAAAGCTTTGGCTGCCGCGCCAAAGCCGTACCCGGCGGACCCGAAGCGTTGGACGAACTAAGCACCGCCCGGCACGCTGGCAACCCCTACCAGATCATGTTGCTTGACATGCAGATGCCTGGCATGGACGGCGAACAAACCGCCCGGGCCATTTTCAGCGACCCCAGGGAGAAAAGTCTCAGCATCGTCATACTGACTTCGATGGGCAAACGCGGCGACGCCAAGCGTCTCGAAGCCCTCGGATGTGCCGGGTATCTGCTCAAACCGATCAAGCAGCAATTGCTCTTCGATGCACTGGTCGTTATCATCAATGAAAAACAAAAAGCCTCGCGCGGCACCGGGCGTCTGATCACCCGTCATTTGGTCGCAGAACGAAAACGCAAGGGGGAATGCATCCTGCTGGCCGAGGATAACTTGGTCAACCAGAAAGTAGCCGTCGCCATGCTCCAGAAAGCCGGTCACTCCGTGGATGTGGTCGAAAACGGATTGCAGGCTCTCAAAAAAATCCAGGAAAAGCCATACAGCCTCGTGCTGATGGATGTGCAAATGCCCGAAATGGATGGGTTCGAAGCCACCCGCCGCATCCGCAAGTGGGAGGCGGATAAACGCCACACCCCGATCATCGCCATGACCGCGCATACCATGAAAGGCGACCGCGAACGCTGCCTGGAAGCCGGGATGGACGACTACATCTCCAAACCGCTGGACCGACAGGTGCTTTTCAACGCTATCGAACGCTGGGCTCAACCCATTGGCGTCACCGGCAAATTGTCAAAATTGGAGAGGTTGGAGAGGTGGGAAAAAGAAGATCATTCCGTTGCACCGGATGTACTCCCCCTCACGCAGAACGGACCAGCCTTCGGCGAATCCGCCCAACCGGATAGATCCCCCGTTCCCGAAGCAAAACGCGGCGCAACCCCGCCCCCGGCCGGCCCCAGGCCATCTGGCATTCCCCCGCTGGACATCGAAGCCGCCCTGCCGCGTTTCAGTAATGACCGAGATTTCTTCAACGAAATGAGCCGGGAGTTCCTGCAAAACCTGCCCGCCCGCATCCAGGAGATGACCGATGCGCTGGAAACCGTCGACTCGGCCTCCCTGAATCGCGCGGCACACAACCTCAAGGGCATGTCCGCCAACTTCAGCGCCAGCGCACTGACTGCGTTAGCAAAGAAACTGGAGCGCCAAAGCAAGGAAGGCGACTTGAGCGAGGCAGCCAGCATCATCAGGCAAATCGAGGCCGAAGCAGCGCGTCTGGAAAAGTATCTGGCTGAACTGGACGTCCAGCCATAAGGCCGCCCGTCTACCTGCCTTGCCGCACGGCGGGGCAGAGACGGCAGGACATCCCCCGTCCAGTCACAAAACAGAGACGCCCCGTTTTCAGCAGCGGGGCGTCTCTGTTTCATTACCCAAAACTCTTTTTTTGCGAGAGCATTCCGTCTACTGCCTCTTGAAATAGAACCAGAGCAAGGCCAGCCCGCCAATGATCATCGTCACCGGCCAGACATATTCGGTCAGGCCAAAGTAGGGCGTACCCAACAACATCCCCATGACGAGGAGGATAACGCCCGGAATGTAGGCCCAGGGCATGCGCCCATAGCCCGGAAGGACGGCCACCAACAAAAAGGTGACGCCCAGCCCCACAAAGAAGACGCCGCCGGTTTCCAGGCCGGTAAACATCTCGTCCAACGCGGAAACCACGCCCAGCGTGACCAGCACGCCGCCGGGAATGATCGCCCACCAACGCTCGCGGCCGGTGAAATAGACCGCCCAGAAACCCAGGCCGATGCCCCCCAAAAAGACCAGCCCGTCCCATTGCTCCAGCGAGGGGGGCAGCACAGACGAAGCGCCCAGCCCCAACAGGGTAAAGGCCGGGAAGGCTGCCCACCAATTCGAGCGGTCATTGATAAAAAGATACAGGAAGGCCGCTCCGCCCACGCCGAAGACCAATCCCCAAAAGATGCCTGAAGCATTCCGGATAACGCCCATTTGATCCAGCAATCCCAGGATGCCGCCCAAGATGAGCAGCGCGCCGATAATGATTCGTTTGTCAATGCGTTTCACGAAGAACCTCCGAGCCTAATGAACAGAAATTTTGCCGACCCCGGCTTCGATGGTGATTTCAGCGCGGTTGGCCGCGTCGTTATAGTCCGCTGACTGGTAGATGCGGCCCTCCAAATTGGGGAAACGCTCGACATCGATATCCATCGAGGACAAGCCGCCCTTAAGGCGAACTCGCGCGGCGACGCCGTCCGGGACGCGGATATCTATCGAGGCGGCGCCCGCTTCAATGTCCACGAGCGAAACGCCGCGGCGCGGCACGGTCAGAACAGTGCTGCTGGCGCCGGTTTCCAGTTTCAGGTACGTGACCTGCAAGTCGCTCAAGTCGAGCGTCAACTCACTGGCGCCAGCACTCACATGCAAGCTGAGCGGGATATCCGGCGTCAATCGGAAACGCCATGTTCCGCCGCCCGGGCCCACAAAGGGGATGAATGTCGGGCCGGCCGAGATCTTGGCTTCCAGTTTGTCGCCGATCAGTTCGCTGGAATGCGTCACCCCCAGCCCGGAATTGCCGCTCAATAACCGGCCGGAGGGCGCGCCGGCGCCAATTTCCAGCCGCCCCGCGCCATGCTCGAACTTGATCGCAGCCTGTGCGGCGCCCTGCAGGTCGATGTCAAAGGGGGTGCTGTCGGCTTCAGCGCCAGCGCCGAAAAATGACGATCTGCGCCAGAATGGGCCGGAGATAACCCAAACACCCAGCAAGATCAGGAAAATCGGCCAGAACCAGCCCATCACGTCGCCGGTGATCCAGCCCATGGCCCTGAGCAGGAACAATACGCCCAGAACAACAAGTATCGTTCCCCAGAAAAGATTATTGCGACGCATGGTTTACTCCTGGCGTCGTCGGCCGCGGAAGAGGCCGCGCCCGATGACCCACAAGCCCAGCAGGATAAGCAGAATGGCGGGGCCATAATCGCCCAGCAGGGCCAGGCCGCCAAAGGCAGCCGCAAATATCAAAAAGAGCGCCGCGCTGACAACCAGCAGGTTCAGCCCATGGCCCAGGTTGGCGCGCGTGTTCTCGCCCAGCAGACCGGCCAGCATCGTGCCCACGCCGACAAAGCCGGGGATGAGCGCCCACATATAGGACCAGGATTCCCAATCCCCGGTCGCGTTCTGGTAATACAGGATGCCGCCGATCCCGGCCACGATAGCCGCCGGGACAGCCATGCCGGGCGCGCCGACGATCAAGCCGATCAGGAGAATGATCGCGCCCGCGCCGATGATGGTGAAGGGCCAGTCATAGTAGGCGTCAACCCACGCGCCCAACGCGGGGACAGACTTTGCAGCAATGAACCAGGCTCCCAGCAATATCAGGATGATGCCGAGGGCCAGTTGTGAACGGTTGGATCGAGACATAACACTCTCCTCATGATGGAATCTTGTCGCAGGACTTACATAGGTATTTACGCCCACACGATCCAAAAGTCGCGCTCACTGATGCACTTTCCAGACGTGGATGACGGACTTATACTCATCGGCCAGCCGCTCCACGACGTACAACAGCCCGCGTTCCCGGTCGAAGGCCGCCGCGCCGACGAGGTCACGTTTATAGTCTTCCGGGCGAACGGCAGGGTCGAAGAGAAACTCGTCCAGCACGAGCGCGGCGTAAGGCTGCGGCTCCCAGGTTCGCATCTCGCCGCGGGCCGCGGCAGCCAGGTCAGCGGGATCGTAGAAGATGATCTGCGCCTGGTAGCCCTCGGCCCAATACCCCCGGTTGTCGTAAGGCCATTCGGGGACTTCGGGGCAGGTGGGCGGCGTTCGTTCGGCGCAATCATACGCCCAAACCACGCCGTTGCCAAAACCATACCAGGACCTGCCCAACGCTTTGGTGCCAACGAAGATCACCGCCGCCTTGTCGCCTGCGGTCAGCCAGGCCCCTCCCGCCCAGTGGTCGGAATCGCCATAGCCTCTCATGGCCCGGCTCTCGTCGCTGACGATGTCCGTCTCTCCCGGCAGTTGCTCGCCATACAGCAGCAACGGCGTGAGCGTCCGCAGGGTAGCCCCGGCCTCGGGCGGATTGCCATCCTGCCAGGGCGCGTAGGCGAACAAAGCCGGTCCCAAACCGCTCCAGGGGCCTTCGCGCGCCCGTCCGGTCGCCAGGCGCAACCCCGGCCCAATCGCATCCGCCCATTCCGGCGGGATCTCGAACAGGTAGTCGTCGGTGACGTAGTTGGTGTAGCCGTCGAAAACCCACGGCCCGGCGGCCTGTGGATGCGACAGATCCAACTCACTCCAGCCGTGGGAGGGATCGCCGAATTCCTGGAAATGCTGGCCGAAAGCGAAGTGCAGCTTGGCGGTGGTTTGCTCCCCTTGTGGAGGCAGGTAGGCCAGGCCGGCGCGGGGGATGTCCATCGCCTGGATATCGAACAGCCCGCCGCTGATGTCCTGGAAGGGCTGCAACGTCGCGGCCGTGTCCAGGTCGTCCAGATTTTTGGAAATCACCGGCGCGGGGATGCTGATCTCGGAGACCAGCATGTGCTGGTCGTGGCCGAAGCCGAAGAGCGAACCGGGGAAGCCGTCATCCGGGCCGTCCGCGTCGCCGCCAGGATAATAGGTCAGGCCCTGGCCGCTGTACTCCCAGTTGGAGCCGCCGGAGGCGACGGGCAGGCGGAACGCGCCCAGGTATTCCAGGTCGCCGGGCTGGAGCACGTCGCCCGGGGGCGGCGGGAGAGGGGAGGCCCCGGGCGCTGGCGATGTCGTTTCTGCGGGGGCAGGCGGAGGGGGCGGTCGATCCGTCGGGGCCTGGGGGCTGAACAGGTTACAGGCCAAAGAGATCATCAGAAGGGCAAGCAGGATTCTCCGGTCAGGCATCGTCGTCATTGCAGTCTCCATGTCGTCATTTGTCAATCGAGATCGTGCGCTGCGCCATCAAGACGTCCGGCACCTCCCAGCCTTTTTGCGCCATCAACTCGATGAAGGCGCGGCGGTAGAGCACGGAGACCTTGATCAGGACCTCTGAGGTCTTTGAGACCTCGGAGGTCTCAAAGACATATGTCGTGGTATCGCCCTCCAGCGCCGGCAAACGGGTATCGCTCAGGATGCGGGTGGGGTTCCAGTAAGCCCCGGTCGGGGTGACTTCCGTCCACATCTCTTGCAGGGTTTTGGCATACAGCGCGCCGGGCAGACCGGCGTAGTAGCCCTGCGCAGGGTCGTCGCCCGCGCCGCCCCATGCGGGGATGCGCGCGCCCTCCACCAACGGGAGGGATGCGCCCCCGGAATCGACGGCCTGCACCAGCAGGATCATCTGCCGCAGCGGGCTGTCGGTGGGAACGTGGTGCCCCGCGCCGGTGTTGGTCAGCGTGACGGTGACAACGACCTGTCCCTCCCGGCGCTCGGCCTGTACG
>JAADGN010000060.1 GCA_013152325.1 Chloroflexota bacterium
AAGCGCCGCCTGAATGACCTGCTCAGTCTGAAACAGTTCCTGTCCATAAAAAGCAAAAGCGCCCAATCAAGGCGTTTTTTGCTTTCAGGCAGCACTATCCTGCCCCGCAGATACGGCTGTCGCCTCAGCGCTATGAGATGTCTCGAATAAGCGGGTTGCCGCTTGAGCGGCGGAAAACGAACAGAGCAATCGGGATCGACTGGCAGGCCATCGCCATTGACGGTTCGCTGTACTTCGATGTGGATGTCAATCTGGTCGAGACAGTGGTCAGTTACTTTTCAGAAAGAAAGGCCTCCAGCGTCCACACAATACGCGCAGGTCGCTCGATGTGTGGACTGTGACCTGCAAATGGGATTAGCAGCCTGCGGCTGCCCACGATAGTCTCTGCCATGCGGGCGGTGATCGCGCTGTATTTTTTGTCCAGTGCGCCGGCCAATAACAGCGTGGGGGCGGATATCTCTCCCAACCGAGGCCAAAGATTTGGCTGCCTGCCTGGGCTCATGCAGTGAACAACGGCCGCCATCCACTGCTGGTCGTTCTGGGCGCGGAGATCGACCAATTTTGCCAGCAAATCGGGGCGACGTCCATCCAGCGCGAAGAGCGGCAAGCGATACCAGAAATCCAGAAAGGCAGGCAGCCCCTCGTCTTGGATGCGCTTGGACAGTCGATCATCCAGGGCGGCGCGCGCCGCCCGTTGCCGGGGAGCGGCAATGCCGGGGTTCGCAGATTCCAGGATCAGGCGGGAAACATACTCGGGATAACGCAGGGAAAAGGCCATCCCAAGGCGTCCGCCCATCGAATAGCCGAGCAGATTCACGGGTCCGGGGCGATACGCAGACAAGGTCATGCGCAATCCCTCGACCAGGGCCTCGTACCCCAAAACGGATTCATCCACCGGTCCCAAATTGTCTCCATGACCGGGCAGATCGGGCATCAGGCAATGGAATTGGCTGGAAAGGCGATCAGCCAGGGAGAACCAGTCGCTGCCGCGCCCCATGAAGCCGTGCAAAAGAACAAGCGCCGGACGTTCGGGAGCGCCCAGTGTATGTACTGGCCAGGGGGAAACAACGCGCATCGATCTTATACCAGGCTTCGACCGAGAGCTGCCGCAATACGTCCAATTTGTTTGTGCAGTTCGGGCAGCGCTTCGAGCGGCAATGCCTGATCCGCATCGGAGAGAGCGGCGCGCGGCTCCGGGTGGACTTCCACCAGCAGGCCGTCTGCACCTGCCGCGACCGCAGCGCGAGCTGCCGGGATAACCAGGTCGGCGTGACCGGTCGCGTGACTGGGGTCGCCGATCACCGGATACGGCGAAGTCTGTTTTACCAGCGCGATTGCATTCGTATCGAGCGTATTGCGTGTGGACGGTTCAAAAGTACGAATACCGCGCTCGCACAGGATGATCTCATCGTTGCCTCGCCGCGAGATGTGCTCGGCAGCAGACAGCCATTCGGAGACGGTAGACATGAAGCCGCGCTTGAGAACCACCGGTTTGTCGGCCTGCCCCACTTCCCACAGCAGGGGATAATGCTGCATGTTGCGCGAGCCGATCTGGATCACGTCGGCGTATTCGGCCACCAATTCCACATGCCGAACGCCCAACGCCTCGGTGATCACGGTCAGGCCGAACTCGTCCGCCACAGCGCGTAGGATTTTCAATCCATCCAACCCCAACCCCTGAAAACTATCCGGCGAAGTGCGCGGTTTGAAAGCGCCGCCGCGTATCACCCGAATCCCCAATTGGTGAAGCGCCTCGGCGATGGCCCGGGTCTGCTCGTAACTTTCGACAGCGCATGGGCCTGCCATCAGCACGACGTCGGCGCCGCCAACCGCGAGGCCAGGGGCGATTTGAACGGGGCGGGAAGAGTTTTCGATTGTTTTTTCGATACCGGGACAAGTCAGACACATTTTTGAAAACCAGTTTTCTCAAGCAAAATATCACCCACAAGGCGACGTTGGATTTTCCCCGACGCGCTCAACGGGAATTCCGGCAGGATACGAATAATACGCGGCATTTTATAGCCCGCCAAACGCGTTCGACAAAAGGACATCAGGTCTGCTTCCGTTATGGACGGGTTATCGCCCCGCAGGAGAACCGCTGCCGCTACACGCTGCCCCCATTCGGGATCGGGCAAGCCCACTACGCAAGCATCCGCCACAGCCGGGTGCTCTTTCAGCGCGGCCTCCACTTCGGCAGGATAGACATTTTCGCCACCAGTCAGGATCAAGTCCGTGCGGCGTTGGACGATCCACAGGTCGCCGTCATCGTCGAGGTAGCCCAGGTCGCCAGTGTGCAGCCAGCCATCACGCAGAGCGCGCTGCGTGGATTCAGCATCTGCATGGTAGCCGGGCATAACGGTCATACCGCTGACCAGTACTTCGCCGATCTCACCGGGCGGACGGTCTGTGCCGCTTTCGGCAACCACGCGCACGCGCGTGAAGAGAAGCGGTTTGCCTGCACAGCCGGGTTTGCGACGCGTCTGTTCGGGCGTGGCGGTTGCCACCTGCGAAGCTGCTTCGGTCAGGCCATAGGTGACGGCGACCGGCAGATTGGCGTCGAAGGCGCGGCCCAGCAGATTGGGGTCGGCAGCCGCTCCGCCTAACAGGATCAGGCGCAAGGAGCGCGCCCAACTTGCGGTGGAATCAAAGTCCAGCAGGCGGTGCAACATGGTCGGGACCAGCGACACCAGCGTGGCTTGACTCCGTGTCAACGCATCGGCCAGCACGGAGGGGGCAAAGGTCCCGCCACTATTGTCAGCGGGAAATACTACGCTGACGCCGTAGAGTGTGCTGCGGAAGATGATCGCCATCCCACCAACGTGGTACAGGGGCAATGTCAGGAACCAGCGGTCGGAGGGCTGCACCCCTAGCCGATACGCCGATGCCAGCGCGCTCCAGAAATGTGCGCCAAAGGTCAATGTGACGGCGCGTGCGCGGCCAGTGGTACCGGATGTGAACATCAGCCCTTGTGTGGCGGCAGGGTTGCAGGGGACTGGATCGGCTGCCGAAACGGGAGCAGGTTCAAAGTCTGCGCGAAGCGGGAGAACACGCATCCCCGCGGCGGCAAGGCTGGAGGTCAGATCATCATTTTCGCTGAGAATCAATCCACATCCAATTTGCTGGGCTTGCGCCAACACTTCGCTTGTGGTCAGACGGGTGTTAAAGGGCACCAGTGTTGCGCCCAGCCAGGCCAGCGCGTGGATGAGAACGGCATAGCGTGGATGATTGCGTGCCCAAACGCCCACGCTCAGGTTGGGACGCACTCCCTCGGCAGCCAGCCAACCGGCCCAGCGGCGGGTCTGATCGGCCAGTTCGGCATACGACCAGACCCGGCCCTGATGGATGATGGCCGGTTGATCGGGCGATGCGGCGGCGCGCGCCAGTAACCAGTTCTCAGATGGGAAGTTCATGTGCTATGGGCGGCGGGGAAACTCGCGGTAACGCGGTTTGCGGCCTTCGATGAAGGCATCTCTGCCTTCGCGGCCCTCTTCGGTCATGTAGAAGAGCATGGTTGAGTCGCCAGCCAGCACTTGCAGGCCGGTCTGCCCATCCATGTCGGCATTGAGGGCGGCCTTGAGGAAACGGATAGCGATGGGACTTTTGTCGAGTATCTCATTAGCCCACTGCACCCCTTCTTCTTCCAGGTTTGCCAACGGGACAATCTTGTTGACCAAACCCATTTGGAGGGCTTCCTCGGCATTGTATTGGCGACAGAGATACCAGATTTCGCGGGCTTTCTTTTGCCCGACAATGCGCGCCAACGTGGATGAGCCGAAACCGGCGTCGAAACTGCCAACCACCGGGCCGGTTTGCCCGAAAATGGCGTTGTCGGCGGCCAGGGTCAGATCACAAACTACGTGCAAAACATGGCCGCCGCCAATGGCGTATCCCGCCACCAGCGCTATGACCGGCTTGGGCATCGTGCGGATGATGCGCTGCAATTCCAACACATGCAACCGGGGCAGTTCGTGCCCGCCTTCGTAACCGCCGTAGCCACGCACTTTTTGGTCACCGCCTGCGCAGAAAGCCCATTTGCCGTCTTTGGGCGAGGGACCGTTGCCGGTCAGCAACACGACGCCGATTTCAGAGTCCGACCAGGCCATACGGAAGGCTTCAATCATTTCGTCAATGGTTTGCGGACGAAAAGCGTTACGTACATTCGGACGGTTAAAGGCAATGCGGGCAATGCCATTGGCTTTATGGAAGGTGATATCTTGATACTCTTTGACGGTTTGCCAGTCCAGAACTTGTCGAATTTCTCCGTGCATATTGGCTCCTTTAGTGTGTTTCCAATAAAGTTATGATTTCCTTGCGGCTCTGTTCACCTGCCGCAGAATCAGTACGAATTTCAAGCAAAAAACTTTTTGGTGCATCCAGGGCTTGCAGCAGCGCGATTGGCAGGTCGGCCTGCGAATCCAGCAGACGGTATCCCAGCCCAAACATGACCGCTGCATGCGAGAAGTCCAGGCCGTGCGGGGTCAGGAACAACTCGGTGAATTGCGGCTCAAACTGTGCGATGGGGAGCCGTCTGAAAATCCCGCCGCCGTCGTTATTGAGCAGCACAATGGTCAATTTCACATCACTGCGGCGCGCCGCCAACAACCCGTTCAGATCATGATACAGGCTCAGGTCGCCGGTAACTAATACCGTCGGCGCAGTGGAGGCAGCAGCCACCCCAAAGGCTGTGGAGAGCGTTCCGTCGATGCCGCTGGCGCCGCGATTGCCAAATACACGGATCTGCTTCAGATTGGATACACCAAACGAATCCAGGTGACGCACAGGCAAACTGTTGGCAATCACCAAACAGGACGGATCGGGCAGCGTATCGACCACCTGTGCGATGACCCTCCCTTCAAAATCTTCGGCCTGGCTCACCACGCTTCGCGCACGGATTTTGGCCTGCTGCCAGTACCCCAGCCACTTCTCGTCCCGGAGGGGTGGGCGCTTGCGCAATGTTGCAACCAACCGACGCGCCAGGTCGGTCGGGTCGGCAGCAACCAGCGCTGAGAGCTTGTACGCCGAATCTTGCCAGGTGCCGTGCGAATGCACCGCCACCTGCGGCGCATTCGAGGGCAAGCCTTCCAGGTATTCCATCAGCGCTTTGGATGTAGGCATTCCACCGAAGCGCAACACCATGCCTGCGGAGGGGGTGTCGGCATTCAGGAACAGGTCATATGTGCTGATAATGTCCGCCTGCTGCGTGTGCGGCCCAAAGCGCATCCCCGAAAGCGGATC
>JAADGN010000079.1:0-503 GCA_013152325.1 Chloroflexota bacterium
CGATGACCCTATAGAAGTATTTGCCGATGCTTTTACCTGCTGGAGCTTGCCACAATGCGAATTCACCGACCCCGACTTCGCCGAATATTTTGACAATTTGATGAAATCATTTGTGCAGGATCGAGTTGACAGGAGTAAATGAAGAATGAAAAGTCTGAGAGTGTTTTCCTGGTTGCTTATTTTGGCAGAGGGCCTGCAAGGTTGTAGTACCCTGGTACCAATGCTCTTGCCGACAGATACCCTTACGCCAACCGCTGTACCGTCCCTGACACCATGGGCGGGCCCCAACGAAGTGACATTGGGCGATTTCGCCGCTTTGGAAAAGGGTATGACTTATGCTCAGGTCGTTGCGCTTGTTGGCGAGCCCGACGAAGTGATTGCTTCCTCGTCTGCCTTCGCCACCTATGCGTACCACCTGCTTGGCGGAGAAACGATCTTGGTAGGGTTTTACACACAAGCAGACTGGTTGGCCAGTGTAACATGTCGTTGTGCACCTGGTGAGG
>JAADGN010000079.1:550-63512 GCA_013152325.1 Chloroflexota bacterium
CGCGAGCTGACATTACAGGACTTTGAAGGAATTGTTGCTGGTACCGATTATATGGAAATCTATAACCGGGTAGGAGCGCCCGATGAATACTATTATTTTGAATATTTTACCGGTAGTCGCTTTTCATTGATTTATTATCTTAGTGACGGAGGGCGTATTGCTTTTAACTCCCGTCCAGACGCAGGGTTTGGGTGTTTTGAACGGATGGGCTACTCCCCCGATGCGTCAGGTTCTAACTGGCAAGTGCTGAGCGAAGATGTTGAGGGAAAGTGTGACCGATAGGTGTGAGACGATGTCATTTCTTTTTCGAGCGGTTTCCCTAGCCCTACACCAACGGCAACGTCCCAGCCAGTCAAGCAGATAGTAACCCTGTGGAGAGTGTGACAAAGTCCAAAGTGCAATGAAGGCCAGCGACCGGGCGGGCAACGAGGGCCTGCGCTACGGAAAGATCGCCGTCGCGGGTGCCAACGCCCTACCGCCGGCCGTGGCAGCGGCCACGTCCACACCCACGGCGACGGCCACCCCGACCAAGATGGCCGCCGCACCAATGGTCGCGGCCGCCCCGACGCGGACTCCCGCTCCCATGTCCACGCCGGGGGAGTTCGCCTTCAGCAGCGCGCTGCCCGCGCTGCTCAGCAGCGAAAAGAGCAATAGCGTCAGACCGCCGATCAGCATGCGCATCACCCCGACAGCGAGCAGCGAGACGTGGACCAGGCCCACCGCGCGGGCTGTCCCGGTGGTTCCCCATAAAATGGCGGCGGCGAGGATGTAAAGGGTTTTGGGTTTTGGTATTTGCATGTAGGCGTGTGATCTGCTTTGTGTGGGCGAAAGAAATGTTCATCCTTCTGCGATCTCCACGGCCCCCTGCGGCGTATATCCCCATCACTGGATGTCTGCTGACCAGTGCTGTTCGACGCGAGCGATCTGCTCAGGGGTTAGTGTATAGCGATTCTTCCGCCGGTTGATGGCAAAGTTACATCATTGGCAGTATATTGCCATCAACGTCGTGGGGTGTTGTTGGCGCCGAAGGCGTTTGACAGGAGGTGGTGCAGTTTGTTCCTCAATACCTTGTAGGAAAAGTGCCGCAAGGCGAGCGCGTAATTATGGCGACACATTTCCTGCTGCAATTGGGGGTCATCCAGGACTGTCTGCGTATACTGAATAGTTTTTTCTGTGATGTAATCGTCAAACTCGATGACGTTGAACCCTTTGGGACGGATATCAGTAGCGTAGATCGCATAGTTGTTGACGACGATGGGCTTTCGGTAATACAGGGCCTCGAGAAAAGCGTTTCCAAACCCTTCTACCAGCGAGGGGTATGTGACCAGGTCGGCTTGAGGGTAGGCATCGCTGAGGCTGTAGACTTTTTCCCCGCCCTCCGTCAGCCGGCGGTTTTCATCGAAGCGATCCGATGAGAATATCGTGCGCACGCCCAGTCGACTGGCAAAATCGCGCACCCTGGCTTCGTATTCGTATCCATCGTCTCCAGATGCGTGGGAGATGACCAGCCTGGCTTTTCTTCCCAGCCGGCTTACCAGTTCGATGGCGTGCTCAATGCCTTTGCGTTGGACGACGCGCGTGGGCTGCAGGATGAAAAGCTCATCTGGCTCAATGCCCAGCGCCTCCCGTAAGTCGGAGGAATACTCGTCCCTTGCCGGGGGCGGGTTTTCGAAATCCATCACATTGGGAACGATCGTCGAGCTGACACCGATCCGCCGGGCGAGTTGGGCTGCAGCGGACGAATTGATGACCACGTGTTGAATCGCCCCCAGATTGGGAGGGACCGCCATGTAGATGTAATCCCAAATTGAGTTGACCAGCAGCGCTTTTCGCTCCCAGGTGAAATCGTGGTGATGTGCGATGGTGGGGATGCCGGTTTCGGCGATCACCTCAGTGAGCGCCATGGACAGAGGGATGTTCTGCGGAAACGAGAGCACGTTTTCGGGGATGAGCAAATCGATCTCAAACTCGGCGATGAAGCGCCGAATGTGTTTTTTGAGGTGTTCTCTTTTGGCGTGAATCCAGCGGGTTTCGTCCTCTGTCCTTTGGGTGGTGCTGAAAAAACGGTGGTAATACTTGCGGATTTCGGGGTGGAGGAAATGGGCGTCTTCTACGACCATTGAGCGCTCCGCCGGGCGGTCTGAGAGTCCGGAAAAGTAGTAGCAGGTGTGCCCCATTTCTTCCAGAACGGCTGCCCACTTGGATGTTTCCAGCGAAACCCCGTCTGTCCCATGAAAACGGAAGGAAATAAAGCCGATGTTGAGTGTTCGTTTGGTTGGATGGTTCATAATTGTCCTCGATCAGCGCAGACGGCTGTCTTTATGGGTGCCCACTGGTTTCGTCTCGCGAAGGGGGAAGAAGCGCTTGAAAGTGGGACACGAAGCGGTCGAATTGAACGTCTTTGTCAAATTTCTCTGTCATCATGCTGCGCGCGTTCTTGCACATTTGGCGATAGCTGTCCTGATCCGCCCACAGTTTTTCGATAGCCCCTGCCAGGGCGACTGCATCTCCCGGCCGCACCATGTAGCCGGTGACCCCGTCGATGACGATCTCGGGGACTCCGCCGATATTCGACGAGATCACTGGCACGCCCATCGACATAGACTCCAGCAAAACGTTGGGCAGACCTTCTTTGTAGAGGCTGGGCAAAACCGTTATGTCAATTATTTCAAACACCGTATTGGGCTCTTTGGTGAAAGGGAAGAAGGAGATGTGCTGCTGCAAGCCAAGTTCCAGGGCTCTTTTTTTGAGCATCTCTTCGTCAGGGCCGTCGCCGACCAGGATCAAATGGACGTCTGGCAAGGTGGTGCCGGCCAGTTCTCCCACTGCTTCAAATAAGATCGATTGCCCTTTGCGAGGCTCGAACGAGCCGAGACTGCCCAGAACTGGGGATGCGTTTGGGGGGATGGGGTAGCGTTGGAGAGCGATCTCCCGCGCTTTTTTCGAGTGCTGGAATCGTTTGACATCTGTTCCCTGATAGATCAGGCTGACCCTTTCGGGAGGAATTTTGTATGTCTCAATCAGGTGCCGGCGGGTGAAATCCGTGATTGTGATAACGGAGGCATGGATGTGCTCGTCGGGCAAATAAAACTCGCGCCGATACTCAGGCACGATCGTGCCTGTTTTTGTAATCAGGTGAGTGGGTAGCATTGCTTCCCGGATGCAGCGCGCCGCGAACACCGCGCAATGGAAGCCCCGCCGGGGAGGGTGAACGGTGCAAACGACAACATCGCATTCCCGGAGCGCGTTCGTCCAGATGGCGATGTTGTGCGTGTCCTCCGAGACGACCGCGTCCCAGTCGTAGGTGGCGATGTGCGCCCTGGTGGGACGACATTGCTCAACCACCCAGCTTCCCTCGGGAGCGATCAGGGTTACCTCATGACCGCGGGCGAGGAAGGCGCGCACGGCTTCCGTGACCCAGATTTGGGTGCCTCCGTGGAGGTGGGTGTCTTCAATAAATCCAATGTGCATTATTCTACTCTCTGATCCAGGCGGTGCAGGTGCCTTAGCAATTCCTCAAAGCGTTTCTGAAAGGTTTCGCGACCGTACCTTGTCCTGACTGCTGCGCGATTATGTTGACTGTACAGGGGGTTTGATCCTGGATTCAACAGCAGGTCGCTGACTTCAGATAAAAACGTCGGGGTGAAAAACTTTTCTGGGAAGCGGATGTAGTGGATCCGCAGCGATTCCGGCAGGTGCTCGCCCACGACTTCCTCGAACACCTCTCTGGGGGCATAGCGGCTGCAAATGATGGGAATCCCGCTGGCGCTGGCCTCGATGATGGGCAGCCCTCGGCCTTCGGTCTCGCTGGGGAACACGACCACATCGGCCAGGCGGTAAATATCCTCGATGGTTAATGGCTCGAAGCCCAATCGCGAGAAAGACGGATGGCTTTCCTGTCCAACGGAAAACGCGAGGAATATCCGCTCGGCGATTTTTTCCGGCAGGGCGTGGATGATGTTTTTATAACTCTGTAGCACGTTGAGCAGGTCGGCCTCGTGCTCTTGGGGGGCAGGCCCAGTAATGTGTAGGATGAGTTGCCGGCCAGGTCTGTTTTCGAACTCCTCCCGCAACCAGCTCCTGGTCAATAGCGCCTCAATTAAGGCCAGGTTTCTCGCGATCCTTTTCCGGCCAATCACGCGCGTGGGTTGCAGCAGGATGAGCAGCCCCTCCGAACGCGGGTCAATCGACAGGCCAGGTCGGGCACCCACAACGCAGGGCCTTTGCTCGTTCATCCAATAGTGGAGGGCGGCGATATGTTCGCGCACATCGATGGGGTGGATAAGGGGCTCGCCGTTTGAGAGGATGCGTCCCATGCGGGTTCTGCAATCCAGGATATCCACCTGGTCGTATGGCTCGAAGAATCGCTCATTGACGCAGGTTGATATTTCGAAGACCTTGTCGCGGGGGAAGTGGTGCTTTTGAATCAGTTTCCTCGATTGCCGCGCGTTAATGTTGACTTGCAGCCAGCGCCTGCCGTTCCATGGATACAGTTTCCTGAAAAGCCTGAAAAAGGGTCGGTTGAGGATGTTTTTGAAAAAGTGGTCTCGAACTCCAGGGACCTCGTCTGGAGTCCTTTCGTTCAGTGATTTTCCCCCTTCCCAGTAGAAATCGTGGTTGATGTTGAGGGCGTACGTGCCAAGGGCCTCGGAGGCCATGACTATCCCGAGTGTCGCGGCCAGGTTGCCGGGGTTTGAGGCAATATTGACCGGGATAAGCAATGCAATTTGATGTTCGAGGAGAAACTGTCCCAGGCGCTCGGCGATTGAGGTGGCCTGTCTAAAGATTTCGGCGGCCAGGCGGCGCGATTCCTCGCTTCTGGAAATCAGTGTTTTTCTGAAGAGGGCGTCGAACCACACGCCATTTCCCCATTTGCCCCAGCCGTCGATTCCGTTCAAATGGACGCGCTGCCACGCAGGCTGGAAGATGGCCTCGGTTTCCTGGGCGAAGTGCTCCCCCGTCAGGTAGATGGCGCTCGTCTTGAGCGGGCGATAAATATCCTCCAGTGTTTGAGCGTATTTTGCTATTTCCATGGTGACGCCGTCAATGCCGTAGCCGAAGGTGATGAAAGCTGTCCCTCGGGCAAAAGTTTGAAGGTAATCGTCACCAACCTGAACGGAGGTCGGCAGTTTCCTTTCCTGAATATGGGTGAGCAGGTCGGTGATCTCCTCCCAGTCGGAGGGCTGGGTGTGAGATACCAGCTCTTTCAACCAACGATGTTGTTCATTGGTCGGGTGCGATGAAATCATTGTACAGCAGGCCTCAGTAGATTGATGTTCAAGGGTGAGGGAACTCCATTGTCGTCTGTTTAGCGCTTCTTGTTTTGTGTATCTACTATACCACGCGCGTGAAGAGCTGGCTCGTTAAATGCTCGTGGCGGCTTGTGCAGCAGGAGGATGCACATGCGCGGCGCCTGCCAGCATGTGCTATTTTTTACTTGACAATCTGGAGATGAGCGGGTATTCCCTTCTTCCGAAGAAATCAAAATCATAGATGGCGGCGTGTGTCCTTACTGGCGCTGGCCAGCAGATCGACCAGGAGAGCGAGAAATGCTTGAAGTGTTGCGCAAATCCTGGGTTTACGTTTCCCTGCTTCTCATCTTCATGTTGGTATGCCGCGCGGGCGCTCCTTCTGTCTGCGCGGTCATCCCCACAGTTTTTCCCGCAGGCCGCTCCAACTCAGGACGGCCTCCAGCGCTCCGCCGCCGACGGCCAGCGCTTTGTCGGAGATCTGTGTGCAGTAGACGGGGTTGTCGCGCGGGTCGAGATCGCCAATCTTCATGCCGGGCGTGACGGTCAACCCCGCGCGTACCAGTCCGCGCAAGACGCCGCGAAACGGGGCAGTGACCGGCTGCCCGCCCACCTCGGCGATGACCTGCCCGGACTCGATGTGTTCGCCGATCTCAGCGCGGGCGATCAGTGTTCCCGCGGCGGGGGCGCGCAGGACGCGGTCGGCCTGGTGGTTGGCGACCGTCTCCGGGATGCCGGTATCTGCCTGGGGCGCGGTATCCCAGTATACGCGTCCCAAAAAATGGCCGCGGTTGGTTTCGATGGCAGCGTGGCAGTTTTCGCCGGGCAGGAAGCCGGGGCCGAGTCCGATCACCAGGAGCGCGGCGCCCAGCCCCAAATCCGGGGGGCGTTTCGTTAGACGCGCGTCGATGAGAACGTCAAAGGGGAAGCGACTGTCTTGCAAGATGGCGGCCTTCGGATCCACCAAAACGGGGATTTCGCCCTGCGCAAGCGTGGACGGGATTTCGTCCGGCGTGGCGCGGCGGGCGGTGACGCCCTCCACGGTATGACTGCCTTCGTAGATGGCTTCGGAAAAGGAGACCATCCGCCGCACGGTCAGCGGCTGCGACAGTTCGGTGATGACGATTTTCAGTCCGATGCGATGCAGACGATAAGCGACGCCGGTCGCCAGGTCGCCGCCGCCGCGCAGGAGGATCATGGATGTCATTTTACGCGGTGGGGCGCGGTTTGCTCCACCTGTTCGCGCAACAGGTGGCCGAAGGCGTACAGGGTCAGGTAGATGAACAGGAAGAAGACCGTGAACAGGGTTGTGAAAGCCAACGTGCGCAGGCTGGGGTCGATCACGAAGCCGAGGACATCCATGGCGACCTCGGACGGATTCTGGAGGATGTCCCACGAGTTCCAGCGCAGGAAGCGGCCCATGTAAATGCCCAGGCTGCTGGCGGCGGACATGACGAAGACGAAAAGCCAGCCGACCCAGCGCCCGAAGATGCGCCGGACGATTTCCTGCATGAGATAGAGCGAAATCAGTCCAAGCAGCATGCCTGTCCACGAGAACCAGATCAGCAGGATGACGTCGTACCAGAGCGGCGCGGCCGTGGACTGGACGGCCAGGTGCTGCAAATCGGTCAGGATGTAGGGCGCGTTGGGGAAGAAGATCAGCCACAGGAAGGCGAAGACGGGAATGAGCAGGTAGAGAAAGGTGCGCTTCCAGGAGAGCGTATAGGCGGCATAGGCCAGCAGGAATGGGATCCAGGCCAGGAACAGATTCCAGACCAGGTTGGCGTAGCGGCCGGAATCGCTGTAGGCCATGCGGGCCGCGACCAGCATAACGCTGAAAATCGAGGCGCCCAGCATCAGGCTGAAAATGGCTATTTTATAGCGGTTGCGGGTGAGAAACTTGTTGAGGGATGTGGTCATTTTTCGCTCAGGAATTCGATCAGTAAAGGGTTGACGACGTCGGCGCGCTCGTAGTGGGGGATGTGACCGGCGTCCTTGATGGTGTGAAATTCGATCCGGGGAATGGCCTTCAGCATGCTTTGGCTGTGGGCGTAGGGCACGGTTTGATCGTTATCTCCCCAGATGAGCAGGATTGGGACATCCTGCTGCCCGACGCGGCGGTAGGTATCCGAGAAGTCGCCCAGCATATCGTTGCGCAAGGTGGAGAGAATGGCGCGTTTGAAGCCGCGATACTGCATTTGTGGGCGGTATTTTTCCAGGAAGGTCTCCACCAGACGCGGATCGTAAAAGTCTTGCGCCATGCTTTTTAGCAGGGTGGCATTCCCGAACAGGCCGAGGAGCAATTCTCCCAAACCGGGCAGACGGAGCAGGCTGCCTGCCAGGGAGGGGCGGAGGGGGCGCGCGCCGGCCGGGTCGATCAGAATCAGCTGCTTCACGCGTTCCGGCGAGCGGACGGTGAAGGTCGTTGCGATGGGGCCGCCCATCGAAAGGCCGAACAGACTCACGGGGTCAGTGAAGCCGAGGGCGTCCAGCAGGTCGAGCAGCTGCCGGTAGAACAGGTGGATGTCGTAGTCCACGCGCGGGCGGTCGGAGTAGCCGCGTCCGAACAGGTCGTAGCGCAGGACGCGGAATCCCGCCTGGGTCAGCGCGGCGAAGGTTGGGTCCCAAATGAAGTACGGCACCGAGAATCCATGCACCAGCACAACAGGCTGACCGTCTGGCGGGCCGCCCAGCTCGTAATGGGTGTGGCCATCCGGCAGGCGGATGAATCTGCCCGGCGCGGCGGCGCGGACGTCATCGGTCAGGTCTTCGGTTTCACCGAGATAGGGGAAGTTCCAAGCGGGCATAATCTCTCCGGCGTTTTCCTGATTAAACCATAAAGACACAAAGTGCACAAAGGAGGCTTTGCGGCGTACAAAAACCGTCCCTGTGCGCTCTGTGTCTCTGCGGCGATTAAATCTTTCCCAGGCCGCGCAGCACGCGCTCCGGTGTGAGCGGGAATTCGTCGAACCACACCCCGGTTGCGTCGTGGACGGCGGCGGCGACAGCCGGGGCCAGCGGCAGGAAGGGCAGTTCGCCCACGCCGCGTGCGCCCCACGGCCCGATTGGATCAGCGACTTCAACGATGACCGACTCAACCTTTTCGGGGATGTCAAGAATCGTGGGCAGCAGGTAGGTGCTCAATTGATCGGTCAGCACCCGCCCGTCATGGGTTTTGAAGTCTTCCAGTATGGCGTAACCCTGGGCCTGCACCACGCCGCCTTCGATTTGCCCTTCCACCAGGGCGGGATTGATGGCCTTGCCGACGTCATTGGCGGAGACCACGCGCACCAGCCGCACCTGTCCGGTTTCGGTGTCCACTTCCACTTCCGCGGCCTGCGCCACGTACGCGTAGGCGAAGTTGGGCATCGAGTGACCGGTCTCCTTGTCGAAGGGGGTGGTCTTGGGGGCCAGATATTTGTACTCAGCGATGGCTGGACGTTCCTCCGCCTGCCACTTTTCGAGCGCCCGTTCCGCCGCGCCCTTGATGGCGTTCCCGGACATGAAGGTCATGCGCGAGGCCGAGACGCTGCCGGAGTTGCCCATTTTGGCCGTGTCGGATACGATCAGCGTGACTTTTTCGAACGGCACGCCGACCGCCTCGGCGGCCATCTGGGTCATCACGGTATGTGTACCTTGCCCGACTTCCGCTGCTGCGTGATAGAGCACCACGTGTTCAATTTCTCGTTCGCCGTGCAGTTCAATCCGCGCCCAGCAGTTTTCCTGATAACCAAACGAGAAGCCGACGTTTTTGAAGCCGCAGGCGAAACCGCGACCGCGTTTGATGTGCGAACGTTTGTCTTTCGGACGCTCGGACGTTTTCTCCCACCCGAACTTTTCCGCCGCCGCTTCAATGACCTGCACGACGCTGACCGGACCCGGGGCTGGCGTGCCCACGCCAAGCGTATCCCCGTCCCGCAGCGCGTTGCGGTGCCGAAATGCCACCGGGTCCATGCCGAGGGCTTCGGCCAGTTTGTCCATTTGCATCTCGGCCAAAAAGAGCGCCTGCGGCGCGCCAAAGCCGCGAAAAGCAGCGCCGGGCGGATGGTTGGTATATACGCCGTAGACGTCGTTCTTGACGTTGGGGATAAAGTACGGGCCGGTGGCTGTGATGGTCGCGTTGCCGAGCACTTTATTGCTGGTGTACATGTAGGCTCCGGCGTCGCCGATGATCTCGGTCTCTGCCGCGACCAGTTTGCCGTCTTTGGTTGCGCCCCATTTGGCGCGCATTACGGCGGGGTGCCGCTTGCCGTGCCCAATGATGGATTCCTGCCGCGTCCAGATGGTTTTCACCGGACGCTGCAATTTCCAGGCAGCCAACGCCAGCGTGATCTGGACGGACATATCTTCCCGGCCGCCGAATGCGCCGCCGATGGCCGGATAAATGACGCGCACCTGCTCATCTGGCAGGCCCAGCGCGTGGGCGATCTGCTCGCGGTCTACGTGCGCCCATTGGCCGCCGGCCTCGACGGTCACGCGGCCCTCCTCGTCGATATAGGCCAGGCCAGCTTCGGGCTGCAAATAGGCGTGCTCCTGGGAAGGCGTGCGGTATTCGCTCTCGATGATCACGTCAGCTTGGGCGAATCCGGCTTCCACATCTCCCTTGCGGATTTTGTAATGCACGCAGATGTTGGAATCGCCGATCTCTGCATGGACGCGCGGCGCATCGGGCTGCATGGCAGCTACCGGGTCTGTGACGACCGGCAGGTCTTCGTATTCCACCTCGATCAGGTCACGGGCCGCCGCGGCGGCCTCGACGGTCTCGGCTACGACGATGGCTACCTGGTCGCCGACAAAGCGCACCACGTCGCCGCACAACACGGGTTGATCCTGCCATTGCAGGCCATACTCGTTGACCGGAACGTCTTTGGCGGTGTATATCGCCACCACGCCGGGAACGGCTTCGGCCTTGCTGGCGTCGACGCCCAGCACGCGGGCGTGCGGACGACCGGCAAACAGGGTTTTCATGTACAGCATCCCGGGCAGGGACAGGTCGCCGGAGTAGGGCGCTTTGCCGGTCACTTTGCCCAGGGCGTCAATGCGGGGGAGAGATTTGCCGATGATATTTGTGGTCATGTTTGGGTTATCTCTTGTACTTTTTTATTTTACGTCTGGGGGGCGGCATGTCTCGCGGGCCGTAGCGCGGCGGACCGACCACGCGGTACATCATGGCGTAAACCAGCGACACGACGCTTCCAAGGATGACAAGCAAGACGAAGGCCAATACTAGCGTCGCTTCCAGGTCTGTCCAGCCATATATTGTGCTGAGAGCCGGCCTGATCGCAGGGATGTACTCCCAGAGAAACGGCGGCAGGCTTGGCGGCCCGAGGAGCTGCCAGGGGACCTGTTTTTTGACCGCATCGTTCGTGAGCAACACTGCAGCGCCGGCGTAAGAGATCACCGGCAGGATCAAGCCGATCAAACAGCCGATGCCGCGCCAGGCTGGGTGGAGATTTTTAGGCTTCTTCGGGACCGCTCTTTGATATTGTCCGTATCTTCCCATTCAGCACCTCGTGTGCTACTTGAGTTTGCCGGCGTCTTCGACCGCCTGCACGATCTTGTAGTAGCCTGTGCAGCGGCATAAATTGCCGGTGATGGCTTGCTCGATCTCGTTCCGGGTTGGCTGCGGTCGCGCTTCCAATAATTTCGCCGCCGACATGATGAAGCCCGGCGTGCAGTAACCGCACTGCACCGCGCCATCGTGGACAAAAGCATCCTGCACGGGATGAAGCTGCTCTTTGTTTGCCAGCCCCTCAATGGTGACGATTTCCGCACCATGCGCACGCGGCGCAGGCACCAGGCAGGCCATTACAGCCTTGCCGTCCAGGAAAACTGTGCAAGCGCCGCATTCGCCCTCGGCACAGCCCTCTTTGGTGCCGGTCAGTCCGGCCTCCTCGCGCAGCAACCGCAGCAACGTCTTTTCGTGGCCGCTGGTGAAGGTGTATTCTTTGCCGTTGATCGTTGTTTTGATGGGTTGACCATCTTTTTTATGGACGGTTTTGTGGACGGTGGACGGCGGATGGCCTGCGGTCTGACTGCCCCACAACAGCACCGGATCGGACGGGAAATCAGCCTGCTCCTGGCCCTTGAGCAGGGCGCGCAGCCCGCGCGCAGTGATCACCCGCACCATTTCGCGACGATAGGCTGCCGAGCCGCGAATGTCATCGATCGGACGGGCGGCCTGCATGGTCAACTCGGCTGCGCGGAGAATGGCGTCCTCGTCCAGGGTTTTGCCTGCCAGGTAGGTTTCGGCCTCCGTCGCGTGGATGATGGTCGGCGCGACGGCTCCCAGCGTGATGGAGGCCGATTTAACGAGGCCAGCTTCAAGTCGGAGCACGAGCGCCACGTTGACGACCGAGATGGCCTGGGCGCGGCGCAGCGCCAATTTGATGAACGTCCCGCGCTGATCGGATGTCAGGGCCGGGAAGGCGATGTCTACCAGCATTTCGTCGCTTTGCATCACGGTTTTGCGCACGCCGGTGTAGAAGTCGCCCAGGGGCACGCGGCGCGCGCCCCGCACCGATTCGAGCGTTACCCACGCGCCGAGGGCCATCAGCGGCGTGATGGTGTCGTTGGCGGGCGAGGCTGTGACCAGGTTGCCGGCGACTGTGCCGCGGTTGCGGATCTGCGGCGCGCCCACCTCCCAGGCGGCGCGTGCCAGCGGGTAGCCGCGCTCGCGGATCAGTTGGGATGCTGCACAGTGGTTGTGCGTGACGAGCGGGCCGAGATGGATGACCTCGTCCTCGTCCAGTGTGATCCCGTCCAGGCCGGGGATGCGGGTCACGTCGACGAGCGCCTCGATGTCCTTGCGGACGCCGCGCTCCAGTTCGAGGATTAGGTCTGTCCCTCCGGCGATGATGCGAGCGCGCTCCCCTTTTTGCGCCAAAATTTCAACGGCTTCCTGTGTGGATGTTGGGGTAATGTATTCGTGCCACATGGTTTTTTGTGTGTCACTGCGAGGGCCTTGGCCCGAGACAATCTTCGCACCCATAAAGTGAAATTGCCGCGTGCTCTTTGAACACTCGCAATGACAGGCTAAAATTATTTTTCGCTGCCGGTGATGGCTTCGGAGCGGCGATTGAAGGTCTCGGTTGCCTGGCGGGCAATGGCGATCAGGTTGCGGATCGCGGCCGGCAGGCCGTCTTCGTCTCCCAGGCTGGCTTCCACGTTGTCCAGGGCGTGCCCGATCTGCTCGGCCAGGTCGAAGAAAGCCGCATCAAAGGCGTAGAGCTGCGCCAGCTCTTCTTCGTTGATCTTGACCGCGTCGAAGAGACCCGAATACCCGTAGGCCGCTGTGCGGACCTTGTCTACGAAAGTGCGCAGTTGAATGGAAGCGCGCTCCATGTCATCCATGAGGGCGATCATGCCCTGGCTGACCATGTCCGTTTGCAGTTGCGATGTGCGTTTCCACAATTCCTCGAAGCGGTTGGCGACGGTTTCGCGCAGTAGCTTGTCGGCCGCGCGGCGGTTTTGCCGTTCTACGTAGCCGTTAAAGCCAGGGATATAACTTGCCAATTTCTTGAAGACGTCTTGGTCTCCGGTTACACGTTCGAAAAGGTCTGTCATGGTTACCTCCTGAAGTCATATACGAGGAAATGCGGATTTGGTCTCGTTGGGTACTGTCCCATTATAGCCTGAGTTTATGGGTATAATCAAGCTCACGAATTTTCTATTCCGATTCGAACCTTTTTTTCAGGAGTTTTTGATGGCAAACGAACTGAGTGAAATCATGGCGTTGGCGGGGAACAGCCTGCGTGTGGAGGGAACAACAGTCAATGTGGTTGACGAATCAGCCTTGCGCGCGAATATCGGTAAACTGGTGGAAGTATCTGCCCTGGAGACCGGGGCACGCCAAGGCTGGGCGCGTTATCTGGTTCGCGCGGCGGCGCTGGAATTGGGGGTTACCCCCTCTTCGATCCACGAGTTGTATATGGCGCGCGGCCGCGGCGAAGTGCCGTTGACCTTTACTGTCCCGGCCATCAACCTGCGGGCTTTGTCGTTCGACGCGGCGAAAGCCGTCTTCCGCTCGGCAGGCAGGATCGATGCCTGCGCGTTGATCTTTGAGATCGCCCGCTCCGAGATTGGCTATACCGCGCAGCGCCCGACCGAATACGCGACCAATATCCTGGCGGCCGCGATCGCCGAGGGATACCGCGGCCCGGTCTTCATCCAGGGCGACCACTTCCAGGTCTCGCCCTCGCGTTACGCCAATGACCCGGAAGCCGAGCTCCAGACGCTGCGTGACCTGACGCGCGAGGCCATCGCGGCCGGTTTCTTCAACATCGACGTGGACACCTCCACGCTGGTGGACATCAGCCTGCCTGACGTCGCTGACCAGCAGGCGCTCAATTCGTCGCTTTCGGCCATGTTCACGGCCTATATCCGTGGGATCGAGCCGCGGGGCGTCACGGTCTCTGTCGGCGGCGAGATTGGCGAGGTCGGCAAGGAGAATTCTACTGAGCCGGAATTGCGCGCCTACATGGAACAGTTCAACGCCGAATTGCAGAAGGAATCTCCGGGCGCGGCGGGGCTGAGCAAGATCAGTATCCAGACCGGCACCTCGCACGGCGGCGTTGTCCTGCCGGATGGCTCGATTGCCATGGTCAAGGTGAGTTTCGATACACTGCGCGAATTGAGCCGGGTGGCCCGCGACTATGGCCTGGCCGGGACGGTGCAGCATGGCGCATCCACGCTCCCGGAGGATGCCTTCGATAAATTTGTCGAGGCCGAGGCCTGCGAAGTCCACTTGGCGACGAATTTCCAGAACATGTTTTTTGACCATATTCCGGACGAGTTTCGGAAGGAAATTTACGCGTATTTGGATGCCAACTACGCGCACGAGCGCAAACCCGGCCAGACCGATGAACAGTTCTATTACAAGACTCGCAAGCGCGCGGTCGGGGCCTTCAAGGCGCAGTCCTATGCTCTGCCGGCTGATGTGAAGGCAGGGATAGGCGCAGCCTGGGAAGCGAAGTTCGATGATCTTTTCCGGCTCCTGGGTGTGGCGAACACACGCCAGTACGTGGAGAAATTCGTGCAGCCGGTCGTCGTCCAGCCGAACCTGGATGATTATTTGGGCGACGAGGTCGCAGGGGAAGACGTCAGTGACCTGGCGGATTAAATCCATCCATGCCTGTGACTGACCAGGGCGTCACCCGCGACAGATACATGCTGATTCCCCGCACGTTGATCTTCCTGATGCGCGGGGAATCCGTTTTGCTGCTCAAGGGCGCGCCGACCAAGCGGATTTGGGCGGACAAATACAACGGCGTGGGCGGGCACGTCGAACGCGGCGAGGACGTTCTTTCCGCGGCCCGGCGTGAATTGCTTGAAGAGACCGGCCTGACTGCTGACTTGCGCTTGTGCGGCACGCTGCTCGTGGACGCCGAACCGAACGTCGGCATTGGCGTGTACGTCGTTGTTGGGGAATGCCTGCAAGGGGAACCGAGGCCATCGAATGAGGGTACCCTGGAATGGGTGCCTTTCGCCGATTTGACAGACTATCCGTTGGTCGAAGATGTGGCGCTTTTGTTGGCGCGCATCCGACAAATGCGGCCTGACGATCCGCCCTTTGCTGCACGCTCGTTCTATGACGAGGATGGAAATTTGGTCGTGCGTTTTGCGGAGCAGGGCGGCTAAAAATAACGGCAGAGAAAACAAAAAAGGACGCGCAGGCTGCAAACAGCCGCGCGTCTTTTTTTCTGTTGTTTCTACTTTGCCGCGTTTAACGTCATCGTGAACGTGCTGCCCTGGCCTGGTTTGCTTTCCACGTCCAGCGTGCCGTCGTGCTGCTTGATGACCTGTCGGGTGATGGCCAGCCCGATGCCCAGCCCGCCGAACAGTTCGCCGTCGCTTTTTTCCAGATGGTAGAAACGGTCGAAGATGAACGGCCGCGATTCGTCCGTGATGCCGATGCCGTGATCCTGGACAGAGACGAAAACCCGCCCGTCTTTCGTCCCGACGCGGATGTCCACATCCCCGCCGCGCGGGCTGAACTTGACGGCATTATCCACCAGGCAGGTTATGGCGCGCTCCAGACTTTCGGCGTCGCCGGCGACGAGCGGCAGGGGCCGGTCGGTTTTGATGTGCAGTTTCACGCTTTGTTGCTGTGCGCGCTCATCGTACGCGTCCTTGACGCGGCGGGTAATTTTATCTATGTCCACCGGCTGGAAATCAGGCAGCACCAGGTCCATCTCTTGCAAGAAGAGGATGTCGTTGACAAGGGTATTGATTTTTTGGATATTGTGCGCTACGGTATCGAGGGTTGTATCCAGCTCATCCGGGGAGACGATCTTGTTTTGAATGAGTTGTAAAAAGCCGCTGGCTGCCATGAGCGGCGTGCGCAGTTCGTGGGCGATATTGGAAAGAAACTCGCGGCGCGCCAACTCTTGTTCGGCCAATTGCTGGTAAGCCTGTGCCAGTTCGCCAGCCCGCAGACGCAAATCTTCGACGGCCATTTCGTCATTTTCCCGCAGGCGGTTGCTGATCTCGCGCACCATCGTCAGCGCGACGCTGCTGCTGTGCTTTAGTACGCGATCGAAGGCCTCTTTGTTCAATTCCAGCACAACGACTTGCGTTTTTGCTGTGACCGTCGCCGCACGCGGCGCGTTGTGGATCAAGGCCATTTCGCCGAAGAAATCTCCCGGTCTCAACGTTTTGAGCAGGCGCACCTCGGTGTTGTTGATGATCTTTGTCACCTTGGCCTCGCCATCCAGGATGACGTAAAAGGTGTCCTCGATCGCGTTTTCTTTGCACAAGGCTGTGCCGGGTGCGTAGGCGTGCACCTGACTGTTGGCGATCAACTCTTCCACCTCTCCCGGCTTGATGCCGGGAAAGGCGCGCGGGATGATTTTGCTGGGGGCGCGTCGGGTGGTCATGGTTCTCTCCCTTGTCTGCTGCAAGAAAGGTTCGAATATTTGTTAGATTTTATCATGAGGCGCAAGCCCGGACTGTGCTTTGAGCGCCGCTATGACTTCTGGGTGAGTTTCCCATTTGCCGCTTTGATAAACTCGTTTGTCCCAGGGGAAGATGATCAGCGCGTCGCTGACCAACGCGGTCAGGTTCGGTTTTGGATTGGCCCAACTATGGCAGACCAGGCTGACGGTCTGGACCCGCTTCGCTCCTCGCTCGCAGACGCGCTGCGCGACGAGCGAGAGCGTCTCGCCCGTATCCGCGATCTCATCGATCACCGCGACCCGTTGGCCCGCCACCGTTTCGGGAACGTCCACTCGCCAGACAGGATGGTCGAACGTGACGCGGTCATCCACGCGGCGCGTGATGCGGACGGGATACAATTCCCGCCGCAGCGCGCAGGCTACGGCGGTGGCCGGGAACAATCCCGCGCGGGCGATGCCAACGATCAGATCCACTTGCTCGCCAGCCAATGCGACGGTCAGCTTTGCGGCCAGCTCGGCAAAACGTTCCCAACTGATCTCTTCGACGCCTGTCCGGCGGGCATAATCGTAGCTTTGCAACGGTGCGTCACGGAGTGGTGAGCAAAGCAGCGTTATCGAGCCATTTGAAAATCACCGGAACGATGTCGGGCGGTGCGGTGGCTTCTTCGAGGAACCTTGTGCCGTGGATGTCGCCTGGGTAGATGAACGACATGTAGTGTTCTCCCGTTGCACCCTCGCAGGTGTCGGCTGAGAGGGTATCGCCTTTGGCCGCGATGCACCAAGCCGGAATGCCTTTCTCGTCGATGGCCTTGACCGCCTCGGCGTAGGGTTCTCCAAGGTAATTGCCGGGGGAGAAGGACAGCGCTCCTTTGCATGCCTCGCCAAGTTCCCGGCAGCCAATTACCGCGCCATCCGCGCCGATGCTTGAGCCGATGATCCCGAACCGGGCGGGGTCGATACCTTCCAAGTTCTTGGCGAATTGAACTGCGGCGATGGCATCCTCGTGGAGGTTGTCGGGCCCCGTTCCGCTTTCGCCGAAGCCGCGGAAGTCAAAGGTAAAGACAGCGAAGGAAATTCCTTCTGCCAGCGGTTTTACAAAGATACCTGTTTGCCGAACGGGCGCGGGCATTCCGCCTCCACTCCCGCCGCGATTTTGCAGCCACTGCACCATGCCGATATTCGTCCAGTCGGTCTGGTCGCCTCCGGCCCAGTGCATCAACACGATAAGCGGCGCGTCCGGGACGGATGCCGGGTAGTAGTAGCCGACCAGGTCAACGCCGTCCGACGTCTTGAATTCGAAGCGCTGCGGGTCGGGCGGCTGGGGATCAAAATCTGGCTCAGGGACCGCTGTTGGCGGCGCGGGCGCGGCGGCCTCTGTGACGGGGGCCGGGGTTTCTGGCGGGGCTGGTTCTGTGGTTGCCCCTCCGCCGCAGGCTGTCAGCAGCAGTGCACCCATCAGCAGGGTGCAATACAGGAAGGATTTTGTTTTCATTTTTGCCTCCTTGTGTTGAGGTTGAAATGAGTTACAGTTTGTAGCCGATTTGGCGCAGGAAGTTCGTTCGCCAGGCGATATCCTCTTTGCCTTCCACGCCTTTGGGCGCGAAGCCGTCTACCACACCCAGAATGCCGCGTCCCTGCTCGGTCTCGGCCACGATGACCTCGGTCGGGTTGGCGGTAGCGCAATAGATGCGGCAGACTTCCGGGACCATCTTGATTGCGTTCAGCACGTTGATGGGGAAGAAGCCCTCTCCCAGGAAGAGGATGAACGAATGCCCGGCGCCGATGGCCCGTGCGTTCTGTTTGGCGAGGTTGATCATCACCTCGTCCGTGCCCGTCCAGCGGACAAGGCATTTGGCGGAAGCCTCGTTAAAGGCCAGCCCAAATTTGATCCCCGGCACAGCGCCAACCAGGGCCTCGTGAATGTCTTCGACGGTCTTGATGAAATGTGATTGGCCGAGGATGAAGTTGATCGCTTCCGGTTTTTCGATCTTGACAGTGGTGAGCTGCATGAATAGAACCTCCTTCATTGTGGTTTCGCTAAACTTATGATACAACAAGTTCGAATAGAGGCAAATACCTTCTTGTCGCAATCAGGAGCTTCTCATGCGCCGTTTTGCCCCGATAGCGTTATTGCTGTTCTTTCTGTCGGCCTGCGCACCGTTTGCCGCACCTCCTGCACCGCCGACGGCGACGCCCTCGCCTGTCTTGACGGCGACTCCAACGCCCTTTCAGCCCGAGCCGCCGACGCCGCGTCCGCCCGTTGTGGCGACCTCCGCGCCGCTGTTCGTCCCAACGTTAACTGCGACGCCGCAGGCAAACGTGCCGGATTTTGAGCACATTGTCGTTATCGTTTTCGAGAACAAGGAATTTGGCACTGTGATCGGCAGTCCGATGATGCCTGTTTTCAACCAGTTGGCGGGGGATTACACATTGCTCACCCAGCATTACGCGGTCACGCATCCCAGCTTGCCCAATTACCTGGCAATGATGGGCGGCGATACGTTTGAGGTCACCTACGATTGCGAGGACTGCTTTGTGGACGCGCCCAGTTTGCCTGATCTGATTGAAGCCAGCGGGCGGACGTGGAAGACGTACCAGGAAGACATGCCCAGTCCCTGCTTCGTGGGCAGTTGGGGGAATTACGTGCAGAAGCACAACCCGTTCATCTACTTCGATCCGATCCGGTTGGATGCGGCGCGTTGTGAGCGCAGCATTGTCCCGATCACGCAGCTTGACGCGGACATCGCGGCGGGTACGCTGCCGAACTTCATTTTCATCACGCCCAACAATTGCAACAACGCCCACGATTGTTCGCTGCTGATCGCGGACAACTGGCTTGGCGCGTGGCTGAATCGCCTTATCCCCGCGCTGGATGCGGAGGGCAGTAATTACCTGATCGTCCTGACGTGGGACGAGGGCCAGGGCAAGCATTCTTGCTGTGGTTTGCTCGCCGAAGCGGGCGGGCGCATCCCGACCGTGCTGGTTTCGCCGCTGGTCAAGAATGGCTTTGAGGACGCGACGCAGTACACTCACTATTCGCTGCTAAAAACGATCGCCGGGGCCTGGGGGTTGCCTTATCTCGGCTACGCGGCGGATGATATCAATCCCATGATTCTTGCGCCGTGGAAATGAACAGGGATCGGTGGGCGGCAATCGGTTGTCCATGTTTTTTGCCATCGATTCCCACCTCTCGTTGTCAGGGGGTCTTTTTACGGACGAATACAGCCAGCGCGACCAGCGCGGCCAGAATGGTCAACGCGATGCGTTCCACTATCGTATCCAATACTTGTGGGTGGTCTTGCAGGTAGAGCATTGTGATCACGCCAAAGCAGATGGCAATAATGGCCGACGCCCTCTGCCCCAGGCCGCTTTGGCGGCAAAGGACGCTATACACCAGGGCAACTCCGGCGGCGCTCAACGTCAGGGTGGTGAGATAGGCTGTATCCACAATCATTTTCTCTCATTTTTTCTCATAGAAGACCAAAAGCGTGCTGCCGTATTTGCGCTCGTCAAATTTGTCCAGAACTTGCAGTGACAGTTCCTGGTATTCGCGCGGGTGGATTTGTACGATCACCCAACTGTCTTCGCTGAGCCAGCCCGGGTTTGCATCCAGCGCCAACAGCGCGCGCGCCCACATTTCTTTGTACTGCGGCGGCGCGATGTAGACGTAGTCGAAGGCGCGGTCAGGGGGCGCGTCCAGGAGGGCGAAGGCGTCGCCGCGGCGGATTTCGGCCTGCTCGACCAGTTTGCAGCGCGCCAAGTTCTCGCGGATGACATTCACTGCTGCGCGGCTGCGTTCGCTGAAGCGGACAAAGGACGCCCCGCGGCTGAGAGCCTCGATGCCCACCGCGCCCGTCCCGCCGAACAGATCCCACCAGGCGGAATCGACTACGTCCTGGGCCAGGATGTTGAAGAGGTTCTCTTTGACGCGGTCGGTGATCGGGCGGGTGCCGTCGCCGGGAACGGACTTGAGTTTGCGGCCTTTGGCTGTGCCGGAAATGACCCGCATTTCAATCCCCGTATTGCTGGTGGAGAGTGCGGATGTTGCCGTATGGCGCGACGATGGGCACGACGCACCCTGTGCCGAGTATGAAGCGTCTGCCGCCGGTTTGTGAGAGGGCGTCTTGGGCCTCAGCACGGATATCTTCCGGCGAACCGAGGACCATCGTCTGCCGGCTTAGCCCGCCACAGAGCACCTTGTCCGTCTGGCGGGCGGCTTCAGCGAGCGAGGGGGGAGTCTCCCGGTCGTGCCAGTTGACGATTTGGACGGGGAAATGGGAAACGAGTTCAAAATAGACCTCGCTTCCGTGCAGGTGCAGCAGATTGCACCATAAGTCCTGCGCGGGCTCCAGCACGGTCTGGTCGCTGGACAGGCCGAAGGTCTGGTACTCCTGGAGGGAGAGCAGGGCGGCCTGGGCGTGCTGCACGGCGTAGAAAAGGCCGTCAATGCCGATTTCCCGATCTTCGAGCATGGCCTCGATGAAGCGGCGCGTGGTCGCGGCGATGGTCTCCAGTCCCTTCTGCACGGCTTCCGGGTGTTTGCGGATATGAGCGAGGAGTCTCTCGCCACCGGCCAGATTTTTGGCCTGGGCCAGCGGACTGAAAATGGTCTGGATGATGGGCGTTTCGGGGCCGAGTTCGGCGCGGATTAAACGCAGGCAGGCCAGTTGTCCCGCGAGATGCGGGGACGAGGGGGCGAGGGCGGGCAGGCGTTCCCAATCCTGAGGCTGTTGAACGATCCGCTTCGTGTAGCGACGCGTCCCTTCGGGATTTCCTTGCCATTCGTCGTCTATGCCCCAGTCCTTCAGACAAAAGGACGAGGCCGGGGTGACTTTGACCAGGTCGAAATCATGGATGCGCTGAAAATGGATCGTTGCCGCGGCCAGGCCCTCGGGCGTCTGGTCGTCGACGGGGAAGTGCCGCCACAGGGCGATGGGGGGGCGGTCAGGCTTTTCGCCTTTGAGCGTGGCTTGTAATCGTTCGCGGTGTGTGAGCATGTTAATTATTCTACCTGTTTGATGACACAGAATGTGGCCCCGGCTCGCCCGACGCTGATGACGATGGGGGCTTTGCGCTCGATGCGTAAGTCTTCGTTGGAGCGGGAGGCGACGAGTACGTAGTCGCCGGAGGTGATGTTTTTGGCATAAGCGCGAAAGTCTTGAACATTGATCCCGTCTGCGGCGTAATACGCGGCGTTGGCGGCTTCCCGGTAGACGACCAGGGTGGCGTTTGGCGGGGCTTGCTGGTTGAACTGTTCCACGGCTTCCTTGTAGCAGGTCAGCCAGTAGTCGGTCTCGAAGGTGCGGAAGGCGCCGCTTGTCCCGCCGACGAAGGTGTTGTAATAAGTATACTCGTAAGGGTGGAGTTGGATGCCGGCCAAGACGCCCGGCAGGACCAGAGCCGTCAGGATGAGGATCCGCAGCCAGTTGGCCCGTATCCATGAAAAGCCCGCCTCGAAGGCGAAACCGGTGACAATGAAGACCGGCGGCAGGATGAACAGGAAATGCCGGAAGCCATCGTACATGGGCGGGCGTTTGATGAGCACATAAAGTACGAGAATGGCAAACCAAGCCAAGACCAATCCCAGCGTTTGCCATTCGAGACGCTTTTTTAAAAATCTCACGAAAGCGACGCCCAGGCCAATGACAAAGAGAAACCAGACCGGTTCTGTCAGGGTGATGCCCATCAACAGCGGGAGATATCTGCGGGGCAGTTCGTAGGCCCGGTAGGTTTGGCCCAGGAAGAGCACCTTGAGGCTGGTGGGATTGTTGGACATGAGCGTGAGCACTTCGATGAAGCGTGCGATGGGCGCATCCCACATGTAGGGCCAGGTGAGATAGGTGGTCAATGCCGCGATCAGGGCGGCGGGGACGAACCAGAGCAGTATCTTTGGTTTGCGTTTGAACAAAGCGTAGACGAAAAGCAGGACGCCGGTCAGCGGGCCGATGACGCGCAGGTTGGTCGCCAGCCCCATCAGAACCCCGGGCAGGATGACCTGGCGCAATTGTGCCGACCTGGTGGCCGTTCCGGCGCTCAGGTTGTCGACCATGCGGAATCCAAAGTACATTGCGGCGAGGAAAACGGTCGTGAAAGGCGGGTCTTTGGGGTTGATGAAGGCGTGTCCCCACAGGAGCGGTTGCGACGAAAACAGGAGCGCGGCCGCGAAGGCGCCCCAGGGTTTTATCCAGCGCAAACTTAATTTGTATAAAAAGAATACCCCGATCAGAAAGGTGATGAAATTCATCAGGTGCCACAGGGCGGCTTTGTCCATGCCGGTCACTGCCTGCATGAGATAGACCGGGCCGCGCGCAAGAAGCAGGTAAGCCGGCCCGCGATTCCTGTGATCGCCGGCGCTGGGGCCGTAGGCGCGCTCGATATCAAAATCCCCGCTCAATCTCTCCGGAATGGAGTACGCGTAACCGATCGCATCGGCGTAGCCGTAGTAAAGCGGCTCATCCCAGGTCAGCCCGTAGTCTTGAAAGGTCAGGCATCCAATGACGAGATTTGCCAGCAGGAGGAGGATGAGTGGGATGTTTTTGTGTTGGATACTTTTTGGGGTGGAATGCTCAGAAAGACTCATGGTGTTGCCCGAACAAAAAATGTGGCGGGATGGCTGTCCCGCCCTGCATGTGAGCTGAATTATATCCGCGTTTGGCCGGTTATTTTTGCGCCAGACGCCGCTCCTGCCGTTCTTTGGCCTGTTCTACGCGCCTTTTCTCTGCCGGGTTTTCAGCCAGCAGCGGCGGCACGTGGACGGGTTTACCGTCATCGTCCAGCGCCACGTAGACCAGGTAGGCTGTGTTGGTATGCGTCCGCTCGCCGGTGATCGGATTTTCGGCGACGACCTGCACTTCGACTTCCATGGACGTGTGTCCGGCGTATGTGACTTCGGCGGTCAGGATGATCAAATCGCCGATGCGGATCGGCTGGCGGAAGACCATCTGGTCGATCGCCACAGTGACGACGCGGCGCTGTGCATGGCGCATGCAGGCCAACGCCCCAGCCTCGTCGACCAGTTTCATGATCCAGCCGCCGTGCACATTGCCCAGGTTGTTGGCTTGCCCCGGCTGCATCAACTGGGCAATGGAAATGCGCGAGGCGCGCATGGGTTTTGGTGGGAGTTTGGATGACATTGTCAATCCTTGTGATTTGTTGGTCAATCCAGGTCTTCGCGGAATTCGCCTGAGTCCCTTGTGTGCAGTCTCTCCGGCTCATCGAGCAGGACGTCGATCGTGTCGTGGTACAGTTCCCGCATCATGGGGGCGAGCGGGACAGTCGCTGGGGGGTAGACGCGGCCCGGCGGCGCGGACGGCGGTCTGAGCCGCGGTTTGGGCGGCTCCACGACGCGTTTGCGCAGGATGCGCGGCTCGTCGCTCAGATCGCCAACATAGTGGCCCAGCACGGAATAAACTTCTCGTTTGGGGGTCACCCAGCCGATCCATTCGCCCAGACGGTTGTACAGGTATGGGTAGACCAGAAAGGCTTCTGCGTCGCCTTTGGTGGTGTAGACGGGGATGATCGAGTGGATGTTTGTCATGTCCCTATTATAGGGGATTGTTGTTTTTTGTGTGTTTCAATGCGATGCCAAATGTAAACGTTTGCAATGTCGCCAGCTGGCGTTTTTATACCTTCGCGGCATCTTCGCTTGGGCGGTTTGGCGTATCGACATCATTGTATGTCCAGTAACGGTTGACAAAGAAATTCCACAACATGACAACCCCCACGGCTGTTGCCAGCGCCAGATTGTGTCCCAGAAATGTCGGCGAAAGCGACAGGGGCAGGGCGAGCGCGCCCAATGTTGGAATCAGCAGCGCTTCTATGCCGGCGAAAATCGGCGTGCGTATGGCCAGTCCGCTCAGGCTGACCAGTGAAAATTGTCCCAGCTTTTGAACGACGGGTTTTGTGCGCGAATCGCGGTATGTCCAGAAGTGGTGCCAGATGAAGTTGCTGGTCACTGCGGCTGTGAAGGAAATGATGCTGGCGATCACGGCGTTCATCTGGAAGATGCTGACCAACAGGTTGAAAGAGCCGAAGTCGATCACCGCGCCGATAGTGCCCACGACCGCAAAGCGCAAAAAGCGGATCCGCTCCCGGCGGTTTGTCAGGATGCTGTCCACGCTAGAGCCCCAATTTTTCCTTGAAATAAGGAATGGTGCGCTTAATGCCCTCGTCCAGGTCGACCTTGGGCTCCCACCCCAGGATTGTCTTGGCGCGGGTGATGTCGGGCTGACGGCGCTGCGGGTCGCGTGCGGATCGTTCGTCTGCCAGGAAAGTCTCGCCGGCCTGGTTGCCGGTGATGCGGTTGATGGCCTGGGCAAATTCCAAAATGGTCATTTCGAGCGCATTGCCGATGTTGACGGGCAGGTGTTCGTCGGAGTAGAGCAGGCGTACGATGCCGTCGATCAGGTCGTCCACGTAGCAGAAGGAGCGCGTCTGGTCGCCGCGGCCATAAATGGTCAGCGGCTGGCCGAGCAGAGCCTGCTTGAGGAAGTTGGGCAGGGCGCGGCCATCTTCCAGGTCCATGCGCGGGCCGTACGTGTTGAAGATGCGCACGATGCGTGTGTCGATGTTGTGATAGCGGTGATAGGCCATCGTTAGCGCTTCGGCAAAGCGTTTGGCTTCGTCATAAACGGCGCGCGTTCCGATCGTGTCTACGTTGCCGGGATAATCTTCCGTTTGGGGGTGAACCGTGGGGTCGCCATAAATCTCGCTGGTAGACGCCAGCAGGAATTTGGCGCCATGAGCCTTGGCGACGCCCAGCGTATTGTGTGTGCCGAGCGCCCCGGCCTTCATGGTTTGGATGGGGAGGTTGAAGTAGCCGTAAGGCGATTTGGGGTTGGGGCTGGCCGGCGACGCGAAATGCATTACAGCATCGACTTTGGCGGGGACGAAAATGTAATTCGAAACATCGTGCCGGTAAAAGGTGAACCTTTCGTTTCCGGCCAGGTGGGCGATGTTGTCGGGGCTGCCGGTGATGAAATTGTCCATGCCGACGACGGTATGGCCTTCAGCCAACAAGCGGTCGCAAAGATGCGAGCCAAGAAAACCGGCCGCGCCGGTGACGAGAATACGCATGAAATTATCCTTTTTTATAAAGTGTTATTCCCAGTCGATGCGGGTGATCAGCCCGTCGCCGGTAATTTGATGAGCCTGCCCGGACCCCGAATCGATCAGCCACAAATTGCCCTGATAGACCATCGCCAGAAAATCCCCGCTCTGACCGGGGATCGGTTCGGGACTCCAGGCCGGGGTCTGCGGATCGAGTCCCTGGGCATCTTCGGGCGGAAAGATGACCTGCCGGTTCGACCCGTCCCGATCCATGACGACCAGGCGGTAGCGGCTGGACTCGCTCTGGGCAGGGAAAATGGCCTGCAAGTAGGCGACCTGGTACATGCGCTCTTTTCCGCTCGGACGCAGCGGCGAACTGGACGGATAGGCGAACATGCCTGTCTGCGGGACGATGCGCACGTTGGCCGAATTGGAGATGGAGAGCGCGCTCAAATCGAAGTAAGGCGACTCTTCCAGGCTGACCAGATTTGGCGGCGGCGCGTGGGTGACTGCATAGAGCGTACTGCTGTCCGCGCCCCAGGCGAGGCCGGGGATCCAGGCCCAATCGCTGTGCGTCAGCAGCGGGGTGATCTCCAGCAGAGGGCGCAATACGCCCTCTTCGATGTCCACCGTGCCGATCCCGTCCGGGCGGGCGTAGGCCAGGCGGGAGCCGTTTGGCGACCAGGCATATGTCATGCCCCACCAACCGTAGACCCCGCCGGAGTTGGCTTCTATGATTTCCTTCGGTTTGGTCGTCCAGCCAGCGCTAAACGTGACTTGGTAGAGGTCGTTATTGGCCTGCCAGCCCGGCGCAGTGGCGCGCGGCTCAACGGTCGAATAGTAGATCCGGGTGCCGCCGTTGGGTCTCCAACCGGCGAAGTGTACCACGTTAGAGACTTTCAGGCTGATGGGGTCTTTTGGCTTGCCAATAGTGCTGACGACCCACAGGGTGTTGATCTCTTCGCTGGGGTCTTTGCCTGACTTGCGCGAGTAGAGCAGCCAACCGGCGTTGGGGGAGAGCGCGAAGACGCGTCCGTCCAGGTCGCCGCTCGTGACCAGCGGCCTGCGATTGGCCGTAGAATCTTCCATGATCCAGGCGTTGCCGCCGGAGAGATAAGCCAGCACGCCAGGGATGGGGATCGGCGCAAAGATGGCCTGCACGCCGACCATGGTGATCTCCGGCACGGGGTCTCGCAGGATGACCGTCTTGACGACGCTGTTGCTGATCTCTACGTCGTCTTCGAAGACGCTGCGGTAGGTGAGTTCTTGCAGTCCGTTTGCGCCCGGCTGGATCAGTCTGGTCTCGCCCTCTGGCAGCGATTCGTTGCGCACGACTTGCCGTTCGAAAGGGATCACTTCTTCCTGGGTCTTGAAGACCTCGCGGACGCGTATCAGGCGAATCTCATCGCCGTCGGACAGGAGTGTGTAGAGAGGGGGATCGATGCGGTCCAGGTCGCCCGGCGTGATCTCTGCTGCTCCCAACGCGTCTTCCACCGTGCTTCCGGCCGGGATGCTGATCTGCTGCGTCTGGCCGTCAGCGGTGATGCTGACGCTGATCTCTCCCTGAGAAATCTGCGGGGAACGGCATCCGGACAGGGCAAGGGCGAGCGTCAGGAAAATTGCAAATGCTGACAAGATACGCGTAGGACGAGCGGTCATTTTGCGTGACATGTTGCTGGTATAATCCACTCGCTATTTTACCCGGCCTGACATAACCATGTAGCCATCCGCGATGGCGATGTTTTCTATACGGAAGCCGGTGGCGACCGGCCCGATGGCGCCGGTGTAAGCCTCCTTGACGATTGCTGAGATGGCGCCTGTCAGGCCCTCCGGGACCGGGAAAGGCCCGAAATCGACCGAAACGATCTCGATTTGCGGCTCTCCCTGCTCGTCTACGCCGACGGCCATCGTGATGCCAACGTTGGCGACGAAATAACCCTGGTGGGCCTTGCCGTAGATTTGCATTTGGCCGTCTCGTAAATAGACTTGTGGATCGGTGAACAGCGGGTTGGTCTGGGCCTGTAATTTGAATGCCAGGTAGGACGTGAGTTGTGTCTCGTTGATGGTGATGATTGCGCTGCCGCTTTCCGCCCCGGCCGCGATGACGGCCTTGAACTGCTCTTGCAAACTTACGACCGCCTCTGTTGAAACTGGAATGGGCGTGTCTGGATAGTCCGGCCCGCCGACGTTGATCGTGCAGGCCAATGTGGCGAGGACGAGAGTCAGTATCGCGAACAGGATGGCAAACTTGTTTTGTGTAGGCATTTTCTTTCTCACAAGACGACAAACACGACTGGTCAGACCGGCTCGACGAGTCAGACCAAACCAAACGGGAGCAATTATAGCATGAGCAAAACCGAAAACGCTGCAGAATTGTCTTTAGCCGCCAGCCTGGAGGGGTTACTTTTTGTCGCAGCAGGGCCGGTTTCTGTAACACAGTTGGCTGCCGCCCTGGAGATGACGACAACACAGGTGGAGCGGGGGCTAAAGGAACTGGAAGAAGGGCTTGCGGTGCGGGGACTGCGCTTGCAGCGTCATCGAGGGCGCATCCAGTTGACGACTGCGCCGGGCATGGCGGAGCTGATCGAACGTTTTCTGGGACTGGACTCGGTCAGCCGTCTCAGCCGGGCAGCGTTGGAGACCCTCTCCATTGTTGCCTACCAGCAGCCGGTCACGCGCCCGCAGGTGGACGCGATACGCGGCGTCAACAGTGATGGCGTGATGCGCAGCCTGCTCAGCAAGGGCTTGATCCAGGAAAACGGACGGGCAGAGGGGCCGGGGCGTCCCATCCTCTACGGCACGACGCCCGAATTCTTGCAGCACTTCGGGTTGAGCTCGCTGTCCGCGCTGCCGCCCCTGGATCTGTCCGTGGCGGCCAACGGGGATGTGGACAATAACAGTGTGCTGAAAGGATGAGTTGACTGTTGGACAGAACGGGCAAGCGTCACGGCGCGACAAGCAGGACGAAAGCGAGGATGGCATGAGAGTTGCTTTTCAGGGAGAGGCGGGCGCATATTCCGAGGAGGCTATTTACGGGCACTTTGGCGCGGTAGAGACTTTGCCCTGCGAGACGTTTGACGACGTTTTTGCCGCGGTGGCTGCCGGGGATGCCGACTCTGGTCTTATCCCAATTGAAAATTCGCTGGCCGGAAGCATCCACCAGAACTATGACCTGCTTCTGCAGAACCAGCTTTGGATCACCGGCGAATATTTCCTGCGTGTGCGCCACTGCCTGATTGCACTGCCTGGCGTAAAGAGGTCTGAAATTCGGCGCGTCATCAGCCACCCGCAGGCGTTGGGACAATGTGCCGGATATTTGCGCAGCATGGAAGGGGTAAAGGCCGAGGCGGCGTATGATACCGCCGGGAGCGCAAAACTGTTGAAGGCCTCGGGGGAACGCACCTGCGCGGTGATCGCATCGCGTCGTGCGGCGGAGATCTACGGGATGGACGTCCTGGATGACGGGATCGAGGATAATTCTGAAAATTACACCCGTTTTTTGGCGATCGCGGTGAAACCGGTTACCCCGCAGGCGGATGCAAAAACATCCATTGTGTTTGTGCTCAACAACCAACCAGGGGCGCTTTTTAAAGCGTTGAGCGTTTTTGCTTTGCGCGAGATCGATCTGACGAAGATCGAGTCGCGACCGTTGGCAGGCAAGCCTTGGGAATATTTGTTTTATATCGATCTCCTTGGGTCAGCGGAAAACGACACGGTTGTCAGGCGGGCGTTGGATCATTTGAACGAGTATGCAACGATGCTGCGCGTTTTGGGGTCGTATCCTCGCTGTAAAACAACGTGAATTTTACTGAATCGGCAAGAGTTTGAACGAAAGTTGATAATAACCTTGACACTCTCCCCTCTCACGGGTAGAATGCCCCACTATAACTTATGGCTACTGCAAACCGCTTTTACTTTTTTGCGTTCTTTTTTCGGCTTCCCAAACACGGTTGCCGTTGGTGGCGCTTAAGCGGATGACGTAGCAATATATTTATCTGCACACAAAAAGAGCGAGACCTAACGGTCTTGCTCTTTTCTTTTTTGGGAGGAGCCTGTGCCTTTTGTGTGTGGAGCGCGCAGCGCCAGGATTTACTGGACAGCCATTCTTGTTTCGAGGAGAAGTATGCGATGATGATCATTATGAAACCCAGAAGTACGCAGGAACAGCTTGACGAGGTTATCGTCGCTGTGGAAGCCAGCGGACTCACCCCGCACGTTATCGTTGGCGTCGAGCACACTGTTATCGGAGCCGTTGGCGATGGTTACCTCGTTCCTACCGAGACCTTCGAATTTTTGGACGGCGTCGAAAGCGTCAAGCGCATTACCCAGCCTTACAAGCTCGCCTCCCGCCAGTTCCATCCGGAAGACTCGGTTTTTCCGCTGGACGGATTCACGGTTGGGGCCGGCGAGATCGCTGTCATTGCCGGTCCCTGTTCGGTGGAAAGCCGTTCGCAACTGCTCGAAACCGCGCACGCCATCCGGGAAGCGGGCGCGAACGCCCTGCGCGGCGGCGTATTCAAACCGCGCACGTCCCCCTACTCCTTTCAGGGGCTGGGCGAAAAAGGTCTCGAATACCTGGTTGAAGCCCGCGAGCAGACCGGCATGCCGATCGTGGCCGAGATCATGTCGGAGGCGCAGCTTGACGTTATGCTGAGATATGTGGACGTCCTGCAAGTGGGGGCGCGCAACATGCAAAACTTCAACCTGCTGCGCGCCATCGGCAAAACGCGCCTGCCCGTCCTGCTCAAGCGCGGCCTTAGCGCCACCATTGACGAGTTGCTCATGTCCGCCGAATACATTCTCGCAGGCGGCAACGAGCGCGTCATGTTGTGCGAACGCGGCATTCGCACCTTCGAGACGACCACGCGCAATACGACGGACATCAATGCCATTCCGGTTCTGAAATCGCTGACACATTTACCGGTCATCCTCGATCCCAGCCACAGCACCGGTTATTTCGAATTTGTCACTGCCATCGCTCGCGCCGCTGTCGCGGCTGGAGCGGACGGGTTGATCGTCGAAGTCCACCCAAATCCTGCCGAGGCGCTTTCCGATGGACGCCAGTCGCTCAAACCGGAGAAATTTGCCGAAATGGTCAGCCAGGTCAAGGAGATTGCCCGCGTCATGGGCCGCGAGCTGGCTCCCATTCACGTATCGGCGGCGTAATATATCGCCTCGCACAGCAAACCTCGGGAATCGGGACGTGCATAGAAGGTATTTGAATCCGGATGTTATAATGAAGCGTTCCGTTGCCTGGGTGACCGATACCCGAGAACAGGGACAGTTTCATTGTGTTCCAAATGAATTGGCGTTCGTCTTGCTGGTTGTGAGATGAAATAATATACAGGATAATTATGGAAGAACGATTGCAAAAGATTCTGGCGCGTGCAGGGCTGGGGTCGCGCCGGGCTTGTGAGCAGATCATCATCGCGGGCCGCGTGCGCGTCGACGGGAAGGTGGCCGTGCTGGGGCAGAAGGCAGATCCCGCCGCGGACAGGATCACGGTGGACGGCAAACCAATTTCTTTGCCCAGAGAGCATATATACATTGCCTTGTACAAGCCGCGCGGCGTGATATCCGCAGTCACAAGCCCCGACACGCGTCCGACGGTGCGCGACATGATCCCGGTTCCGGGACGTTTCTATCCCGTTGGTCGCCTGGACGTGGATAGCGAAGGCTTGATCTTGATGACAGACGACGGCGATCTGGCGAACCGGTTGACGCATCCGCGTTACGGGCACGAGAAAGTTTACAAGGTGCTGGTGGCCCGTCACCCGGACGAAAAGCAGTTGGCCGCCTGGCGGCGCGGGATTGTCCTCGAAGATGGTTATCGCACGGCTCCGGCAGTCGTGCACGTGGAGTCCAAGGCCGGAAAAGGAGCCTGGATGCGCGTCGTGTTGCGCGAGGGACGCAAACGCCAGATCCGTGAGATGGGCAGGTTGCTGGGGTTGCCGGTCGTCAAGATCATCCGTGTGCAAATCGGCGATCTGCATTTGGGAAAACTTAAGCCGCGTGAGTGGCGGTATCTGACCCCCGATGAAGTGCAGCGGCTTAAGGGGAAAAAAGACAGGAAGCCTGCGCGTCCGAAGCCGCGCAGGAAAAAGAAGAGCCGGCCATAAGGCCGGCTCTTCTTTTGTGGCAAGGTTAAGCTAGGAGCAGCACTTGCGAATATCGATCAGAGTCTCGATGGCGGGTTTGATGGCCTCCTCGACTTGTTCCTGTTCCATGCCGCTGACCTTGAAAGTGAGCAGTTTGTTGGATGGGTCTTCGCCGGTGAAGACGCCAAAGGCGATGAAGCTGCCGCCTGCATCGGCGATCGCTTTGGTGATTTTCGCCAATTGGCCGCGCTTGTCCTCGACCAGCACTGTTACGCGGATGCCCGTCTCGCGGGCGCCCATCAACTCGGTGAAAATCTTGAACAGGTCTGTCTCGGTGATGATGCCGATCACGCGACCGTCCCTCATTACAGGCAGGCCGCCGATTTTGTTGTCGGCCATAATGCGGGCTGCCTGTTCGATGGGCGTGTCGTAGGTTACGGTCGTGACCTTGCTGGTCATGACCTCGGCAATGGTGACCTTGCTGAGCAGGTAGTTCATCTCCCAGACACTCAGGCTGGACACCGGAGACGGCGTTGCGTTGAGCAGGTCTTTATCCGAGACGATGCCTACCAGTTTTCCATCTTTCACGACCGGCGCGCGGCGGATGCGTTCCTGTTTGAACAGGTTGAGCGCATCGTGGATGGGCATATCTGGCGAGAGCGAGATGACGGGGTGTGACATTCGTTCACCGACAAGCATGGGGGCCTCCTTTTGGGTGATCGCGCGACATGTCGGAACGTCGCTCGTGAAATCCGTTACAGGTTAATTATAAACCTAAATATGCTGCACGAACGTGCTCGTTTTGTATTAATTCCCGGGCCGGACCTTCCAGTTCTGTACGGCCCTCTGCCAACACGTAACCGTAATTGCTGACAGCCAGCGCCATTTGAACATTTTGCTCAACAAGCAGGATCGTTAGTCCCAGGTTCTTCAGCAGCTTGAGACTTTCGAACAGTTGAAGGACGAGAACGGGGGCGAGGCCAAGGGACAATTCGTCGATCATCAGTACTTTGGGGTCGGCCATGATGCCGCGGGCGACCGCCAACATCTGCTGTTCGCCGCCGCTCAATGTCCCGGATTGCTGGTCGCTGCGCTCTTTCAGGCGAGGAAACATCTCGAAGACGCGTTCCAGATTCTGCTGGAATTTTCCTCGGGCGCGCTTGTTGGATGCTCCCATCTCGAGATTTTCGTACACGGTCATATCCGTGAACAGTTGGCGACCTTCGGGAACCAGCACCAGGCCCAGGTCAGCTTTTTTGTGTGCCGACAATCGGCTCACGTCTTTTCCTTCGAACCAAATTGATCCTTTCCAGGGATGATTCAGCCCCATCACGGTACGCAGCAGCGTTGTCTTGCCGACGCCGTTGCCTCCAACCAGGCTGGTCAGGTCGCCTTGCTGAAGGGCCATGCTGGCGCCCCACAGAATTTGAACTTCTCCGTATCCGGAGTCAACTTCGCGAACTTCTAGGATAGCCATCGTCAATCCTCTTCCATCAACTTTTCGGCGAGTTTGGGGTCACCAAGATAAGCCTCGATGACTTTCGGGTCGTTGGCGATTTCCTGGGGTGTACCCTCGGCGATTTGTTGACCGTAGTCCAGCACGATGATGCGGTCGGAGACGTTCATGACCGCTTTCATCACATGCTCGATCATGATGATCGTGACGCCCTGCTCGCGGATATTTTTCACGATTTCGACCATCGAGGCAATTTCCGACGGGTTGAGGCCGGCCAGAACTTCGTCCAGGAGCAGGAGATAGGGGCGGGCTGCCAAGGCGCGCGCCATCTCCAGGCGTTTTTTCTGGGCCACGTTCAGGCTGCTGGCCAATTGATCGGCTTTTCCGTCGAGCTTGACGAACGCGAGCACCTCGTTCGCGATTTTTGTAGCCTCGCCCAAGCCGTGATTTTCGCGTCCAAAACAGGCGCCGGCCATAACGTTCTCGCGCACCGTGAGTTCGTTCAGGGGGCGGACGATCTGGTGGGTGCGCGCCAATCCCTGCCGGGCCATTTCGTAGGGCTTGTACCCGGTCACGTTTTTGTTGCGAAAATGGACGCGCCCCTCGTCGGCTGCGTAGATGCCGTTGATGACGTTGAACAGTGTGGTCTTTCCTGCACCATTGGGGCCAATCAGGCCCAATATCTGACCTTCTGGCAGGTCAAACGTGACTTTCGTGAGGGCTTGCAGGCCCCCAAATCGTTTCGTAATGCCTTCTACTTGTAAGAGCATGGTCATGACAGTACCCTCCGCAAGCGGGGGAAGCGATTACGCAGCCACCCGACTGCTCCTGCAGGGATGAAGAGCACGATCAGGAGGAGAAGCCCACCGGCAATTGAAAGTTGGATATTCTTGAATATTGGATTGGTGACCAGGAAGCCTCGCAGCCGTTGGTAGCCAAATGCGCCCAACACCGGGCCGAGGACAGTGCCTTGCCCGCCGAGCATGACCATGACCAGGTTTTCGATGGAGTAGTGCAGCCGGAAGGCGCCCGCCGGTTCTATGTTTCCGTTCTTGAAGAAAAACAACACGCCAACCACGCCTGGCAAGATGGCCGAAAGGATGAATGCCCACGTTTTGGCGTTGTGGGGAACCACACCCATGACTTCGGCGGCATCTTCATCTTCGCGTATAGCCATCAAGCTCAGACCAAATTTGCTTTGCTTGACGGCGTAACTTAGTACCGCTACCAGAATTGCCAGTGCGAAGGTTGCGTAATAAACCATCCAAAGCGCATCTGCTGGGCCGCCGTAAGGTTTGTAGACTTTGAAGTTCAGCTCCAAACCGATTGGGCCTCCAAAGGGCTGGAAGTTGTTGACGAAAGCACGCATGGCTTCGTTGACGCCGATTGTGACCAACGCAAAATATGCACCGCGCAGTTTGAGAATGGCTTTGCCAAGCAGGAACGCCAGCAGTCCGGCTGCGATGCCTCCGGCCAACGCGGCAAGCCAGATCGAGGCTTCATATTCTTTGATCAGGTACATGCCGACGTAGCCGCCCAGTCCGAAGAAGACGACGTGGCCGAAGCTGACGTAGCCGGTATAGCCCAGCAAGATGTTCAGGCTGGATGCGAAGACAATGGCCATCAGGACGGTGAAAATGACCTCGCGTTTGGCGGCCTCTTGCGTGATAATCGGCCAGATGCCTATGGCGACAGTGATCAGCAGGGTGATCCATAATCCGGGATTGAGCCATTTCTTCATTCTTTTGCTCCAAAGATGCCGGTTGGACGAATCAGCAGAATTATGATGAAGAGCACGAATTCAAGGATGGGAACCCAGGTGTTGGGCATCACAATTGGGATGATACTCTCCAGTAAGCCTAGAATTAGTCCGCCAGCCAGCGAGCCAATGGGGTTGCCCAAGCCGCCCAACACACCGATGACGAAGGATTTGAGTTCGTACACGCCGCCGGACAAGATCGTGAAGGGGAACAACGTTGCGATCAGGCCGCCGGCGATGGCGGCCAACATGGTGCCAATCCCAAAGCTGAGCGCCAGGATTTGTGTCGAGGGAATACCCATTAACTCGGCTGCCGCGCGGTTGTTCGCAACGGCGCGTATGTATTTTCCTGGCCGTGTTTTGTATAGGAAGAAATATAGCGCGCCGGCCACAAAAACAGCTGCCAGGGCTGCGACCAGTCGTGTACCCAGAACGGTAATCTGGCCCATTTGGATATTGCCCAGTGCATAGTCCACGTTGCGGAAGTTGGTGGTGAAGACGGCCGTTCCGACGCCAAGCAGGATCATATTGACCGCGAACGTGGCCAGCAAGGTGGATAGGTGTGGGGCATCGATCACCCTTTGGATGGCAATAAAATAGATTGCTACACCTAGTAACAGACCTAGTATGGCGACCAGGACTAATGTTAGATAGGGGTTCAGGCCGAGCGTGGTGAAGATAAGGTAGACGCCAAACATGCCGAAGGCAATGATCGTGCCATGGGACAAATTGATCACATTCATAACGCCCCAGATGAGCGTTAGTCCCATGGCGGCAAGGCCATAAACGACGCCGATCAGAATGCCATCTATGAGCGAGGTAAGCAGGCCGCTACTTCCCATACGGTGCTCCTTTTTCGTAAACAGATTTTCTGCCGTACACTACTCTGTGTAATGCACTTGCGCATATTTTGTACGGTAGAGAATGCACGGATAAAAATCCCTGCAGGCTGCTATGCCTGCAGGGATTGCGGAACGAACCCCTAGCGGATGGGGTATATGAGCTCGGCAGTCGCGCCGCCAAGCGGCCAAATAACTTGCTTGACGAGGTTGCCGTCGGCATCCTTCTGCCACTGGATGTAGACCATCGAGTGGCCGATCTGGAGGCCGTGCAGTTCTTCAGATGTATCGAACTGGATGTCGCCGTAGAAGGTGGTCATATCCATGGCGTCCAGCGCTGCGATGAGGGCATCCGTATCCAGGGAGCCGGCAGTTTCGATCGCCTTTTGCAGAATCAGACCGGCGACATAACCGCCCGCCGAGTGGTAGGAAGGTTCCTCGCCGTAAGCGGCCTTGTAGGCGTCCTCGAACTCGACGCTGGTGGGGCCGAAATCAGGCGTGTAGGCGGCCAGCGGTTCCCACTGGCTGGGGCCAACCACGCCAACGGCGGCGTCGCCCAACTCGGCAAATGTTGGCTCTGGCGGAGCGACCAGCAGTGCTACGAATTTGATGGACTCGATGTTCTTTTCGTAGAGCTGTTTGGCGAAGGCGCTGCCATCCTGGAAGTGACCGCCGCCCATGACCGCGTCGGGTTGTGCGTTGGCGACTTTGTTGATGATGGGGTTGAAGTCCGTTGTGTCTTTGTCGTAGCCTTCGAAGAGCACGATCTCGTAGCCTTTGGACTCAGCATAGGCTTTCATGGCCTCGACTACGCCGGTGGAGAACTTGGCGTTTTCGTACACAATGGCGATCTTCTTGGCGTCGGGATCAGCATTGGCCAACGCGTCCACCGCGCCGGTCAGATAGCGGCTGGATGGCGTGTAGGCTTGGTAAACCAGCGTGTATCCCTGTTTGTAGACGCTGTCGGAGGCCGCGCCGGTGGTGATCATGACTTTGCCGTATTGTTCGGCGATCACGGCTGCGGCTGCGGTCAGACCGCTGGAATAGGGGCTGATCAGGAAATCGGCATTGTCTTCAGTCGCCAGTTTGGTGTACAACTCCTGAACGCGGTCTGTGCTGGACTCATCGTCGTAGAATTTGGATTCAAACGTGATTACTGTGCCGTCGGCCAGTTTCACGCCGCCTGCAGCGTTGACTTGGTCCATCCACAATTTCAGGCCGTTGGTCTGACGCGTGGACGACACTTCGTATTTGCCGGTCAGCGAAGCGGTGAAGCCAACCACCACGGTTTTCTCGACCGCGGCCGGTTCGGCAGGCGCTTCGGTAGCTACCGGCTCTTCTGACGGGGCTTCGGTGGCAACAGGTTCGGGTGTTGGTGTGGTTTTCGGGCCGCAGGCTGTCAGTACAAGGCTGGCAAGAATCAGCAGCGAGAAAAGGGCAATAAACGTACGTTTCATTATTGTCTCCTCCAATTTGGATAGTGAATTTGAGATTGTGAAAGGATATCAACTCGTTGTTTCACTCGGTCGATTTGGCCTCCTGAGGGGCAAGGTGATGTTGGGATAAAAACTTGTCCCACATAATTATTGTACGGTTTTAATACAAAAATAGGCTAAAAACACACGATAGACACATAAATACCATGTAAATTAAGAAACAGCGCAAAACAGGGGCATTCCCGTTTTACGCTGTTTTAGATGATACCCGGCGGGTAAAGAAAGGCAAAATCACTTGATCACAGTTTCAAGATTACACGCCTTGTATTTTCATAGGGACAACAAACACAAAGTTTGATGGCTGAAGCCGTTACTACAATCAAATTGCGATCTGCCGAAATTCAGTTCTCAAAGCGATAGCCGACGCCGCGTTCGGTTTGCAGGTATTGCGGATGCAGGGGATCGGCTTCGATTTTTTGTCGCAGCCTGCCCATGTACACGCGCAGGTATTCCGCTTCTTCGCCGTATTCGGGGCCCCAAACGTTTTGCAGGATCGAGCGATGCGAGAGCACCTTGCCCGTGTTGCGCATCAGGTGAACCAGCAGATTGAACTCGGTCGGGGTAAGGTTTATCACCTGACCGCGAACCGTCACCTCGTGACGCCCCAGGTCAGCGCAGATTTCGCCGCGCACGATCCGTTCGTCGGTGGTGTTGGTTTCTGACCAGCGTGTACGCCGCAAAACGGCTTTGACCCGTCCCAGCAACTCGCCGATGCCAAAAGGCTTGGTCAGGTAGTCGTCTGCGCCCATGTCGAATGCGCGCACCTTGTCCGCTTCTTCGCCCAGCGCGGTGAGAATGATGATCGGCACCAGCGATGATTGGCGGATACGGCGGGTGGTCTCCAGCCCATCGAGATGCGGCATCATGATGTCCAGGATGACCAGGTCAATGGTCTGTGTGTTGAAAATGGCCATCGCTTCCAGTCCGTTCGACGCGGTCAACACGTTGAAGCCGCGCACTTCCAGGTTGCGGCGGACGAAGTCGCGCAGGGGTTTTTCGTCGTCAACGACTAAGACAGTGGGAGATTTCATGGCATTTACACCCGTTTCTCTTCTTTGCTGTTGGTTGGTTCGGCTTGCGGTTCCCCGTTCAGGGGAATGGAAAAGGCGATGCATGCGCCCTGTTCTTGTGGTTCGACCCAGGTATCACCACCGTGTGCGCGCACCAGACCCTGGCAGATCGCCAGCCCCAGACCGGCGCCGCTGGCCAGGCGCGTCAGGCTGGCGTCTACGCGGTAGAAGCTTTGGAAAATGTGCTGGCTTTCCTCCGGCGGGATGCCTGGCCCGTTGTCCTTGACGCGGAAGATCAGTGAGCTGCCTTTGCGGGAGACGTGGATGCGGATGACAGCCTTCGGACCGGCGTATTTGACCGCGTTCTCGATCAGGTTGCGCAGCACCGTTTCGAGCCGTGGCGGATCGGCGTATAGCGTGGGCAGGTTTGGTTCGAGTTCGACGATGAAACGGTTGTCCGGCAAAAGGTGTGCTCGTTCCGCGGCGTGCTGGATTACTTCGTCAATGGGGCATTCGACGCGTGAAAGGTTCAGGCTGCCTGCTTCGATGCGTGAAAGGTCGAGCAGGTTGTTGACCAGGTTGCTGAGCCGGTCGGATTCACTCGAGATGATGGACAGAAATTCGCGTTGGGACTTGGAGTCCCATTCGACGTCGTCGGCCAGGAGCGTCGTCGCATAGCCCTTGATGGCGGCCAGCGGCGTGCGCAGTTCGTGTGAGACGGTCGAGATCAGGCTGGATTTCATGCGGTCCAGTTCGCGGTCGGCGGTGATGTCGCGCAAGATCAGGCCGCGGCCAATCGGGATGCCCTGCCCGTCCGTCACATCGAAAACTTGCAGCCGCAGGTAGGTTGTCCGCCCGAAAACCATGATGGGAATTTCGGCGCTGCGGCCCTTTTTGCCTTTTAGCGCATCTTCTACGTCCCGGAACACTTTGTCGGGTTCGGGCGCTTTCGCAACGATGCGATTGAGCACGCGGTCTACGGATGCGCTGCCCAGGTCTTCAGCTGAGAGATCGGCCAATTCACCGACGCGCCGGTTGATGTAGATCACGTTCCCGCTCAGGGTGCTCAAAATGAGTCCGTCGTGAAGCGACTGGACGAGCGCCTCGATGCGGCGGGTTTGTTCTTGCAGGCGCATGTCGCTGCGGGTGTACAAGGCCGCGTTCTCGATAGCCATGGTAACGTGGTTGGCAAAGTTGACCAGCAGCTGGATTTCGTTGGTGCTGAAAACGTGCGGATCGGGACGGAAAACCAGCAGGGCGGTGGGCGGTGCATGTTGGGTGTTCAGGGGAACGGCCAGCATTGAGCGGTATCCCTCCGCCTGTGCGCGCGGTCGCTGTGCGGAGAAGGATGAGTCGCTTTCCGTGTCGCTGACCTGGATGGGCTGTTTGCTGCGCAGCGCGCGCATCGTCACCGAGCGCGGCTCGGTGGGCTGGATTGCCAGTTGTTCGGTATACTGCTTGGATAGCCCGCGGCTGGCCCGGATCCGGAAGGCGTTGCGCTGTTTGTCGAGCGCGATAACAGCACACATTTTGACGCCGAGCAATTTTTGCACTTGTTCCAGAATGCGGTCGAGAACGATTTGCGAATCCAGTGAAGAAACGACGGCCTGACTGGTCTCCAGCAAGGTTTCCTGTTCGGTGATGCGGGCTGCGATGGATTTCTCCATGCGCAGGATGCTCCGGATCAGGTGGCCGATCTGGTCAGAGCGCTTTGCCATGCGCGAGATTTGTTCGCGTTCTTCAGGACTGCTTTTCTGGTTTGTCCCGATGGATTGGCTGATGGCGGCCAATCGTTCGATGGGCGTGATGACGCGCAGTGTCAGCAGTATCCACACAACGAGGCCGAGCACCAGAAATGTGGCCGCGACGATGACCGTGATGCGGTGGATGGTGATCTGGGTTGAAAAGGCGGCTGCGGTTGGGCGGCTGACGATCACTCCCCAGCCCGCGCTCGGGATCGGGGCATAGGTGTAGAGCCGTTCTTCGCCGCTTGGGCTGGCAGTAATGCGCGTGCCGCTTTTTCCCGCCAGCGCCGGCGCATAGATCTCTGGCAAAAGATCGGGGGCTTCGTGTAGCAACAATTCTGCGTCGGGATAGGCGATAATTTGGGCGCTTGAGTCGAGGATGACGACCTGGAAGCCTTCTTCGGGTCGGTGGTTCGAGACGATGTCGGCAAGTGTCTGGCTCAGGCTTGCCAGTTTGATGTTGGTCGCGACCAGCCCCAGGAATTGGTGGTCTTCTGACCACATGGGCATGACGGCGGTGGCGACAGCTTGTTCTGTTGTCGGCGAGATGCGCCCTTTTGAGAAAAGCGGTTCGTCGCTCAGAAGCGCGCGTTGATAGTAGTCACGGAACGAGAAGTCCACCCCGATGGTCGAGCCCGGGCCGGTGGGGTAGTGGTAGAGCATGAAGCCATCCGGGTCCAGGCGGTAGATCAGATTCACGTCTGGGCGTGTGTCCAGAAATATGCTGAACACGAGTTCCATGCCGTTTGGATCCGCGTCGATCACGCTGGGGTACTCTGACAATTTCTCCACCGCTTGCAGTGAATTGGTGATGGACAGGTGGGTTTCCTGGGCGATCGCGCGGGCCAACGACAGGTCGTTGGTGCGCACGTCATCCTGGATGCGCTGCCCGGCCAACTGGTCAAAGGCCAGCAGGATAATCAAGGATGGCACAATGACCAGCATGTAGAGAGCCAGTAGTTGCACCCCAAGATCATTGTGGAAGGAAAACCAGCGTTTCATGAGTTGGTTGTCAGTTGTTGGTTGGCAGCGAGGGCGGGAAGAATGCGTGTAACGTGTTGCTCGTGTTTTAGGTTTTGGGCAGCTGGCCGGGACAACCCAGTGACACTTGCGGCCAAGTGGCCTTTGGGATAAGCGTCCGTTTTCGGCTGACCACGGCTGTTGCCTGTTATCCTGGCGCCAGCCAGCGCAGCGATGACGCGCCCGCATAAGCGAAGGCCAGCATTTTAGCAGTCTGCCCGATCCAGCAAGCCAGGAGAAAGCTGGGCAAGGGCATGTTCATCGCTCCGGCGGCGATTCCGGCCAGATCGAAAAACGGATTGGGAATGGCCGACAGGAACACGATGGCAAAGACACCGTATTTGCGCACCCAGGGCGTGATACGCTCATAAAGGTCGATGCGCTCGACGACGGCCTGGCCGCTGAAACCGGCCATGTAGCCGGAGAGTTCCCCCAGCGCGCCGCCCGCTCCGGCGGCCAAGGCGACGCCCAGGGGGTGAAAAACGCCGCCCATCGTAAACACAACCGCCAGTCCCGGTGCGGGCAGCAGCACGGTCGCGTTGGCGAGCATGGCGACCAGGAAGATGCCCGGATAGCCGTAAGCCGCCAGTTGTTCGGCCTTGTCCCGGATGCAGAATATGAACGCGCTCAACCCGATCACAGCGAACAGACTCAACCAGCGCAGCAGGGTCAGGCGGCGTTCTTTTGACATCGGCGGCTAGGCGCTTTCCTCGATCGTGATGCTGTTGATCTTTACGCCCGGATATTCGGGGTGCATTGGGTCGCGCGGCGGGATGGACAGCAGCATATCCATGCCTTTGGCAACTTGCCCAAAGACGCTGTGCTTGTTGTCCAGCCAGGGGGTGGGGATGTGGGTGATGAAAAACTGCGAGCCGTTGGTGCCTGGGCCGGCATTGGCCATGGAGAGGATGCCCGGCTTGTCGTGCCGCAGGTCGGGGTGGAATTCGTCCGCGAACCGGTAGCCGGGTCCGCCGCGGCCGGTTCCGGTCGGGTCGCCGCCTTGGGCCATGAAATCTGCGATCACACGGTGGAAGATGGTGTCATCGTAGAAGCCCTCGCGAGCGAGGAAAACGAAGTTGTTGACGGTCTGCGGGGTCTTGTCCGCGAACAGTTCCAGGACGATGTCGCCCTTGTCGGTGGAGATGGTCGCGGTGTATTTCTTCCGCGGGTCGATCACCATTTCGGGCGGGGTGGCCCATTGTTTGTTCTGTGCCATAAAAATTCCTTTCGGTTATTTCAGCATGGATTCGATGCGGGCCACGACCATATCCAGCGCGGCGGTGTTGAAGCCGCCTTCCGGGATGATGACGTCTGCATACCGCTTGGACGGTTCGACGAACTCCAGGTGCATCGGGCGGACGGTGGCCAGGTATTGGTGGATGACCGATGCGGTCGTCCGGCCGCGCTCCGCGATGTCGCGTTCCAGGCGTCTGATAAAGCGGAGATCGGAGTCCGTGTCGACAAAGAGTTTGACATCAAATATTTCGCGCAGCGCGGCTTCGGCGAACAACAGGATGCCCTCGACCAGGATCACCTCGCGCGGCGCGACGGTGAACGTCTGTTCCGTGCGGCTGTGGGTGGCGAAATCATAAATCGGGACTTCAACCTGCCTGCCGCTTTTCAGGTCTTCGATGTGCCGGATGAGGAGTTCCGTTTCGAGGGAATGGGGGTGGTCGAAGTTGACTTCGGCGCGCTGGGTCGGCGGGAGACCGCTCAGGTCTTTGTAGTAGGCGTCGTGCTGCAAAAAAGCGATTTGCTCCGGGCCGACGCGGTTCAGGATTTCCTGGGCGACCGTGGTCTTGCCGGAGCCGGAGCCGCCGGCAATGCCGATGACCAGATGGGTGGGGTGCGAAGTCATGCGTGAATTATACCCGTTCTTGTTTCGATGTCGAAAAAAAGCGAAGATGCTTATCGATGCATCTTCGCTTTGCGATCATGGAGACAGGATGTGGCTGCTGTTACATCCCGGCCATGTAGGCCAGGCCAACCGTTCCGGGGCCGACATGTGTGCCGATCACCGGGCTGACCTGCGATTGGATCGTTTCGGCCACGTCCATTTCCTGGCTGGCAAGGTCGAGCAGGGCTTTGGCGTCATCGGCTGCGTTGGCTTGCAGTGTGGCGATGCGGATCGGGGTGCGGTCGCCGATTTCCTCTTTGATGATTTCGAGTATGCGCAGGTGCGCTTTGCGTTTGGTGCGCACGCTTTCGATGGAGGCGACGAGGCCATCTTGTACGGAAAGTACCGGTTTGACCTTCATTGCGGTTCCCAGCAGACGTTTTGCGCCGCCAATACGTCCGCCGCGGTGCAGGAATTCCAGCGTGTCTACGGCGAAGTAAACGCCGGTGTTGTCGCGCGCTTTTTCGGCGATGGCAAGGCAATCGTCAATGGACGCGCCGTCCTGGGCTGCGCGGGCGGCGGCCAGGGCTTGAAATCCCAGCGACATGGCAGTCTGCAGGGAGTCGAAAATATGAATGCGTTCCTGCCCGGACTTCATCGCCGCGCGTCCCTGCACTGCGGAGTTGATCGTGCCCGAGAGTTTGGATGAAAGGAAAATGCCGAGCACCTCGTAATCTTCTGCGACCAATCGCTCAAAGGCATCTTGCATGTACGGAATGGTGACTTGTGATGTTGAGGGCATCACTTTTGCGGTTTGAAGGCGTGTGTAAAATTCGCTGGGTTGAATATCAACGCCATCTTTGAACGTTTCGTCGCCCCAAATGACCTCGAGCGGCAGAACGGTGATATTATGTTTGGCGATCAAATCATCAGGAATATAGGCCGTGCTATCGGTAACTATTGCGACTTTTTTAGACATGCGTCCTCCGGGAATCGTTAATAGAGTCTCAAGTAGGGATAACCCATTGCCGCACCAGAAGTTGCGCATGCTGGTTATCTTTGCTATAATGCTGAATGCAACAAGCAAGGGACATCTTACAAGAACACTTCGCTGAGGAACCCCCCATTGGCTTTTAATCCTATCAACTGGCTTCTTGGCCTTTTTTCGCTCGACATTGGCATTGACCTGGGAACTGCCAATACCCTGGTCAATGTTCGCGGAAAAGGCATTGTTATTAACGAACCTTCATGGGTGACGATCGACAAGCGGTCGCGTCATCCGTTGGCAATTGGTATGGCGGCTAAGGAAATGGTCGGGCGGACGCCCGGCAATGTTGTTGTTGTGCGTCCGCTGCGCGACGGCGTGATCTCTGAATTCGACGTGACCCAGATCATGCTGGAGTATTTTATTGGTCGCGTCCACGAACAAAGCGTGGTGCCTTTGCCGAAACCGCGCGTGGTGATTGGCATCCCCGCCGGCGTTACCGAAGTTGAAAAGCGGGCTGTCTATGATGCGGCCATGGCTGCTGGCGCACGGCAAGCGTTTTTAATAGAGGAGCCCATCGCTGCGGCGTTGGGCGCTGGCCTGCCGATCGGCGAGACGCGCGGCAGCATGGTAGTGGACATCGGCGGCGGGACGACGGAAGTCGCGGTCATGTCGATGAGCGGCGTGGTCGCCTCGCGTTCGTTGCGCGTGGCTGGCGACGAGATGGACCAGGATATTATTCAGTACCTGCGCAACAAATACAATTTGCTTATCGGCCAGGGCGTCGCGGAACAGATCAAAATAACCATTGGTTCCGCCTTCCCGCTCCCTACTGAAAAGACGGTGGAAGTGCGCGGTCGCAACCTGGTGACCGGCTTGCCCGAAACGGTCGAAGTTTCTTCGGTTGAGATACGCGATGCGCTGGCGGCCTCGGTGCAGGTCATTGTGGATACTGTCCGCGACGCATTGGATGAAATCCCGCCGGAAATCGTTTCCGACCTGATGGACATTGGTATCTGCATGGCGGGCGGCGGCGCGCTTTTGCTGGGGCTGGATAAGCGTCTGGCCGATGACCTTAACCTGCGCGTCTGGATTGCCGAAGACCCGTTGACGTGTGTGGCGCGCGGCGCAGGCATGATCTACGAAGATTTTGAGAACCTTGCCCGTTATCTGGTTGGCCTGGAGCGCGGCAGCACTCGCCATCGAGCCTGACCCTCTGAGCTTTTCCGCTCATTGGGCTGGCGTGATGTTTTGCCGCTAGAACCCTGACATGAAAGATTTCTTTGCCCGTTCGCTGCAAACGACCATTATTTTTCTGGTGGTTGGGGGTATCCTGGCGTTGGCACTGGGCGGATACTTCGGTTCCGCTTCCACCTGGTTTGACAATTCGGTCGTTTCGGCGCAGACTTGGGTCTCAACGCGTTATTTGGCGATCCAGGATTTCTTGACGACGCCGCGCGACGCTGTCACCCTGCGCCAGCGCAACGTTGAACTCGAATCGGAGGTCTCCCGGCTTCAAACGCAGATCATTGAATTGCAGCAGCAGATCACCGAGACGCAGATTCTCGCCGCGCTGGTGGACTTCTCACATGCTAACCCGGAAAGCACCTATAAGGCTGCGGCAGTCATTGGACGCGATCCCAGCCCCTTCCTGCATTACATCATCATCAATCGTGGTTCGAACGATGGTATCCGCCGCGGCATGCCGGTCGTCACCAATCAGGGCCTGGTCGGGCGCGTGGACGCGGTCATCGCGGACGCCGCGCGCGTCCAATTGGTCACCGACCCCGCGTCGGCGGTGAACGTCCGCCTGCAAAATGCCAAAACGGACGCCATCCTGATTGGCTCTGTAACCGGAGACCTTGCGCTGGACATGATCTCTCAGGATGCGACGATTGAACAGGGGGACGTGGTGCTGACGTCTGGCCTGGGCGGCGACTATCCGCCGGATCTGCTCGTAGGGCAGGTGCTGAACGTCCGCAAGCGGGATTACGAACTTTTTCAGCAGGCTTCGATCCAATCGGTCGTTGATTTTGCCCGGCTGGAGATCGTACTGGTCATTACGAATTTCAGGCCAGTGGATATTTCGCCGTTGGTCCCGGCCACGACTCCCTGAGTTTCCCGTGAAAGAACTGATAGCTTTTCCCATCCTTACTCTGATTCTGGTCGTCCAGACGGCGGTGATTGCCCGCACCCCTCTGTTGGGCGGTTATGCGGACCTGATGCTGGTTGTGCTGGCGGCTTGGGCGTTGCAGGATCGAGTGACCACAGCCTGGCACTGGGCGCTGCTCGGCGGGGCAATCGTTGGTTTTGTCTCCGGGCTGCCCTGGATTGTGCCCGTGATCGGATATTTGCTTGTCGTTGGCTTGGCGCGGGTTTGGGTGTACCGCATTTGGCAGGCGCCATTGTTGGTGATGTTCGCGGTGGTTTTCGTGGGTACGTTGTTTATGCACATTTTATCGGTATTCTTATTGAGGTTGCTGGGTAATCCGCTGCCGGTCGGCGATGTGTTTGGGCTGGTTACTTTGCCCAGCCTTTTGCTGAATTTGCTTTTGGCGATTCCTGTCTTTGCAATGATGCGCGACCTGGCGGGCTGGATGTATCCAATAGAGGAACAAGTATGAGTTCAACTTCACTGCCTCGCTTCCGTATTCAAACTTGGCGCATGGTCACATTGTATGTGGCTGGGGCGCTGGTGTTCGCTTTGCTTGCCTTCAGGTTGTTCAACCTGCAAATTTTCGAGGGCGTAAATTGGCTGATCCGGGCTGAGGATAATTTCACGCGCGAGATCAGCATCCCGGCGCTGCGCGGCATTATTTATGACCGCAATGGAATGGTTTTGGCGCGCAACATTGCCTCCTATAACGTGGTCATTACGCCGGCGTATTTGCCGGATGATGCCGTGGACATTCAGCGTATCTATCGGGAATTGTCGGGGATTATCGATGTGCCCGTAAACCATGGAACGGTTGATGATGCCAAACTTGTGGCGGCCTGTGTTCCCGGCCCGGGTATTGCGCAACTGGTTGAACTGGGCGATTCGCTGGCCCCTTACAGCCCGGTGAAGATCAAGTGCGACGTTGATGGGGAGAGCGCCCGCATCATCCGTGAGCGCGCGGTCGCCTGGCCTGGCGTGGATATCGAGATTGAACCGATACGGGATTATCCCACCGGTTCGCTGACGGCGAATGTGATCGGTTTTCTCGGTCCCATCCCGGCCGCCCGTGTGGAGCAATATGAAGCGCTTGGCTTTAAGGCCGGCCGCGACAAGGTTGGCTATGCCGGGGTCGAAGCTTCGATGCAGGATATTCTGGCCGGGCAAAACGGGAGGCGGGTGATCGAGGTGGATGTGGCTGGCAAGGAGTTGCGCAACCTGGAGCCGCCCATTCCGCCGGTCCCTGGAGATAACATTCGCCTTACCCTTGACACGCGCTTGCAACTGGCTGCGGAAGGGGCTTTGCTGGGAGAGATTGAATCCTGGAACGCATATTTCGGGCGTATCCGCATTTCGAGCGGCGTGGTGATCGCCATGAACCCGAAGACCGGCGAAATCCTGGCGATGGTCTCTTACCCGACGTACGAAAACAATCGTCTGGCGCGCTTCATCCCGGCCTATTATTATCAGCAGCTCAGTGAAGACCCGCGCCATCCATTGCTCAATAATGCCATCTCGAGCGAATACCCTCCTGGTTCGGTGTTCAAACTCTCTACTGCGACCGGCGCGCTGAACGAGGGCGTTGTAACGATCGACCAGACGATTTATGCTCCGGGGCAGCTGATCTTGACGGAGAAATTCTCTCCCAACGATCCCGGCCGCGAACGCCCCTTCGTCGACTGGATTTTCGACCAGAACCCGGCTGGGTTCGGTCAAATTGATTTTTTGCACTGCATCGCGTATTCGAGCAATGTGTGTTTCTATAAATTGGGCGGCGGATACAAGGATGAAATTCCGCAGGGGCTGGGCATTTTGCGGCTGAGGGAATATGCCCGTGCGTTGGGATACGATGAGCCGTCCGGGATTGAACTTCCCGGCGAGGCAGATGGGCTGATCCCTTCGCCAAAATGGAAGCGCATCAACCAGGGCGAAAACTGGTCTACCGGCGATACATATATTGCCAGCGTGGGGCAGGGATATGTCCTTGCGACGCCGCTGCAGGTTTTGATGTCGGGCGCGACGATAGCCAATGATGGCAAGCTGATGCAGCCGACAATCCTGCGCGAGGTGATCAACGACGAAGGCCACGTCGTGCGTTTTTTTCAGCCTGCGATGAAATGGGACATCACCACCACGCAGCTTATTCAGAACTATGAGTGCGAGGGTGGCTACTGTTCGGAAGCCGAGGGCAAGAAAACCGTTTCTCCTTTCGTGGTGCAGAGCGTGCAGGAGGGGATGCGCCTGGCGGTCACCGATCCACGCGGGACGCTGAACAAGGTGTTTAGCGGCTTTCCAATTGCAGTGGCGGGCAAGACTGGCACGGCGGAATATTGCGACGACGTTGCGCTCTCGCAAAATCGCTGCCAGTATGGGCAGTGGCCCACCCATTCCTGGACGTTGGCCTACGCGCCATATGATGACCCCGAGATTATCGTGATGGCGTTTTGCTATAACGGCGGCGAGGGCGCCAGCGTTGCCGGGCCGATTGTTGCCAAGGTCGTTGAAGCCTATTTCGAGATCAAGGCGATAGACATTGCCGAGGGCGTTGGCGGTGGGGGGTAAGTGCACTTTTGGTGCGCCAGCAGTTCTTATCCTTTGCAGCCTTCGACGATATTTGACAGCCTAACCGCTGTCCGATAGCTTGGCTGATGTCCGACAGTTTAACTGTCGGACATCAGCGGTTCAATTGTCGGACATCGGCTGTTCCCACAGCGTCGGGTCGAGAATTGCCCTTGATACACCGGGGCCCTTGTTTGAGTTCATGCTATAATTTGCTTGATGAAGGAACTGCCCCCTCTTGTCCAGATCAAGGGCCTGCGAGATGGATTGTTGGTCTCGCTGGGCGACGCAGACTGGGAAAAATTACAGGCCATGCTCATCGCGCAGATTGATGAGCGACAGGCCTTTTTTCAAGGGGCGCGATTGGCCTTGGACGTTGGCAGCCAAATACTGCATGTGACCGAGATGGTCAATCTGCGGGATGTGCTTTCGGAGCGCAACGTATCCCTTTGGGCGGTGGTGAGCGACTCGCCGACCACGGTCAAAACGGCCCAACTGCTTGGACTTGCAACACGCGTTTCCAAGCCTCGACCGGAGGAGAGCCTCCGGCCGGCAGCGGATGCGGTTGAAGATGAGACCGCGCTTTGGCTGCGCCGCACGCTGCGTTCTGGTACGCGCATCGAATTTCCCGGCCATGTCGTCGTGGTGGGTGATGTCAATCCGGGTGCGGAAATCATCGCCGAAGGCAGTGTGCTGGTCTGGGGGCGGCTGCGCGGCGTTGTCCATGCAGGGGCAGGCGGAAACCGGGAAGCGACCGTCTGTGCGCTGGAGCTTTCGCCGACACAATTGCGGATCGCGGGAGAGATAGCTCTTCCCTCTGAAAAAAAGGGTGAACGACCCGAAAAAGTCTATCTGGGCAATGGGCGGCTTGTGGTCGAGCCTTGGCAGCCAGTCAATCTTAAATCAAACAGGTAGGATGATATTATGGGTGCACAGATTGTGACCATCACTTCAGGAAAAGGTGGCGTCGGAAAGACAACAGCCGTCGCCAACTTGGGTATTGCGCTGGCTGCCAATGGCAAGAAAGTGGTTTGTGTGGACGGCGATATTGGCCTGCGCAACCTGGACGTGGTCATGGGGCTGGAGAACCGTATTGTCTACGACATCGTGGATGTGATCGAGGGTCGCTGTCGCTTGCGGCAGGCCATGATCCGCGACAGACGTTTGCCGGGGTTGTTCCTGATCCCTGCGGCGCAAACGCGCGACAAGACGGCCGTCTCTCCCAGCGACATGTTGCGCCTGGGCGCGGAATTGCGCTCGGAATGCGATTGGATCTTGATCGATTCCCCCGCTGGCATCGAGCGCGGCTTTAAAAATGCCATCACGCCCGCTGACCGGGTCATTGTGCTTACGAATCCGGAAGTTTCGGCCGTGCGCGATGCCGACCGCGTGATTGGCATCCTGGAAGCGGAGGAAAAGGGTTCCCCCTCCCTGATCATTAACCGTATCGATTATGACATGGTCAAAAACCACGATATGCTTTCGGCGGAGGATGTGCTTGATCTGCTGGCGATTGACCTGATTGGCATTGTGCCCGAAGACCAGACGGTGCTCATTGCGGCCAACCGGGGGACGCCGATTGCCTTGGATGACAAGAGTAGAGCCGGTCAGGCTTTTCGTAATATTGCCCGTCGCCTGACAGGCGAGGATGTACCTTTCATGGACCTGGACAGCCAGGACGGTCTTTGGCAGCGGCTTTCACGGTTGACGGGGAGGAAGTAACATGAGTTTCTTTGACCGTATTTCTGGGCGGAAAGACAAAAGCGCGCAGAACGCAAAAGAACGCCTGCAGTTGGTTTTGATCCATGACCGCACGGATTTGACCCCGGCCGTGCTCGATGCTCTGAAAGATGACCTGTTGGATGCGATCTCGCGTCACGTTGAGATTGATCCCGCCTCTGTGCGGATTGATATCGCCCGCGATGGCCGTTCGCAGCGGCTCGTCGCGGATATCCCTCTCAGGAGCGTCTCCCGTCGCCGGACGCGGTAAAAACTTATGTTGCGTGGTCTCTCCTGGCGGCACTTTGATTTCTGGCTTCTAGGCGCGGTTGTTCTGGCGATCGCTTTTGGCGTCGCCATGATCGATTCGGCTGTAGCGGGGAATGTGGAGATTGCCGATTATCCAAGTCGTCAAGCTATCTTTGCCGGCATTGGGTTGGTTGTCATTTTTGGCATCGCAGCCATTGATTACAATTACTGGTCGGTGCTTTACCGGCCAATTTACGGCGTTATGATGCTGTTGCTCTTCTTTCTGTTTTTGAGCGCCCGCGCAGTCTTCGGCGCGGCTCGTTGGTTCAGGGTCGGCGTGATTTTCGTCCAGCCCACTGAGTTGGCCAAGATCGTCGTCATTTTGATATTGGCGCGTTATTTCGAACAGACCCAGGACGAGCCCCGCGACCTGCGCTGGATCATTTCCAGCCTGCTTTGGACGATGGGCCTGGCGATTTGGATCCTCTTGCAGCCCAACTTGAGCAACGTCATTGTCATCATGGTGATTTGGATCTCCATGCTTTGGTTGAATGGCTTGCAGATAAAGCATTTGCTGACTTTTGGTGTGAGCGGACTCATCCTTCTGGTTGTCGGATTCCCGTTCCTTCAGGATTATCAACGGCAGCGTGTGATCACCTTTCTGTTCCCGGACCCGACCGCCCGCCACGGCGCGACCTATAACGTTCGCCAGGCGTTGATCGCGATTGGGTCGGGCGGGCTGTTGGGCAAAGGGTATGGGCATGGCTCCCAGGTACAGTTGCGTTTTCTCAAGGTCCGCCACACGGACTTTATATTCTCTGCCATTTCGGAAGAATTCGGGTTGATCGGCGCGTTGCTGGTCATCGCCGTGCTGGTCTTTATCATCGCGCGTTGTATGCGGGCGGCCCGCATGGCGCGCGATACCTCTGGCGCGATGATCGCATTTGGCGTCGGAGTGTTGATTTTCTTCCAGGGAGCGGTTAATATTGGCGTCAACCTGAACCTGATCCCGGTTTCCGGACTGCCGCTGCCATTCATCAGTTATGGCGGCAGCGGCTTGCTATCGTTGATGCTGGGGATTGGACTGGTCGAAAGTGTCATTATGCGCCACAAGGCGTTGGAATTCTAAATTATTTTTTGGAGACTCATGGCTGACACATCGCAACCTGCACGGGTGCGCTTTGCACCTTCGCCGACGGGACGCCTGCATCTTGGCAGTGCCCGGACGGCGCTCTACAATTACCTTCTGGCCCGCCGCACGGGTGGACAGTTTATCCTGCGTATCGAAGACACCGACTTTAAGCGCACAGTCGAAGGCGCGGAAGATGAGTTGTTGGCTGGACTGCGTTGGCTGGGCCTGCAATGGGACGAAGGCCCGGACGTGGGCGGCCCCTGCGGCCCCTACCGCCAATCGGAGCGCAAAGAGATCTATCTCAAATACGCGCGGCAACTGGTCGAGCGTGGGCGCGCCTATCCCTGTTTTTGCACGCCGGAGCGTCTCGCCCGCGTCCGGCAGGAACAATTGAAACGCAAAGAGTCGCTTCATTATGACGGAACCTGCCGCAATATCCCGCCGGAGGCAGCGGCGCGCCGCGTCGCCGACGGGGAGCAGCACGTCATCCGCTTCAAGGCCCCGCAGGAGGGCACGACCACCGTCCACGACCTGCTGCGCGGCGACATCACGGTGGATAACCGCAATCTGGACGACGCGATCCTGGTCAAGTCCACAGGTTGGGCGTTGTACCACCTGGCCGCGATAGTGGACGACCACGAGATGGGAATCACGCATGTTTTCCGCAGTTCCGAGTGGCTGGGCACTTTCCCGCTGCACGCCCTGATCGTCCGCGCCTTGGGTTGGGCGGAGCCGACCTGGGTGCATCTCTCGGTTTTTCTCAAGCCGGGCGGCAAGGGCAAGATGAGCAAGCGCGATGCTGAACGCGCCCGCGACGACGGCTATTCGATTTTCATCAAGGATCTCGAGGCGTTGGGTTATATCCCTGAAGGCATTCTCAACTGGATTGTGTTGATGGGCTGGGGCACTGCCGAAAACGACGAGATGAGCCTCGACGAAATGATCGCCCGGTTCGATTTGGCGCATCTCAATCCGGCTCCGGCGGCGGTGGATTTCAAGAAGCTGGACCATTTCAACGGCCTGCACATTCGCCGCCTGTCCGTGGATGATTTGGCTGCCCGCATGAAGCCCTTCTTCATCGAAGCGGGCTACCCGGTGGATGACGACAAGCTGCGCCAGATTGCGCCCTTGCTTCAGCCGCGCTTGAAGACGCTGCGGGACGCACCGATCGTGGGCGGCGTTTTCTTCGAAGAAACGGTATCGCCGAATCCGGAGGAGCTGATCGGGAAAAAGATGACCGCGCCGGACTCCGCCGAGGCTGCCCGCCGCGCGGTGAGCATTCTCTCGGGCCTGACGGAGATCACCCACGAAACGGCAGAGCCCCCGATGCGCGCTCTGGCCGGGGAGCTTGGTTTGAAGGCCGGGCAGTTGTTCGGCATCCTGCGCGTCGCTGTGACGGGGCGCAAGGTCAGCCCGCCGCTCTTCGAGACGATGGAGATCATCGGGCGTGACGAGGTGCTCAGGCGGGTCGAGCAGGCAGTTGCGCTGCTGGAATCGTTGGATAGTTAATCGAGGTGCCGGGCACTTCCAAAGTGCCCGGCACCTGTTGGAGCATAAACAAAAAAAGAGCGACATTGCGCCGCTCTTTTTTATTTTGTCCTCTATTTCCTTTGCTGCTTTTCGATCTTCGCCCAGGTGTCCCGCAGGGTGATTGTCCGGTTGAAGACCAAGCGACCCTCGGTGGTGTCCGGGTCAACGCTGAAGTAGCCCAGGCGCTCGAACTGGAAACGCTCGCCGGGACGGGCTTCGCTCAGGCTGGGCTCCAGTTTGCATCCGGCGAGTACCTCCAGCGAATTGGGATTCAGGTAGTCCTTGTAGTCTTTGCCCTCTTCGGCATCCAGCGGATTGTGCTTGGTGAACAGCCGGTCGTACAGCCGGACTTCTGCGTTTATCGCGTGCGCCGCCGAAACCCAGTGGATCGTGCCGCGCACCTTGCGTCCGTCGGGCGCATAGCCGCCTTTGGTCTCTGGGTCGTAGGTGCAGTGGACCTCGATAATTTCGCCGTGCTCGTCTTTGACCACGTTGGTGCAGGTGACAAAGTATCCATAACGGAGGCGGACTTCTCGTCCGGGAGCGAGGCGGAAATATTTCCTGGGCGGGTCTTCGTTGAAGTCGCGGCGTTCGATGTACAGTTCGCGCGAGAAGGGCACCGTCCGTTTCCCGGCGCTTTCGTCTTCAGGATTGTTGACCGCCTCGAGCATCTCCACTTGTCCCTCGGGGTAATTCGTGATGATGATCTTCAGCGGATGCAGCACAGCCATGCGGCGTTCGGCGCGTTTGTTCAGGTCCTGCCGGATGTGGTACTCGAGCAGGCTGACGTCGATGATGCTGTCGTTCCGGGCGACGCCGATACGTTCCGCAAAAGAGCGGATCGCTTCGGGGGGGACGCCGCGCCGTCGCAGGCCGGAAAGGGTGGGCATGCGCGGGTCGTCCCAGCCGTTGACGTAGCTGTTTTCCACCAGTTCGATCAGCCGGCGTTTGCTGAGCACGGTATAGCTCAGGTTGAGCCGGGCGAACTCGATTTGCTGGGGGTGGTAGATGCCAAGCGTATCCAGGAGCCAATCGTAGAGCGGACGGTGATTCTCGAATTCGAGCGTGCAGATGGAGTGGGTGACGCGCTCGATGGAATCGGATTGGCCGTGCGCGAAATCGTACATCGGGTAGATGCACCATTTGTCGCCGGTGCGGTGGTGCGGCGCATGCAGGATGCGGTAGAGCACCGGGTCGCGCAGGTTCATGTTGGGGGAGGCCATGTCGATTTTTGCGCGCAGCACTTTGGCGCCATTGGGAAATTCGCCAGCGCGCATGCGCTCGAACAGGTCGAGGTTTTCTTCGACCGAGCGCTCGCGGTAGGGGCTGTTTTTCCCCGGTTCGGTCAGCGTGCCGCGGTAGGCGCGGATCTCCTCGGCGCTGAGGTCGTCTACGTAGGCGTGGCCGGTTTCGATGAGCTGCACAGCCCACTTGTAGAGCTGGTCGAAATAATCGGAGGCGTAAAAGATACGCTCGCCCCAGTCGTATCCCAGCCAGCGCACGTCCTCGATGATCGAGCGGACGTACTCCTCTTCTTCTTTGGTGGGATTGGTGTCGTCAAAGCGCAGGTTGCATTTCCCGTTGTATTTTTGTGCGATGCCGAAATTCAGCACGATGGATTTGGCGTGCCCGATGTGCAGGTAGCCGTTCGGCTCCGGAGGGAAGCGCGTCTGTACGCGGCCGTCGAAACGGCCGGTTTCCAAATCCTTTTCGATCATTTCGTGGATAAAATTGGATGGTGCGGATGTGTCTGTTGGGTTCATTGCATTTCTCTCCGGTTTTATAATGGCTGAATTTTAACACATCCTAACGGCGGCGGCGCATCAAGACAGGTCGACAAAATTTGACAGTGTTCCCAAGAGATGGTAAAATCGCTCCGCTCTGTTGGGGGCTCGTCTAACGGCAGGACAGCGGTCTCTGGAACCGTCAGTAGAGGTTCGAATCCTCTGCCCCCAGCCTCGAAAAACCCCTCGCGAGAGGGGTTTTTGTCGTTTCGGGAAGCTTGTGCGAAGGTTGGTTTTGTCAGCACGGGAAAATAATATTGGTGTGTTTAATTTTGCATTTAGAATCTGTCCGAAAAATGCGTAGTAGCGACTTTTAGTCGCTGCTTGACGGCTGAAGCCGTTACTACAAAAGAATTTTCGGATAGATCGTTAGGCAAATTTAGGGCAGGCATTGGATGAGATCTGTGAGTTTGCAAAGACGCATCTACGGCAGTGATCTCTTGAGAGCACGGGAAACACTTATCGCGCCAGGAGACAGCGATCGCCTGGCGACGAGTTTGTCTGCCAGGATGTTTACGGGCAGGCCGCCTGGTATGCGTCCAGGTTGCGGTTCTTCAGGATGGCGCTGAAGCCCATCTCTTTGGCTTGCGGGCAGACATTCGCCAGGAAATCTTCCAGGCTCATCATGTCGGTGTATTCGGCGGCGAAGACGGGCTTCCCGGCCTCGATGAAGGGCGTCATCGCCTCGCACCACTCGCCGTCAAAGCAATCCTCGGTCAGCGCCCAGTCGTAGTAAGGCAGCAGGTCGGCGACTTGCTCGTCGTCGTTTTTCAGGCCAATCGAAAGGCCGCGCGCGTGGGCTTCCTCGGCCAGCCAGATATTGTAGGCTAATTGGTCTTCATAGGTCAGCGGGAAGCCGGTGTCTGACCAGTAGGCGTCGATGTTGTCCGGCTCGATGGCATCGAAGCCTTTTTCCTTGCACAGGTCGAAGCGGGCGCGCATGATCGGGGCCAGTTTGTCGATCTGGCGGATGTCGAGCCACTTTTCGCCCGGCCAGCCTTCGTAGTCATTGCCTATGACCTCCGGCGGGAACTGGTCGGCGTCCTCGCGCCATTCCTCCCAACTGCCGACGGAGATATAACAGACCACCTTGCGTCCCTGGGCGTGCAGCGCCTCGATGGTGCTGACGTCTGTCTCGAAGAGATCCACGTCGTAGACGGCCGCGTCGAAGGATTGATTGATGGGCTGGTCGCCAAGCTGCCACTGCCAGGTTGCGCCGACTGGCGGCTGCCAGACCGGAACGGGTGTTGCCGGGGCGGCTGTTTCGGTTGGGGATATGTCCTTCGTCGGCGTGGCAGGCTGAGGCGTGGGGGGATTCGGCGTCTCTGCCGGGGCGGGGGAGCAGGCTGCGAGGACGAAGAAGCTGGTCAGGACAAGAAGTCGTTTCATGGTGCCAATCCTTGATTAAATAAAAATGGCGCATCGCGCGATACGCCATTTGAGTTGTGTGCCGCCTAAGCTGCTGTTGCGGCGCTTTCTTTTCGCCGGAACCAATTGCGCCATTCCTTGTTTTCCCAGACGACCAGGATGGGCGCGGCATTGAAGATGGACGAGTAGGTTCCGCTGAAGATACCGACCAGCAGGATGATCGTAAAGTGACGGATGCTCTCTCCGCCGAACAGCGCCAGCGCAAAGAGCGTGAACATGACCGTCAACTGGGTGTTGATCGAGCGGTCGAGGGTTTGAACGACCGAATGATTGACCAGCGTTTCGTAATCCAGGCGGCGGTAGATGGTCGAGTTTTCGCGGATGCGGTCGAAGACCACAATGCTGTCGTGTACCGAGAAGCCGATCACCGTCAACAGGGCGGTCAGGAAGAGGGCGTCGGATTCCCAACCCAGGAAATGTCCCAGCATGGCTTCGACGCCGACCGTCACAAGCACATCGTGCAGCATGGCGAAGATGGCGGATACGCCGTAGCGGAAAGCGTGCTTCACGCCGCGGAAGGCGTACGTGATGTAGAGCAGAATGAAGATGGCGGACAGCCCCACCGCGCCCGCGGCGCGCGTGGCCACTTCCTGCCCGATCGCCGCGCTGACGTGCGTGAAGTGCAGGACGGTCACCGGGCCGCCGAAGCGCTTCTCCATTTCGGCCACGATCTTGCCTTTCAGGGCGTCGTTCAGCTCCTTGGAGCGGATGGAGAAAGCATCATCGCCCAACGGCTGGACAATCGGGTCCGCGATGGACTGATCTGTCGTCGAGAACTCATCGTACAGGGTGGCGATTTCGGCTGCCGAGGGCCGGTTGCCCGTCTCGAAGCGGACTTCGAGCAGGCTGCCGCCGGTGAAGTCGATGCCGGGGGAAAGTCCCCACAGGAACAGCGCAACTGTGCCCGGGATGATGATGATGAGAGAGATTGCAAAGTAAAGGTAGCGATTTTTGATGATATTCATGCCGCGCTCCTAGATGCCGAACCACTTGGGGTGCTCAGCGAATTTGATGTTGTCCAACACCAGGTGCAGGAAAGTGCGTGTGACGGTCAGGGCGGTGAACAGGCTGACGCCGACGCCCAGGGCCAGGGTCAGCGCGAAGCCTTTGACCAGGCTGGCGCCGAATGCGCTCCCGAACCAGAACAGGATACCGCTGGTGATCAGCGTCGAGATGTTGGCGTCCCTGATCGAGGGCCAGGCGCGGCTCCAGCCGAGATCGATGGCTGTGTGCAGGTTGCGTCCGGCGCGCAATTCTTCTTTCAGGCGTTCGAAGATGAGCACGTTGGCATCCACGGCCATACCGATACTCAGGATGAAGCCGGCGATGCCCGGCAGCGTTAGCACGACCGGGACAAGCTTGAAGAGCGCCAGGGTCAGCAATCCGTAGACGAGCAGGGCCATGTCCGCGACGATGCCGGGCAGGCGGTAGTAGAGCGCCATGAAGAGCACCACGACGATCAAACCGATGGAGCCGGCCAGGATGCTTTTGCGGATCGATTCTTCGCCCAGCGTCGGGCCGACGGTGCGGCTTTCGACGATTTTGATGGGGATGGGCAGTGAGCCGTAGCGCAATTGGATGGCCAGCGAGTTTGCGCTGTCGTAGTCAAATTGTCCGGTGATTACGCCGCTTCCGCCGCTGATCTGGCTTTGGATGCGGGGCGTGGAGATCACTCGTTTGTCCAGCACAATGGCCAGGAATTGGTTGATGTGTGAACCGGTGTAATCGGCAAATAGTTTGGTGGCGTCCGGTTTCAGGCTGAAGGATATCTGGTATTGCCCCATGGAGCTTTGGGTTACGCCGACTTCGTCGAGCGCCGCGCCGGTCATCACGGTGTGGTAGACGGTGGGCGCGGCTTCCTCGGTCGGGGCGGCGTCGGGCGCAGTATCTGCCGCAGGCGTCGGCTCAGTTGTCGGCTCGGGTTGTGCGCTCTCCGCCAACCCGTAATCCGTTTCGATGATCGTCCCTTCCGGAACGGGGGTGGTTCCCATGTTTACGAATTCGAGCAGACCGGTTTCCTGGAGCGAAGCGATCACTTCCTCCGGGTTGTTGATGCCGGGGAATTCGGCCACGATGCGGCGATCGCCGGCAGTTTGCATGACGACCTCGCTCACACCGAGGGCGTTCGAGCGGCTCTCCAGGATCTGCCGCGTGACTTTCAGGTCGTCGGCGCTGACGACGGCGTCCGCGGGCAGGTCGGCTTCGAGCAGTGTTTGCAGGCCGCCGCGCAGGTCAAGCCCCAGGCGGGTTTCCACATTGCGGGTAAAAATGACTTTGTTGGTGAAGGGGTTGGTGATGGTGATGGTCTCGCTCAAGTCGATCCAGAGCGCAAAAACGATCAGGATGACGATCACAAGCAACCATGTGTTTTGACGATTTTTCATAGATGTGTACTCCAGTCATAAAAATGCCCACCATTGGCTGGCGCTGGCGGCGGGCTGATTATACACCGTTTGGATGGGGGTGGGTAGGTTCGATGCAGGCGCATTTTTTATGGCGTCGCCGGGTGTATCCATTGGTCGAAAAGCGGATCCAGATCGCAGTTGCAGTGTCCTTCGGCTGTTTGCTGGAGACTTTTGCTGGTGGCTATGCTCCACTGATGGCTCTGGGTGTAGTCGCCCAGGAAGGCGTCGAAAGCCTGCCTTCCCATCTGTTCCGCCAGCGCATCGAAGAAGAGCGCGCCGCGGCCGTAGATGATGGCGCTGTACTCCCTGTCGCTGTAGGCGCTGACGGGCAGGCCGACGGGAATCTCGGCCCGCTCGATCCCCTGCCAGCGTCCCTCGAGGGATTGTTCGAAGCCTGCGCCGCCGCTGGCTCCGTAGGTGTCTTTGTAGTATTGCCAGGTGGCGTACTGGGTCAGCGACTCGTCCAGCCAGGGTTCGTCCAGTTGATCGTTGCCGACCATGTTGTAGAACCACTGGTGCCCGACCTCGTGTGCGACGGTCGATTCGAGATAGACGCTGGCCGGAGTTCCATTGAAGTTTCCGGACAGGTCGTACAGATCGAGACTGACGGCGGTCATGCCGGGGTACTCGATGCCCAGGGCGTAGGTGGGCGTGGCGGCGATGTCGAACTCTGTGTACGGATAGGGCGCGTAGCGTCCGCCAAAATCTGCGATGGCTCTGGCGGCTGTCTCCAAAGCCAGTTGTGCGCCATCGTGTGCGTCGGCAGGCGCATAACTGCGAAAGGTGTATTCGCCGACCGTTTCTGTCAGGACGACATATGCAGCGCTTGCGGCGAGGAAGAAATCTCGCGCCGGCCCGGCCGCGAAGGTGACTGTCTGCCGCCCGTTGTCCGTCTCGCGGGCGACTTCGCGGCCCGATGCGACCAGGACGAGGTCGGCGGGCGCGGTCACACGGACGAGGTAGAAGCTGGCGTCCGCGTAGGTCACGTCGCCTGAGTCCGGGGGGATTTCGGCGTTCCAGCCCTCGTCGTCGTAGACGGCGATCATCGGGTAGGCGTGTGCCAGGGCCAAAACACCTTCGGTGGAGGCCAGGATGCCGTAATTGCTTTCCAGTTCGGTCGGCACGATGACGACAAAATCGATCTGGATGATCGCGCTTTCGCCGGGACGCAGGGGCGCGGCGAGCGGGACGCGCATCAGGCTGTCTTCCAGCGCATATTCCGGCGCGGCGGACTCGCCGTCCACGCTGACGCTGGAGACGAGCATCGTCCCGCCCAGGATATTTGGCAGCAGGCGGAACTGGATTTCGTCCAGCGCGACATCTTCCAGATTCGTGTAGCGAACGGCCTGCTGGCCGGTGACGTGGACCAGGTCGTCGGCGATCTGCCATTCCAGGCGATAGGTGCTGGCGCCGGTCAGTTGGGCCAGGGCGGCTTGCTGCGATGCGATCAGGCCCTCGCTGAAGATGCTGCGGTCGTCCCAGGCTGTTGCCGGCGGATCGGATGTGGCCGCCTCTGTGGGCGGCATGTTGGCGGGGGACGGCTGTCCCTGACAGGCGGCCAGGGACAGGACGAGCAGCAGGAGCGAACTAATCGGACGGCGCATGGTATTTTTCATCCTCGATAAGGTTCAACACATATTCCAGCACTTCTTCCGGGGTTAAATCATCGGTCTGGATGTGCACGTCCGCGTGTTGGCGGGCGTGGCTCAGGCGGCGCTGCTGTTCGGCGTATTCGGATTCGTTCCAGTCGAGATTGCGCCGTTCGACCGTCAGGGGGTACGAGACTTGGAGAAAGACGAGTATGTCCGGGTTGGTCAAACGCTGCCACATGTCTTTGACGTAGGAGTGTTCCTGGGCGATGTGCCGCGCACGGTAGCCGCGCTGCTTCAACCCCCCGACCAGGGTGGATTTCCCTGCCGCGCACGGGCCGACGACGCCGATCAGGAACCGCTCCTTATTGACTGTCATGGACCAATATGTTGATCTTTGCAGGACTTCCCAGGACGGCCAGCAGGTCCCCGGCGGAGAGTCTCCGGTCGCCGGCTGGATGCATGTCCGCGATACCGTCGTGGCGGAGCAGCACCACGCTGACGTCGTAGTTCTGCTCGATGTCTGCGAGGCTCGTCTTGATCAGCGGCGAAGCGTCCGCGATGCGCAATCGCGCCAGGCTGAGCGCCTGTCCCTCGACGACGATGGGACGGGTGATGTCTGTGCCCGCGGCGGCGGCCGCGAAGGCCGGGGCGGCGATGCTGGTTGCGCTCAGGGCGGTAAAACCGAACTGCTCTTGCAGGGATTGGGCGAAGTCGTCATCGAAAATGCGCACGACCACCTGGATATTCGGATTCAGATTGCGCGCCTTGAGGGCCATTTGCAGGTTCAGCGAATCAGCCTGGGTGCACAGTGCGATCGTGTGCGCCTTCCGCACCCCGGCAGCTTCCAGCGCGACCAGGCGCGTGCCGTCGTCCTGGATGACGGGAATGCCCATCTCCTGGACGATGGCGATCAGGTCGGCTTTGGGCTCGATCTCGATCACGACGATCTTTTTGCCGAGGGCGTGCAGTTTCTTGGCCATGCGGAAGCCCAGGTGTCCCAGCCCGACCAGGATGGTGTGATTGTTGAAGGTGGATGCGACGGCCATTTCCCACTCCTTGCTGCGTGCTCGACGGTTGAAGAGCATGATGCCAAAATCGGTCAGTCCCTGCGCCAATATGCCGATGCCGATCAAGGGCATCAGAAAGTAGAAGGCTTGCAAAAAGGGGCTGTGCGGAAACGTTTCGTTGGATTGCAGGAAAACCAGCGTCAGCGCGAGATAGATGGTCTCCGAGAGACTTTCCAGCGGCTCGCCGACTTGTTGGGCGATGGCGTTGTACAGGATGCCTCCGCCCAGGATGGCGGTCAGAAAGAGCGCCAGCGGGGCGCGGAACTCGCCCAACAGGAGCATCGTATCCCGCCAGGATGCCTGCCAGTTTCTCCGGGTGTTTTTCATGAAGTGTTCCGCCTTTGACGCCGCCGTGCTGTTGTTCCAACCGTTGTGTTTTGTTCCTTTATCCTGGCCCAATCGGCAGTTGCACCGTCATGCGCCGGACGTTGCCCGTATCTTTCTGCCGCGAGGTGACCTTGATCGCCACCACGCTGATGTCGTCCGCGGGACGGTTTTCGTCCAGGTGTATGGCGTGCGCCAGCAGCGAATCGACAATCTCCTGGGGAGACGGATCTTGCTCCTCCAGCATGGCCTGAATGGACGTGTTGATGTCCATCGGCTGGCCGCGGCGTTTTCCGGCGTGGGTCAGCCCGTCTGTGTAGATGACGATGGTCAGGCCCGGCTCGAGGGCGATTTCGCTGATGACGGGCCGGATGTTGCGCGCCACGCCGATTGGGGAGCTCTCCGTGTCCAGGCGCTCGATTTGTTCCCGGCAGCAGATGAAGATCGGCGCGGGGTTATTGCGCGTCAGCACGATGGTGTTGGTCTGCAGGTCTATCGAAGCGATGTTGAGCGTGGACGAGACTTTCCCGTGCCGCTCCGTGTAGAGCGAATCCGACGCGGCGCGGGCGGCCGCGCCGTCGCGCACGCCTTCCGCCAGCAGGCTGATGACCTTGCGTACGACCAGCATCGAGACGGCCTTGGCCCCTCGCCCGGAAGTCTGCCCGTCAGCCAGCACAACAGACAAGCCTCCGTTTGGCCGCTCGATCACTTCCAGGGTGTCGCCGCTTTCGGAGACGGCGTATTTGTTCGTCTTGGCTACCGCTATCTGAATTTCCATATCCTGATTTTACAACGTTTCGGGCTTGACGTCACTGGTTAACACCGCTATAATCAGCCCGCTTGTCTGGCAGAAATAACATCGGGCCTGGCCCGATCATTGGTTAAGTAAGGAGAAAGCGATGCCCCCTCTTCCAAAGCGAAAAACATCCAAAGGTCGCCGTGACCGCCGTCGGGCCCACGACGCCTTAAAAGCGCGCAATTTGGTCATGTGCAGCAACTGCGGTTCCATGCGCTTGCCGCACACCGTTTGCCCCAACTGCGGCTTCTACAAGGGCCGCGAGGTAATCGAAGTCGAGAAAGCGAAATCGGAATAAGCAACCGATGACAGGCCGTGACCAACACGGCCTGTTTGTGTTTAAGGGGGCACAGGAGAAAATATGACCCTCGACTCGAAACATACCGCTTTTCTTTTTCCGGGACAAGGTTCCCAGGCCGTCGGCATGGGACGTGAACTGGCCGCGCAGTATGACCTTGCCCGCCAGGTTTTCGAAGAAGCCGATGACATTCTTGGTTTTGCGCTCTCGCGCCTGATGTGGACCGGCCCGGCAGACGAACTGAACGACACGGTCAACACCCAGCCGGCGCTGTTCGTCCATTCGGTCGCTGCCCTGCGGGTTTTCGCCTCGCTTCGCCCGGACTTTCAACCGGCTTCCGTTGCTGGACATTCTCTCGGCGAGTTGAGCGCCCTGACCGCCGCCGGTGCGCTGTCCTTCGCGGATGGGCTGCGCCTCGTTCGTCGCCGCGGCGAGCTGATGAAGCACGCCGGGGAAATTGCGCCGGGAGGGATGGCCGCCATTCTTG